>CAZTYW010000057.1:0-13229 GCA_964617695.1 uncultured Dehalococcoidia bacterium
TAAACGAGGGCCGTCCAGGCAAAGCCAGCGGTCAGATTCGAACTGACGACCGGCGGTCTACGGCGCCGCCCTTCAGGCCTGGCTTTTCACCGCTTGGTTCAGCTTTCTCACCAGGCGCGATTTTCGCCGGGCAGCCTTGTTCGGGTGAATAACGCCCTTCTGGGCCGCCTTGTCCAGGGCAACCACTGCCCCGACCACAGCCTCTCTGGCTGCATCAATCTCTCCCGACGAGATCACTCCCTCTGCTTTGGCTGAAGACGTCTTCACGAACTTCCGTACGGACTTGTTGCGCAACCGCCTTCTATCTGTCTTGTCTGGCTTCGGCAATTCGCCTCCTTGCTGATTCGATGACTCGCAGTTCTGACTTCCGGACTAGTTCCCGTTTCCGTCCACCCGTGACGAACCCGTCTCTCCACCCCGCGTCACGCTAATGGCTCCGCTGACTCCCTCGAGCTTTGATAGCAGCCGGGATAGCTGGGTGATGCTTCTTATGCCCAGAGTGAGAAATATGGAGATCGAGTTGTTTTCGTGCTGAGTAGACCTTATCGAGTCTATGTTTACCCTCTCCTCGGCCACCACAGTGGTGACGTCCCGCAGCAGCCCCAGCCTGTCCCAGGCGTCAACGCGCACAATCACCGGGTACAACTGGTCCACCCTTCCCCACTCGACCGAGACCACCCTCTCCTTCTCCGTCAGGCGGACCATGTTGGGACAGTCCTGTCGGTGGACGCTTACGCCCCTGCTACGAGTAATATAGCCGATGATCTCGTCTCCAGGCAAGGGATTACAGCAGCGCGCTATCTGGGTCAGCAGGTCACCGGTCCCGAGCACTTTGATGCCCACGGGGATGGAAGGGGGTGCGGGGAGTTCCTCCTCTACTACCTTTGGCTGCTCCTCTCTTACTGCGATCCTGGTGACAATCTGGCTGGCGCTGATCTCTCCGCAGCCGATAGCGGCGTAGAAGTCCTCGGTGCTATCGTACATGAACAGTTGGGCGATATCTTCGCGGCTGCCCAGGCTGATTCCCAGCCGCCGCAACTCCTTGTCAAAGATCTCTTTGCCCTTCTCGATGTTCTCCGACCTGGCCTGCTTTCTGAACCACTGTCGAATCCGTTCTTGCGCCCGGGAAGTCTTGACGTAGCCCAGATTGGGATTGAGCCAGTCGCGGCTGGGACCTCTGTCCCCTTTGGCAGCCACAATCTCCACCGTGTCGCCATTGCGCAGGCGGTACACTAGCGGCACCAGCTTGCCGTTGACCTTGGCTCCGATGCAGCGGTGTCCCAGATCCGTGTGTATGTTGTAGGCAAAGTCCAGCACCGTAGAGCCGGCAGGCAGGTCTCTTATCTCACCCTTCGGCGTATACACGAACACCTGGTCCTGCAGGATGTCCGTCTTCACTGACTCGAGGAACTCCCGGGTACCGCTTATTTCCCTGTGCCACTCGAGGAGCTGCCGCAGTCCGGATATCCGCTGCTCAAACAGGTCTTGCTTGGCACCTTCCTTGTAGCGCCAGTGGGCCGCAACGCCGTATTCGGCCGAGTCGTGCATCTCGTGGGTGCGGATCTGTATTTCGATGGGAGTGCCATAGCACATAACGGTAGTGTGAAGTGACCGGTAGCCGTTCCGCTTGGGTGTGGCGATATAGTCGTTGAACTCGCCAGTCACGGGACGCCACGAGCTATGAACGATGCCCAGGGCATGGTAGCAGTCCTCGACCTCATCCAGGATTACCCTGACCGCCAGGAGATCATGGATGTCGCTCAGGTCCTTGCCTTGACTGGCATACCTCTGCATCTTCCGGTGCAAGCTGAAGATGCTCTTCGACCTTCCGGAGATCTTGGCTCTGAGCCCTGCTCTCTCCAGTTCCCTGCCCAGCTCTTCCGTGACCCGGCTGATCACCTTCTCGTGGGCTGTCTCCTGCCTGGCGACCAGTGCGCTTGTCTGGCGGTACCTGGCGCCATCGAGGTACATGAAGGACAGGTCTTCTAGCTGTGTCCGCAGCTTCACGATGCCCAGCCTGTGGGCCAGCGGGGCGTAGACCTCCAGCGTCTCTTTGGCAATGGGCCGGCGTCTGGCAGGGGGCAGAGCATCCAGAGTCCGCATGTTGTGCAGTCGGTCCGCCAGCTTGATGAACACCACCCGCAGGTCCTCTGCCATAGCTACCAGCATCTTTCTCAAGCTTTCAGCCTGCAGGTCCTCACCGGCAGGTCTTTCCAGGGCGTGCCAGGAGACATAGCTCAGCTTGGTGACCCCGTCCACCAGACTGCTGATCTCGGGCCCGAACACTTCCTCAATCCGGGACAGGGGTACGGAGCAGTCCTCAGGGACATCGTGGAGCAAAGCTGCCGCCAGGGAACTGGCGTCCAGTCTGAGGTCGGTCAGGATCGAGGCAGCCTCGAGCGGGTGCTGCAGGTATGGCTCCCCCGACTTGCGTGTCTGTCCTTTGTGTGCCTCAAGGGCAAACTGGTAGGCCTCCTCGACCAGCCCAAGCCTTTCTCGGGGCAGATAACCGCCTGCTTTCTCCAGCAGTTCAGCGATCTCCATGGTGGCTCAGAGTATATCTGCCATAATCCTCAACGTCAAGTTGGGCTGTGCCCGTCTCGGTCGGGGGACCCTGGCGTAGAGACCGGGTTCAGCCGGGCCGATGAGATCCTCTCCTTCTCCTGGCGGAGCAAGTGCCTGGAGGAGCGCAGACCGGTGCCATCGGCGCCGGAAGGCTGCAAGTACGCGGTTGGCGGCAAGCTCCCTCGGAGGCAGGTGGTCGTGGCTTGCCCTGCCTTTGGGCCACGATGGGCTTCATCACCCTCTAACTGAAATGTCAACGTTTCCATGGGGAAAGTATCCGCCTTGAGACCATGCCTAAAGCCTTCGTAACCAATCCTCAACCACGGCTGTGCTAGCCTGAAGACGGCAAATGAAACAGGCTGAAGGCTGTTACGCCCCGGGGTCAACTGCAGCGACCCGGTCGGTCGAGGCGATGAACCAGGAAAAATCTCCCTGATCCGTCAGGGGCTAGAAAGGGTAGACAGGCATGAAGAAGAGCATGTTTATTGGCCTGGCGCTGGCTGTGGTTCTGGCAGTGATGCTGGCGTCGGCGCCAACGCTGGCCCAGTTGGTCAACACCAGCGTCAATGTACAGGGCGGCACGACCACCCCGCCGATAATCAAGTGCAAGTGGGAGCAGTGCAATTTCACTGCCACAGGTGAGCTTGAGGACGGCGATCCTCTGCACGAGACGCCCGGGTCCCAGTTCCTGCCACCTCTGGAGTACGATGGAACAAAGGCGGTGCAGTACTGGGCGGTGGTAACCGACCCCGAGGGCGTAGGGACTGTAACCCAGGTAGCTGTGGAAGTGTATCATCCACTGGGACCTCCCGAAAACGGCTCCAGGAAGTACCAGCTTATCCTGACCAGGGTGCCGAAGTTTGAGCTAGGTATTCCCGCATTTGAGGCTGCTGATACTGCAGGACTGGTCACCTACAATGTCGGCTACGACTACAGTGACGTCTGGGAAGAGCTGGACAAGTGCACCGCCGAGGTGTACATGGTGCAGGAGGACCTCTCCTATCATCAGCCAGCAGGTGATTACCGGGTGGTTGCCGATGCCTGTGACAACAGTGGCGGCTGGGCGAGCGAGAATGAGACCGATCTGGAGAACTTCTTCACGTACGTCGCGGTGTGCGGCATAGAAATCGACTTCACCGCCGTCGACTACGGAACGACAGCCGTCTGCTTCAACAAGTGGATCGCCGGTGACGCGGTGTTCGACGATCCCCCTGTGGTGGCTAATGGTGTGGACAAATTCGCCACCGTGCGCAACATCGGAAACACCAACGCCTTCATCACGTTGGAGCAGGACGACATGGGCTTCAGCTACTCGGGACCTCCCGAGGAGCCGGTGTGGAACGTAGAGTACGATGCCAGGCTGGGAAGCAATCCAGCGAATGAGGTACAGTATCTGCCGTTCCAGGAAGTGCAACTGCCAAACAAGTTGCTGCTGTGCGACACTGACGAGCTGGACTTCTCCATCCACATCATTAAGTCAGTCCTTGGCGAGCATTTTGGCGAGATGATAGTGGGTTGTGTGGAAGCTCCGTTTGACAACGGCTAGCCCGCGGCTCTTCCGCGCAGACGCTCACTCGGTTTGGCAACGGCTTGATGGAAGACGCGCACGGCCCCCTAGGTGCCGTGCGTGTCGGTTTATGGACTGCCGTTGCTATGCCTGCCTTCAAGAATGGTCAGGAGCCCCGCAAGCTGCGGCCTGTGGACGGGCTCCGGCTTGCTCAGCCCTGGCTCACAGTAATGTGTCCCTTTCCTCGCGATGGTGTGACCCCCTCGACACCAACCGGGTAACCGTTTTAACCCCGTCTCAACGTCCGTCACGCGACACTATGTCCGTGCTGGACCGGCATAGCGCGCCGGCCGAGACCGATGTGTCTCACTCCGTTCAGGTCTTTTGCAGCAGAGAGCGGGATGGGGCTCTATTCAAAGGAGGAGACGCCGCTATGCCCCGGGGCTGCTCAGGCTAGTCCGGTCGGTCGGGGAGACACGGCGAGGAAAGTCCCTCGATTAGTCGAGGGCTAGAAAGCAAGGGCCAAAATGAGAAAGGTCATTTCGATTGGTTTGGCGCTGGCTGTGACGCTGTCGCTGCTGTTGGTGGCGGTGCCGGTGATGGCTGCCGACGGACAGGCTGTTACCACCCAGGTCGATGTGCAGGGCGGCACGACCACGCCGCCAATCATCAAGTGCAAGTGGGAGCAGGACACTACCCCTGACCTTGAGGATGGCGACCCGACGCACAGCACACCGGGAGCCCAGTTCCTGCCACCTCTGGAGTACGATGGAACAAAGGCGGTGCAGTACTGGGCGGTGGTAACCGACCCCGAGGGCGTAGAGACTGTAAGCCAGGTGACTGTCGATGTGTATCATCCGGCAGGACCTCCCGAGAACGGCTCGAAGAAGTACCAGCTTATCCTGACCAGGGTGCCGAAGTTTGAGGACGGCATTCCCGCCTACATCGCGGCCCGTGACGCGGGGCTCGTCACCTACAATTCCGGGTACACCCATACTGAGGTCATGACCGAGCTGGAGAAGTGCACCGCCGAGGTGTATCTGGTGCAGGAGAATCTCTCCTATCACCAGCCGGGCGGCGACTACAGGGTGGTCGCTGATGCGTGTGACGTCAGTGGCGGCTGGGCAAGCGAGAGCGAGGCCGATCTGGAGAACTTCTTCCGGTATGTGCCAATCTGCGGCATAGAGATCGATTTCACAGCCGTGAACTACGGACCGACCACGGTGTGCTACAACAAGTGGATTGCCGGTGACACGGTGTTCGACGATCCCCCAGGCATCGCACCGGATGAGACCCTGGCCACCGTGCGTAACATAGGCAACACCGACGCCTACATCACGCTTTGCCAGGACGACATGGGCTTCAGTTACTCCGGGCCTCCGGAGAACAAGGCCTGGAACGTGGAATACGATGCCAGGCTGGGAAGCAATCCGGCGTACGAGAAGGTCTATGTGCCGTATGAGACGGTGCAACTTCCGAATAGGCTGCCGCTCTGTAACACCGACGAGCTCGACTTCTCCATCCACGTGAAGAAGTCCACCGTCGGCGAGAGGGTCGGCAACATGACGGTGGGCTGCATGGAGGCGCCATTCGAAACTGCCGGGTAGGTGTCTGACTGGCGTCGCCCGTCGAGCTACCTGAGAACGGTAACCACGCGCACGGTCTCCCAAAGGAAGCCGTGCGCGTGAGCCCACTCATGGACGAACGCACGGCGGACGCCGGCCTGCGACATGCTTCTGGCAGTTCGCCGTGCAAACCTGGTAGAAAAGGGGTCGGAAAAAATGGCCAAGCTAATCAAACTGACTCTGGCTGGCACGGTACCCATCCTGATTGCGCTTCTGCTTTCAGGCAGTGCCGGCGCTGCAGGGCTGGGGATGGGACCGTCGAAGATCGAAATCACCGAGGCTCTGAAGGGCGAGCAGCACGAGCACACCATCTTCCTGAAGTACACGGACGACGCCGATTGCGTTGTCGAGCTCAGTGCCACGGGTGACATCGCCGACTGGGTCAGCTTCTACTGCCTGGATGATCCCGCCACGCCGATAGACAGCGCCGTTGCGCCAGCAAAGGAGTGGGCCTATTTTAGGGTCAAATTTGACATCCCCTCCGATGCTCCTCTTGGGACTTCCGGCGGCAGCCTGTACGCAGTGACTGTGCCGCCGGACGTCGGCGAAGGGGGGACGGTGAGTCTCCAGGGGCGGGTGGATGTCACCATCGACGTTGTGGGGCCGGGCGGGATGCCCGTGGGGCTGATCATCGGCATCGTAGCTGCGGTACTACTGCCTGCCACCGGGCTGGGCATAGTCCTGTACCGGAGAAGGACAGCCTCAGGCGGGGAAGGACCGCCTGTCTAGGAAGTCCTTCCGGTGACTGGTTCGGTCGCCCAAAGGAGGCCGCAGGCGGGCTTCGCCCTCTGAGCGGACCTTCCGGGCCAGTGCGAGTCGGCGACGAGCGGAGTCTGACAGGTGTTGGCCCACCCGGCGAATACAACGGGCAAAAGGTCTCGGGGAAGACGTGTTGTGATGGGCAAGGTCCCGATTCTGTCTGTGACCCTGGCTCTTGCTTTGATCGGTGCTGCACTGGGTTACGCCCACTGGTCGAAGGAGCTGGGAGTGTCTGTGGTGGCAAGCACCGGAGAGGTTGACGTTGAGTTCACCAATTGTACCTGTAGCGACCCCCCAGGGACCATCGATCCGGGCTATGACAAGGATGTCGGCTGGTCTGAATGCCGCCTGGTCGACGCCGACGGTGACGGCGATGCCGATGCGGTCGAGATAACCGTCAACAATGCCTACCCGAGCTACCGGTGCCTCTTCGAATTGGCGATACACAATGGCGGCACCATCCCGGTGTACGTCACCGATGCCCGCCTGGTTCACGACTACGGAGAGGCGCTGGACTTCGACGGCTTCTGGACTGATGGTGGTCTTGTCGGTACCCAAATCGACCCCTGCGATAGCGTCTCAGCCGGCTTCTCGCTGCACATCAGGCAGGAAGCGAGCCAGCCCACCTATACCTTCACCATAGAGATAGAAGCCGCTCAGTGGAACTATTCGGACACGGGAGCCGGCCCGGACGGGGATACGGGAGGCCCGCCCACCGTCATGTGCATGTGGGTGCAGGACGCTGCTGTCGGGCTTGAGGACGGTGACCCCTTTCACCAGGCCGCTGGTGCCCAGTTCCTGCCGCCCATGACGCACGCAGGGGAAAAGGCGGTCCAGTACTGGACAGTAGTCGCCGGTCCCGAGGGCGTGGACGCCGGGGGCCAGGTGACGGCAGATGTCCATCATCCTGCAGGGCCGCCGCGGTTCGGCTCGCCCTGTCACCAGCTCGTCCTTCAGAAGGTGGACAAGACCGGCGTGGGTGTTCCCGCCTATGAAGCTGCCCGTGATGGCGGCCTGGTTGCCTACCAGGACGGCTGCACCGACGGCGACATCATGCAAGCCCTCGGCAACTGCTTGGCTGAGGTCTACGCGGTACAGGGCAGCCTCGACTACTGTCAGCCAGCGGGCGAGTACGGGGCCGCAGTCGACGCCTGCGACAGCAGCGGTCGCCGGGCCAGCGACGGCGGAGGCGGTCTGACTGATAGCTTCACGTACCTGGCCGCTTCGGGCATCGAGATCGACTTCAACTCCATTGACTACGGCATGGTGGATGTGGGTGGGAACAGGTGGCTTGCTGGTGACGGTGTTTTCGACCTGCCTCTCGGCGCTGCGCCAGGCCCGAACCCATCCACCATCCGAAACATTGGAAACACCGAGGTCCAGATCACCATAATGCAGGACGATATGGGCTTTAGCACCTCGGGGCCGCCGGACAGCAGAGTGTGGAATGTCACTTTCGATGCCAGGCTGGGAAGCGACCACGCAGACGAGGTAGTATACGCTCCCTACGACGAAGTCACCTTGCCCAACAAGCTTCTGCTGGCTGGCGTGGAGCGTCTCGACTTCTCCATCCACATACGGAGGTCGGCGGCTGGCCAGCACTCCGGCGTGATGGAGTTGGGTTGCGTGCAGGTCCCGTTTGCTCCGTGACAAAGCTGATGCCGGAGGAGGCGAGAGCGGGCTAGCTTGACCGGGTCGGTCGGCCTGGGTATGATCAAGTCAAATGCAGCGGCTCAGGCTCACCTTCTCCCGCGGCGACGAGGTCAAGTACATCTCCCATCTCGACCTGATGAGGACGTGGAGCAGGGTGCTGCGCCGGGCAGGCATACCCCTGGCCTACTCCGAGGGTTACAGTCCACATCCAAGAATCTCGCTAGCCGCTCCTCTGCCTATCGGCGTGACCGGCGACGCGGAACTCATGGATATCAGCCTCCAAAAGGCTGTCTCACCGCGCTTTCTGATACAGACCGTAAGGCGGGAACTGCCTGCTGGCATCGACGTGCTGCAGGTGCAGCAAATACCGCCTAATAGCCCCTCTCTTCAGTCACAGGTGCGCTATGCCGAGTACCATGTCGCCGTTGCGTCGGGCAAGAGTGAAGAGGAAATACACCAGGCCATCGCTTCCCTGCTCCAGGCAGAATGCCTGCCCTGGCAGCACATGAGGGATACGGGGCCTCGCCGCTATGATTTGAGGCCGCTGATTAACGACATCTGGCTGATAGGCGTGCGCAACTCAACTTGCCTTCTGGATATGCGCCTCCGCTGCGGTTCCCAGGGCACAGGCAGGCCGGAGCAGGTGACTGCGGCCCTCAGCTTTACTGAGCACCCCGATTCGATCCACCGCACCAGGTTGATTCTGGCGGGAGCCTGAAATGAGACTGATTCTGGTGCGGCACGGCCAGACGGCCTGGAACCAGGACCTGAGGATACAGGGGTGCCGGAGTGACACAGAGCTGAGCCAGACAGGCAGGGAGCAGGCGGACAGGGTGGCCTCCTGGCTGGCAAAGCAGAACATCGACGCCGCCTATTCCAGTCCGCTGAAGCGCGCTTTGCACACCGCGGAGACAATCGCTCGCGCCTGCCACGTTGAGGTGCGCATCACGCCGGACCTGAGGGAGATCGACGCCGGAGAGCTGGAAGGGCTACCCGGAGACCAGATGGGTCAGCACGCGCAGTTCTGGGCGGAGTGGATGAAAGGCAACACGGCTCTGCGGCTGCCGGGCGGAGAGTCCCTCGATGACCTTCAGCAGAGAGCATGGCAAGCTATCCTGGAGATAGCGGAGCGACATCCTTCCGAGACTGTGGTCGTTACCGGTCACCTCTTTGTCAACCTGGCCATCGTATGCCGGGCCCTCGGGATTGAACTTGGCAGGGTGACGCATATGAGACAGGACCCGGCCTGCGTGAACGTTCTCGACATCTCGCAGCGGGCGAACTCTCTGCTCCTGTTCAATGACACCTGCCACCTGGAGGCTGGGTAGAGGCAGGCGGTCGTCTGGCCGGGCGCGCTCCTAGTCCATGTGCGCCGCGATCTTGGCCCACTCCCAGGTGTGCTCGTACAGGTGCAGGCCGCTGCTCAGGCAAATCAACTCCCCGTCGTCCACCCCGATCTCGCTCCCCATATACTCTTTCATCAGCTGCAGCGCAGCAAGGTTGGACGGGAAACCGCCCCACAGGTCCCAGGACCTGAAATAGACTATGAAGTGGAGCTGACCGTAGCGCACCCTGGTGTGTATCCCTCGGAGGCACGGCGGGTCAGACAGGTGGATTGACTCCCTGCTGCCGACCGCCATATATGCCTGATTGGTGTTGGGGCCGCCCTCCCTGTACATGCGGATTACCTCAGGGATCTGGGGCTCCAGGTCCTCTCCGTAGGTGTACTGTTCGTTCTCGGCCTTGCAGGAAGTCATCAGGTACGGCAGGTAAGACTCGACATACTCGATGGTGGTCGGCGGAGAGATGCCCCTGGGTACGTCGGGCACCAGCGGTCTTATGCCCGGCTGCCTGATCTGCACCACCGCCAGGTCCAGTTCCTTCCTCCTCTGCCCCTCAAAGCTGCCCCGGTCGACTACGTACTCATAACCATCTTCCAGGACGGCGCGCAGGCAGCGAAACCAGCCTTCGGACAGGTCTCTCGCCTCAATTGTCGATACACGCATCAGTTCTCCCGCATGCCCGGGGCAGGCGGCAACCTACAGCCCGGTTGAACCGAAACCCGACGGGCCTCGCCCTGTCTCTTCCAGTTGCGCCTGGACACTGACCTCCACCTCCGCTACCGGAAGTATCACCAGTTGTGCAATGCGGTCTCCCTGGCTGACCTTGAAGGGCTGGGGGCCAAGGTTCTTCAGCTCGACCATGAGTTCGCCTCGATAGTCGCTGTCAATCCACCCGGCCCCAACTTCTATGTTCGATCTGGCTGACAGCCCCGATCGGGATGCTACCCTGCCGACCGTCCCCTGCGGCAATTCGATGACGATCCCCGTTGGCACCAGGGCTCTGCCGACTTCGGCACGTCCGTCGGGGTGGCAGCGGGTGGGAGGCACCTCCACGTCCTCGGCCGCCCGCAGGTCGAGACCGGCGCTTCCCGGCGTCGTCTTCCCCGGTGGTTCGGCTGCTGGATGAATCAGCTTGACGCCCAGTCTGAGCATGGCCATCTCCGAGCACAATCGCTTCGGACACCCCCCTGGTTCGGCAATGAGTTGATTATAGCTGACCCACCAGGGTGCATCAATTCAGCTTTGGCTTCGCGGGAGCCCGAAGGGCAGTGCGCGCCTACGGACCTGCCTTCCCCGCCTGCGCCAGTTCCAGGGCCGCGTCCCCCAGCCCCAGGTCTTCGAGACTTGATCTGGTCTGTAGGCCTGTGGCTGCATCCCACCCCCTGAGCCGGTAGTACTCGTCTCTTGTCCGTTCGAATTCCTGCCTGTCAACCACCGACCCTTTGCGGGACAGCGGCTCCCCTCCTTTTCCTGGCACCAGGCAATCGGGGTTGGTGGGGTCTCCTCTCAGTGGCGTCGTATACCATACCTCGGGGATCCAGTCGTCCCGCCTGCCGCCATGACCCTCCCTGGCGAGGATGGCCCTCTGCAGGTTGAATACTCTCTCGCCTATCCTGCGGAGACCCGCTTCATCTACGTCTCTCCCGGTAACGGCGGAGACGATCTTGCTTTCAAGGCCGGGGTCTCCGGCGTGGTCGTTCGAAGATGCAATGTCCAGCACCGGCCACAGGAAGCTGCACAGGACGAGGCAGTCCTTGGCATACTCCCGGTCCTGGATCAGCCTTGCCGCCAGTGCCTTTCCCTCGTGCGTGGAGAAATCGGCGGCTATTTCGCCACCCCAGAACCGGCGGGCGATGCGGCGTACCACGTCGGAGGAGACGTAGCTCCCCTGGACACCTTTGAGCCAGGCTACCCAGCGGGTGACGACGACGCTCACCTCCCGCAGTTGGGGCTGGGATGGTCTTGGCTCCGTGGCGTGCAGCAGCTCCGCGGTGACGTATAGCCTGGGGTCCACAACGTTGGGCTGTCCTGCCTTGGAGGTGAACCTCCCAATCTGGTCCCGAGCGGCGGGCCCCAGCGAGTCCGCAGCCTGGAGCAGTCCCCGGGCCAGGACGTCCCCGAAGCCTTCACGCAAAGCTATCTTCCTCACCAGCGTCTCAATGAACTCCAGGCTGCCCAGCTTCGAAACGGGGATGCCAGTTGTCTCATCGGTCAGTATTCCCGCTCTGAGGCACCTGTAGAACCACAGCACCATCATTGACACGGCCATGGTGTCCAGCCCATAGTCGTCGCACAGCTTGACAGCTTGAAACGGAACGTCGAGCCCCGGCCCGTAGAACGCTTCCGCCATGGGCCGGTAGAAGGTGGCCGGCTGGCACATGAACTTGCCCTCCTGCCCATCTGCCGCCCTGTAGTTCCTCCTCAGGCAGTTGCCCAGGCAGCGAGGACATGGCGCTTTCCTGGTTTTGGGCCCGGTTATGCGGAATTCGAGGTTTCCTACCGCGGACATCATTTCCGTACCCAGTCCGCGGAAGTAAGCCGTCAACTCCTTCAGCCTTTCCGGCCTGGCCACTTCGACCCTGCGGCGCTTGCCTGCCACGGCGATGGCCTTGAGGTTCTTGGAGCCCATGACGGCTCCCAGGCCAGATGAGCCGGTGGCGTCGTTATCGGCCAGAAGCGTAGCCATGCTGGCCATGTTCTCGCCGGCGGGACCTATGGTGGCCACGCTGACCCCGCCCGCCAGTTGACCTTTAAGCGCTTCCCTGGTCTCGATAGCGCCCCTGCCCCACAGAGGGGACGCGTCCCTGAACTCGGCGGCGCCGTCACGAAGGAAAAGGTAGACCGGCCTTTCTGCTCTTCCCTGGATCAGGAGCGCGTCGTAACCGGATGATTTCAGGTCGAGCCCCCAGCTGCCACCAAGGTTGGCGCAGGCGAAATGCTCAGGGGTGGTGGCGGGCGACCTGCCGCAGGCCACCCACCTCGACCCTCCCAGCACAGGTATCCCGGCCAGAGGCCCTGTGGCGAGTATGAGCGCGTTCTCGGCATCGAAGGCGCCCGCTCCTGCAGGCACCCTGTCCCAGTAAAGCCTGACGGCGATGCCCCTGCCGCCCAGGAAGGCGTCAGCGTAGTCGGCCGTTGGCAGAGTGGAAACACTGGCGGATGACAAATCGACACTGAGGACCTTGCCAGCGTATCCGAAGCTTGACATTCTGCAGATTCCCGGTGGCCTACGCGGCTTCCCCGCCTGGCCTGACTTTAGCCATGCCGACCTGCTCGGCGCCAACAGCGGCCTGGCCGTTCGGTCCGGCAGGCCGCTTCTGGTGATAGCGAATATAGCGGTCAATCGCCCTGCATGCGGCGGACATCGAGTAGTACACTGGCAGGCCCGCCTCGTGGTACCTGCGCCGCAGGGCTACAAACTGCTCCTCCTTCTGGTGGAGGGCTGACTCGAGCGCTACTCCCACGGGTTTGTCCACCTCACCGCTGACCTTGACAAGTGTGTCGCAGAAATTGTCAAGCCAGAGCTCAAAGGCGGGCCACGGCTCCTGGCCGAAGACGCAATTGGCCAGCATCAGGTCGACGCCGCCGTAGGCTAGCAGCGTCCTGGCGACGTTGCAGGTCGCCTCCGGGGACATGTTGAGCTCAATGGGGTTGGTGAGGATCAGGCCGGGCTGGTTGTCAACGAACCCGTTGATGTCTTCCGCCATCGTCTGGGGAATGCTCGGCAGGGTGAAGCCGTTGGCGGCGCAGGCGTCGGTCGCCAGCACGCTGGCACCG
>CAZTYW010000058.1:0-13137 GCA_964617695.1 uncultured Dehalococcoidia bacterium
AGGCTTCGCGGGCAATGGTAGCGCCTTGCCGTTGGCAAATCAAGCAGGAGGGACCGTGGTGCCCCGCGGTCGGAGGGTCTGGCTTGCCGAATGGGTGGCGTGATGCAGTCTCACCCGTGCAAAGGGCCAACGGTGCGTCGGTCAATGAAGGATCAGCCGCGCCCGCTGGAAGCGGGCCATGGCCCAACGCAGCAACCCCAGGCCCAAAGCAACCAGAACTGCCGAAATGATCAGGATGCCCTGCCAGGAGGCCGCGCGGCCTGCCAGACGCTGCACGCTCTCGAACCATTCAGGCTGCGAAGCCAGCACCGCGGTGGCGATGACGCCGAGGACCAGCGGCGGGACCATGATGGAAGCCATCATGATCTGCTGGGCCTCCTGCACGGTAGCTGACCGTAGCGATGTGAGGATGCCGGCGGCCGCCCCCAGCAATGCCATAAGCAGGCCAATGACTATGCTGCCTGCGGCGGCGGCCGGTGTGTACCATCCTATGTGGCCAGTCCAATGGACGATGTTGACAATTGCCAGGCCCACCAGCAGCACAATCAGCGTAGCTATCCAGGCGAAGCCGACTGCCACGGCTATCTTGCCGAACAGGATGGCGCCGAGCCCCTCACTCAACAGCGTGGTCTTGCCGTAGCCAGCCGGAGCCGATACCAGCGTAAGCTTGCGGTCCAGCCCTGCCCTCAATTGCTCAATCAAGCGGGGACGGGACACCAGTTCCCTGGGCAGGCCAGGAACGTAGAGTTTGGTTGCCAGAAGTGCGGCTGTCTTCATCTTTGTCGATTGCAGAGGTCCGCCAATCCAATGCTACCACATGGCAGGAATTGACAGTCAGGCTGGCGCGGGGTCCGCCAGACAGACGTGCTTCCCGAAAGGCGTCCGGCGCGTTCCAGTCTAATCAGTATGGCGTCGTCCTATATGACATAAAACCTTTACATTTTCCCATCCGAATTTAATGACTTTTCCACGCTTTCGGTTTTATGTTGAGGAATGTGCGCGGCCGGGCTGGAGGAACGCTGACCGCAGATCCCAAGATTCCACCGAAACGGAGGTGTGTGCCGAGCGTCCAGTGAAGCCAAATTCAGCTCTGCGCTGGCAACAGAAAGGAGGGAAGAGCAGATGGTAGATGAGGACTTGAGAGTCCAGGTTCGTAGTCAAGTGCCCCACATGAGAATTGCCGCCTTTCTGTGGATCGTAGCCATGATGATCATTGCGACGGCCGCTGTGGTCTGGATCGTCATCGCCGTGATGACCGGTGACTTTTTCTCCAACAGCAAGGCGGTCCGGGATGCTGCCGAACCAGGCTCCAGCATTCTCTCGCAGGAGGGCAGCATTCACGCGCTTGAAGCCTGGGTGTTGCCACTCGCTTTTGTGGGAATTGCTACGTTCATTGCGGGCTTCGGATTCGCCTTCTCCAACATCCTGAGGAACATCAGGCTTCGCGCTGGCACCCTGGCCGAGGTTCTGCCTGTGCTGAAGCAGCGCGGGAGTGTGGAGGCTGGCGGATAGACCTACAGGATTTCAGCCCGCGGAGACTCTGTTGAAAGGAGGGATTCGAAAATGACAACAGTCGAGCACGTTGTTGGCGACGAAATCGTGTTCCCTGCGGGCGCGCTTCCCGTAAGGATAACCCGAATGCAGTCGATGGCTGCCAGGATGTGGAAACCGATGCTCGCCATGGGGCTCATGGTGGTCGTTGCCGCCCTGATCATCGGGGCGGTCAACTCGGCCATCACCGCCGACTACTTCACCAGTTCAAAGGTGGTTCGAGAAGCAGCACCGACGGACTCCACCCTGGCAACCCAGAAAGCGTTCATGGAGTCCACGGTGATCTGGTTGCCTGCCATGAAGTTTCTCGGTCTGGGACTGCTCCTGGCCGGCATAACCTTTCTTCTGGCTACGATCCTGGGTTCGCTTCGTGAAGGCGGGGGGAAGGTACAGCAGGCCCTGGGAGCTGAAGTGAAGATCCTGAGGTCTCCGATGACGGCAAGGATGTTTCCCATGTTCATGATGATGGGATTGATGATTCTACTGGCGGCCCTTATCGTCAGCATTCCTACAGCCAGCATCGGCTATACGTATTGGAACCATTCCATCACCACTGAACTGAATCCTGCCGTCGAGGGCAGCGACCTGCTGCATGACCTTGGCCTGGTGAATGCCATAAAGGTGTGGTTGGATCCCCTCAAGTTCGTCGGTATGGCGTTCTTGTTCGTGGGAATCGGTCTGGCACTTGCTACTATCGTACGAGTGCTTCGCTGGCAATCGGACCGGCTGTGGAACCTGCTCTCCTAACACGCTGTACAGGTACGATTCTGACTCGCGGGGTTCCTGCTATGAACGAAAGCAGGGGCCCCGCTGGTTTGGTTCGCAGCTTGTCAGGAAGGGCCCAAAGCTGCGCCGGCCATTCTTCAATCTCTTGACCTGCTTCGCTCGGCCGCAGGGCAACTCAGGCGGCTGGGCGCGCCGTTAGACATGAGCATACTGGAACACATCTCCAACGGAATCGCTGGCGTGGCCACTGCGGTTGTGGTCTGGGGCGTGCTCATAGGGGCAGCAAGAATAGTACGCGCAGAGGTGGGCAGGTTAAGGCAAAGGGCCGGGGAGCCCGAGGCGCTGGAGCCGATCCGTCATGACGTTGGTATCCACCTGCTTCTGGGGCTGGAGTTCCTGATCGCGGCTGATATTGTGCGCACCATAGTCGATCCGACCCTGGAGGAACTGGCCATACTGGCGGCAACCGTAGGCATAAGGACGGTCATAAGCTTCTTCCTGGGGCAAGAAATCGAGCGCTGGGAAAGCGCCCGCCGCGTGGTGTCCCATTTCAGGAAACGCCCTCCACCACCAGAGGAAGAAGAGGCCAAGTAGGCCAGGCGATGATCTGGCGGGGCCTCCGTAGCCCAGCCCCGGCCTTCACCCCACCCTGGCCGGCTTCACTCCGAGGCTTCGCAGCCGGTTCAAGGCGGCCGCCAGGTCCTGCGCTCGAAAGCGTACCAGGTCCGGGGGATACGGCACCGGCGAGACCGCATCCAGCCCCTCGCGTTGCAGGTCCTGTTCGATCCGCTGCAGTATATCCCGCAGGGCTGTGCGGCCATCCATGTAATGCTGACGGGCGTATGCCATGGCGTACCCGATGGCCTTCACCTGTCCGTCCTCGACTATCTGCTCAACGTGGGACAGATCGATCTCCTCCCTGCCGAATACGAGTGTCCGTGTACCCCTGGCTTTGAGGTTTACCTCTCTCCGTCCTTTTCTGGGGTCCAGGCTCTCCGCAAGGGGGATGCGGTCCGGGATCGGGCCGAACCGGTCGCCACCCTCCGAGGCCCGTCCCGTGGGGTACGTCTGCGCTATGGCACGGGCCTCCTCGGCTACCTCCTGGGGCGCGTATTCCACCATGGCGATGACGGTGTCCGCCACATCGAAGTAGTCCCCCGAACCTCCCATGACCAGCACCGTGGAGACACCGTGCTGCCGGTAAAGCCGCTGCACCTGGTCCACGAAGGGAGTAATAGGCTCGTGTCGCTTCTCGATCAGGGCTTGCATGCGGCGGTCCCGGATCATGAAGTTGGTGGCTGAGGTATCCTCGTCCACCAGCAGCAGCCGGCTGCATGCCTCCAGTGCCTCGGCTATATTTGCCCCCTGCGAGGTGGAACCGCTGGCGTTCTCCGTGGTGAACCACGTCGTCTCCTGCCCACCTGGCAGCCGGCCGATGAAGGGCGAAATGTCCACCCCGACCACGCTCCGCCCGTCCTCTGCGCGGATCTTGACGGCGCTGGGCTCGGTGACTACCATCTCACGACCGTCCCCCGGAATGTGGCTATACACCCCGCGTTCCAGCGCCCGCAGCAGCGTCGACTTTCCGTGAAAGCCGCCTCCGACGATCAGCGTCACCCCCTCGGGAATCCCCATGCCAGCTACGGTGCCGCGATTTGGCAGCTTGAACTCCGCTCTCAGCCTTTCTGGGGAGCGGAAGGGCACCGCCCCGCGCTTCAGAGGTCGGTCGTCTACCCCGCTGCGCCGGGGCAGCACGCTGTTCTCAGCCACAAAGGCCACCAGCCCGCGCTGTTGAAGTTGCTGCCGCAGGGAGTCGGCGTCTTCACTCGTCCTCAGGTGGGCCCACATAGCCTGACGGTCCACGTTCCCGTAATGAAGCGCCGCCTCGACCACGCCGGGCAGTGCCCCTATCAGCATCTCGGCGGCCTCGTTGCCCAGTATGCGGCGTCCGGCTGCAGGCAGACCCACCAGGAAGCGCAGTTCGACGTAGTCGCGGTTCAACTGGCAGGCGCTTCTCTCCAGTATCTCCTGCCCTGGCAGGTCGACGAACATCTGGCCGCTCTTGCCGGAGCCGCGACGCTGGGACGCCTGCCACAGCTCTCGGGCGAACGCCCGTATCAGGAAGTCTCTCAGCGCCACCTGGCGCCAGCGGTTGGAATAGGTGTCCGGTGGGAAGGCTGCCACATCCTGGGGCAGCCGCACGCGAAACTGGCTTGGAGCGGCAAAGGGGTCGCCCTGCACGTGGTCCATCACCAGACTGAAGCCCCGAAACTCGAACTGCTTCCTGTCCAGTTCCTGGTAGGCCTTGAACCCCCGGCCGTTTATTCGGTGCAGAATATCGCCAAGTCTTCTCATCTCTGCTGCAACCCCGGCTGCCTGCTTCTGGCAATTGTAATGAATTTGACACCGTCTGGCTATGGCCGTGCCAGCCCCTGCACGTAGGCGCCGCCTGCTCTGCTCCGACGCCGGCTGTCCCGAGGGGCCCTCTTTGTATCGGGCGTGGGTTGTCGCATAGCGACCACGGCAGCAGCGCCAGTTCCTCGAAGGTTAGGCGGCTCATGGTGCCTTGCCCCTCTGTGAGGGCACAGTTATACTGGCAGCGCTATGGGCTGTGTGGGGCTTTCCGCCATCGTCTTGATCCTCCTCCCCGTACTCATCCTGCTCCTTTACTTCCAGGTTGTCACCATCTCCTTCGCCAAGCTGGGACTGTCTCCCCAGGCAGCCGTCGCGCTGCTGGTGCTTTCCCTGGCCGGCAGCGTGGTGAACATCCCGTTGTCGAGGCGCAGGGCGCTCCTGCGCCAGCCCGCCAACGTCATCTCGCCTTTCCACTTTCTCTTCTACATGCCGCCGCGGGTCAGGGAGCAGGTCATCGCTATTAACCTGGGTGGCGCCATCATCCCGATTGCCTTCTCCATCTACCTGCTGGCAGTGGCCAAGGCCCCACTATGGCCGACCGCCCTTGCCACTGCTGTAGTGGCCCTGGTGGCCAAACTGCTGGCGCGCCCCAGACCCGGCGTGGGAATAGTCATGCCGGTGTGGATTCCCCCCCTGCTTTCGGTGGGTCTGGCGCTGTTGCTTGCCCCCGACAATGGTGCCCCGGTGGCATACGTCTCCGGAGCTATGGGCACGCTTATCGGGGCTGACCTGCTCAACTTCCCCGCCTTTCGAAAGCTGGGCGGTCACGTGCTCAGCATTGGCGGCGCCGGCGTCTTCGACGGAATCTTCCTGGTGGGGATAGCTGCTGCCGTTCTGGCAGTATGAGCTGCTGCCCGCGCCGGGCCTGTCACAACTTGACTATCTGGGTCGATATCACGTCGTCGATGGTCAGCAGACCGAAGGACTCTCTGGCACGGCCCGGGTTGAACAGAAGGCTTCCTTTTACGTGCTGGCTGTCTGCGCTATGGGAATGGCCGTAGATAATCAGGTCCACATCGCCAAACATGTGCCTTACCCTGCGCTTTATTCCCCAGGGCGGTCCTGAACCGTGGGTCAGTCCGATCCTTTTGCCATTGATTACGAACAGGTCTGTCTGTGGCAGCGTCCTCTTGAGTTCGCCCGAGTCCATGTTGCCGCAGACTGCTCTCACCTCTGCCAGCGTCTTGAGTCCGTCCAGCACAGCCTTCTCGGTGAAGTCGCCGGCATGAAGGATCAGGTCCACTCCATCCAGCGCCCTCAGTACAAGGGGCGGAATCTGGTCCAGTGTCCTGACGTGTGTGTCAGACAGGACTGCTATCTTCATCGTGTTGCCCTCTGCATTGTGCCTCACGTCGGCAATCGCCGCCGCCTGCCTGGCAGCCGTTGACCAGGGACACAGACGACGGCATCTCTGCCGAAAGGCATATTATACCGATCTTGAGCCCCACGTTCTAGACGTGGCTGCATTCCGTGGCCGCCGGCGCCCCTCTGGACATTCTGGGCCGCCCGCCTTGTTGCGGCGCAGTTGCGGCTTTGATATGTTGGTCAACAGGAGGAGGCACTCGACGTGACCTGCGAGACCATCAAGTATGATAAGGAAGAACGACAGTGCGTTGTCATGCTGAACAGGCTTCAGACCTGGCGATGCAGGACGTGGGCCATGTCTCCTCGTGGCACCACTGTGACGCCGCTTTTGCCGCTGTGCTTAACGGGCCCGGTGGTGGCGAGTGGGGCGCAACGCGCCGGACGAAGCACCGCCAGAAGCCAGGCCACTGAGCCGTATCAGGGCAGGTCGGTCTCGCATCAGGGAGAGAGGCGATGGCAGATCCGAGAGTAGACAAGCTGGCCAGCGTGCTGGTCGACTATTCGGTGGCGGTGCGCCCGGGCGACCGGGTGCTGATTGACGGCATCACCCTGGCTGAGCCGCTGCTGAAGGCGGTCTACGTCAGGGTGCTGCAGGCGGGGGGCCACCCGCTGATGCGGGTGGCCCTGTCAGGCACGGAGGAGTTGCTGTATCGCTATGCTTCGGAGGAGCAGCTACGGCACGTGCCGGAGCCGGTCAAGCTGGCCATGGAGACGTACGACGTGCGCATCGCCATCGGAGGGGCGGAGAATACCAGGGCCCTGACTAACGTTGACCCGGCCAAAATGGTGATCAGCCAGCAGGCGCGCACCGGGTTGATGAAGACTTTTATGCGGCGGTCGGCTGCCGGCGAGCTTCGCTGGGTGGTGACGTCTTTCCCCACCAACGCCTACGCCCAGGACGCCGAGATGAGCCTGAGCGAATACGAGGACTTCCTGTACGGTGCGTGCCTGCCGGACGTGGACGACCCGGTGGGCTACTGGCGCCGCTTCTCATCCTGGCAGCAGAGGATCGTAGACTGGCTCAGGGGCAAGGAGCAGGTGCACGTCACTGGTCCAGACACCGATCTCTACCTCAGCGTCGCCGGGCGTGTCTTTGAGAACTGCGACGGCCGCTACAATATGCCCGACGGCGAGGTCTTCACCGGCCCGGTGGAGGACAGCGTTGAAGGCCACGTCTATTTCTCCTACCCGGCCATCTACGGTGGGCGGGAGGTGACCGGGGTGAGACTGTGGTTCGAGCGAGGCCGGGTGGTCAAGGCCAGTGCCGGGAAGAACGAGGACTTCCTGCTCAAGACCCTGGATACCGACGAAGGCTCACGCCGCGTCGGAGAGTTTGCCATCGGCACCAACGAGGGCATCACCCGCTTCACCCGGCAGATACTGTTGGACGAGAAGATCAACGGCAGCTTCCACTTGGCCCTCGGGGCGGGCTATCCCGAGACAGGCAGCCAGAACGAGTCCGCGGTCCACTGGGACATGATCTGCGACCTGCGCCGCGGCGGTCAGGTACGCGTGGACGGCCAGTTGCTCTACCGGGACGGGCGGTTTGTCATCGACCTGTGAGGTGAGGCCCTACGCCGGCGGTCCCAGGAGGTCGGCCTGCGTCCACCCCAGAGTCATCCGCCCGGCGTGCGGGCCGGCCGCCGACTTGTCCACAAAGATCAGGAAGTCGAGTTCGTCCGTGCCGCAGACAGCCAGCCCGTTGGGCAACTCAGCTTGCTGGTGAGGGTCATACTGCACCCCGTCTGTCACCGTGCTTCCCAGCCTGGCACCGAAGCGCACGTTCCAGCCTGGGTTCTCGGGCGGGCCGGAGAAGCCGAAGCCCATGTCGTCCTGCAGCACGGTGATTCTGACGTCGGTGTTGCCGGTGTTGCGGACGGTGGCCGGGTTCGGGTGCGGCGCAGCGCCGGTGGGAGAGTCGAAGACGGTGTCGCCCGGGACCCACTTGTCTGCCTGCACTACCACTGTGCCGTACTCAAGGCTATTGAAGTCGATCTCTATGCCGCCCACCGGCAGGTAGCCGAAACGGTTGTCGAGGTGAGTCCCGTTCTGGCTGGCCCAGACGTTGCCGCTGTCACACGCATCGGCGTGCACCACGTACTGCCCCGCCGGTTCATGGCATGACAGGGCTGACTCTACCATGTAGACCTCAGCCGTGCACTTGTTCAGTTCATTCAGGATCGACGCCTCGTCGTAGCCATTCTGGCATGTAACCAGGCCCGCATCGCAGGCGGCCAGAAATGCTGGAATGCCCTCGGACTTGTCCACCTTCTCCAGCATGAGCTGGTAGCCTGACGGGATGGAGGCGATCAGGTCGCCGGAATAGTACACGTCCACACTCACCTGGCTCACTGTGGCCACACCCTCCGGGTCGGTGACCACCGCCCAGTACTGGACCGGCTTCACGCCTTCGAACTCCAGTGGCGGCAGGAACTGGGCCCCGGGTGTCTGGTGAAGCGGGTCGCCGTCCTCCAGGTAGCCCGTGGTGTCCTGCTCCCACTTGCCCGTGATTACCGGTGGCACGGTCGGGCCCTCCTCGACGCGGACCATGGTGCGAATGATGGTGGGCATCCTGAAGGGTATCATGTAAAGGTCCCGTGCCCCGTGAATGGAGTCCCCGTCTATGGTCTGCCTGACGCCGCGGGCGGGTGGGGGGCCGGGCTCCTGCTGGTAGTACATGATGTCGTCCGGGTCGTCCTGCTCGTCCAGTCCGACGACGTGGCCGATCTCGTGGAGAGCCACCGAGAAGAAGTAGTACTGGTTTGCAGCGGTGGCGTTGGCCAGGGCGCCGAAGTACCATGTCTCCGCCACGGCTGTTCGGGCATCGTCGGGGTTGCTGTCAAACGTCACCGTCACCGGTCGCGCATAGGGGTCTGTTTCTCCGAGAGGCGGGTCCTGTGCTGGAGAGGTGTTGGTCAGGTCCATCCACCGTATCACGATTTCTGCCGCCTCCCCTGTCCGGGCTTCGGTGAAAGCCAGGCCGACAACGTGATCAGCCTGGTCGGAGCCGATGCTGTCCCACATGCGGAAGGCTTCCCTCACCCTGGTCCTGACTGCAGCAGTTACGTTGGCGGCGAAGCTATAGCGGGGGATGTGGTCTCTGCCGCCGCCAAGCCACAGCCACTCGTTGATGAAGCCGTGTCCCACTTCAAACACGGCATCATCATCAACGCGGAATGTGCGGCAGTCCCAGCATGCGTAGGCCGAGTAGGGTTGCGGTGACGGAATGGCCGAGCCCGCCGCAGGATGGAAATCACATGTGTCCCGGTGGTTGTGGCAGGTGTCCCCGTTCGGGGTGCCGTCCAGCTCCCAGTGTATGGTGTCCTTGTCGTGCACGTGAGCTGGATCGTGCGTCGGTATTGCAGACGCTGGCATTGGCTGGAGCGCCAGAAACAGCACCACCGCCAGGATCAAGCAGATCTTGAGACTCTTCATTGTGGGGCCATCCTCGGAGCTTCCAGTGAAGCGGTCCGTCGAGTCCGCCCTCTGCGGCTACACTAGCACAAAGGGTGTTAAGAATGGGGTAAGACCGGTTAAGGAGAAGGCTCAGAACGGTCGCGTTTTGACGAGAAGACGACTGTTCGTGGGTGGCTGAGTCCGCCTGGCTGGAGCTGCGCCGGTGCAGGACTCACAGCACGGTCGGCTGGCCCGATGTGTCAGGCCCTGGTGGCCTTTATCACCGCTATGGTACCCTTCAGAAAGTGCCGTCTTTTGTCCTGGCGTAGGCCGTTGGCTCTGAGTAGTTCGTCCAGTCCTCCCTGCTGGAGGTAGCGTTTGAAGCAAACAAGATTCCCCCTGCCCGCAATACGCTCCACGATTCTGATCAGCACTGAGCACACATTCCGCGGCAGAGGCGCCTCGAAATCTATGAAGACCAGGGTGCCCTGTCTCCTGGTCACTCTCTTCATCTCGGCGATGATGGCCTGTCCGGCTGGCCTGTCGTTTTCGTGAAGCCCGAGCGAGATCGAGACGCAGTCGAGAAGCCCGTCCCTGAAAGGCAGGTTGTGCGCCTGCGCCCTCAAGAATGAGACGTTCTCCAGGCGCCTTCTCCGCCTGTTCTTCTCGGCGATTGCCAGCATGCCCGGATCGTGGTCTATGCCGATGGCGGTGGTCTGGCTGCGGGCATAGCCAAGCACCTGCTCTCCTGTGCCGCAGCACACGTCCAGCACCCTGTCCCCCGGCTTCATTACGGAGAAGTCGGGGGTGCAGTCCCTCATGCGCCGCAGTATGGGATCGATCACCCTGGAGTAGTTGAACAAGAGCACGGCATTGAAGCCTATCACATATCCCTGTGCCGGGCAAAAGCGGGCATGCGGGCACGCAGCCCCAGGATCACAGATGCGATTGGCCTGGCTGGCTGCCGCAACCCAACAGCCGGCGAATCACGGCCAACTGTGCTGGTACCCTTCCGCCTTGGCGGGCGCCAACCGCCTTCTTGATGCTGCCCTGGCGCAGGGGCAGTGCAACCTTCAAGTCCCCGACTGCTTCTCTCCCTCCTCCTGGGGGGGGAGAGCAAGAGGAGCGGGATTTCACCCTCACCCGGCCTCTCCCGTCGAGGGAGAGGGGAGTCTCATCAGCGCAACGCGCGGGTGAGTTACCTCGACGAAAAGGAGCCTCTTTCTTGCCCGGCTCTGGTTGAGCGCTAGGGACTTGATATCGGGCCAGAGCGGTCGGCTCAGGACCGGTAAAGCTCGCTTCCCTTCTGATGGTTCACCCACAAGCTACCGCTTGTGGCCGCCACCCGGCCACTGAATGAACAGACGCTATCATAACACAGTGCGTTATTCTAAATCATGCCAAGGCTGGCTCCTTCGCGCTTGACGTGCTATAATGTCGCAGGGGATTTTGTCTCGGTCACGGAGCAAGTGGCACATTCGAATGACATACTGGGTTGACGTCTTTACCCTGAAGACATTTCGAGAGTTCAGGCGGGCTGGGGAGAGGGTCACCGGCTTCACCGAACGCCGATGGAAAAGCGTGCAACGCATCCGCAAGGGCGATACTCTCATCTGTTACGTGAGGGGCAAGTCCTGCTGGATTGGTGCCCTGGAGGTTGTGTCGGACGCGTTCCGGGATAGCAGCCCAATTTGGGAAGACGCGCTCTATCCGTGTCGGGTCGGAGTCAAGCCGATCATCATATTGGAACCTGAAAAAGCTATCGCCGCGAGGGATGTGCTTCCCAGCATGAAATTGTTGAGCCGCATGCGGAACCCGAAACGGTGGGGTATGGCCTTCAGGACATCGCCCGTAAGGCTGGCCGCAGAGGATGGTGACCTTCTAATGCGAGAGCTGCGAAAAGCCTTGGGTATGAAGGTCACGAAGACAGGCGAGATACGCGAGCGCACTGACCAACGGTATCATGATCAAGTAAAGCAGATGCTGTTTGAGCTAGGACGCATGGAGGGACGTGTCAGCGAGAAAGAATACCGAATCAATGGCGAGCGCATCGATGTCGCTTGGAAGAGGATCGAACTGGGGGCTCCGTACGCCGTGTTTGAGGTCCAGATAGGTGGCAACTTCTACGAAGCTCTCGCCAAGCTTAAACATGCTTGGGACAAATGGAACAGTCGTCCCTTCTTGGTGACCACAGACCAATTCAAGGGTAGAGCCCTAGAGTGGATACGAGGCTCGTTCCACGAGATACAGAGAGAACTAAGGGTGGTGGATTGCGATAAGGTCGTCGCGTTGTATGAGGCCGTAAAGAGGGCGGGGAGCTTGAAGGAAGAACTCGGTATCAGCTGAGCGCGGAGCCCGGGTGCCGCCCACAAGCCGTTCTTTTGCGGCTTGTGGGTGAGTTAATTGACGGAAACGGGTGTCTGACTTCGCTTGCTCCTACCCAACCTCTCGCACTTGTTTTTTCAACGGCCACGGGTATCGACCCCTCGCCCTTTGGTTGACCAGGAACGGGCAGGCTGGACAGCAGCACCGGCACGCGGTATACTGTTAGCAGATTATATGCGCATGTCTGCATATAGCCTGGAGGATGTGGATGCGTGACCTGGTCAAAGCCATGAAAGCCCTGTCCGACGAGACAAGGCTCAGAATATTGAACCTGCTCCTTGAAAGGGAGTGCTGCGTCTGCGAGGTGATGCAGGCGCTGGACATCTCCCAGACCAGGGCCTCCCGCAACCTGAGCGCCCTGTACGATGCCGGCTTCCTCAAGCTGCGGAAGAACGGCCTGTGGTCGCTCTACTCCATCGACCGTGAGGGCATGAAGGAGTACTTCGGCATTATGGTCGACGCAGTCCATAAGGCGCTCAAGGACAATCAGTCGGCAGCCCTCGACAGAGAGCGGCTGAAGAAGGCGGAGCGGGTGGGTCCCGGCTGCGTACGCACGGCGGCGTGAAGTGAGAAAGGGGTCCCGGGTCTCTTTTTTTTCGCCAGTTATATGCGTTAGTGCGCATTTAGGCAACGAACCTTAACAGCATGGAAGTGGCAATCGACCTTCTCCGCGGTGGACTGGATGCTCTGCTGGAGTACCTGTCGGCGCATGTCCTCACCTGCCTGGTGCCTGCCTTCTTCATCGCCGGCGCCATAGCGGTCTTCGTCTCTCAGGGTGCGGTGCTCAAGTACTTCGGGCCCCGGGCCAGGAAGTGGTTGTCCTACAGCGTGGCCTCCGTGTCAGGGGCTGTGCTGGCAGTCTGCTCCTGCACCGTGCTGCCGCTGTTTGGCGGCATCTACAAGAGGGGCGCCGGTCTGGGTCCGGCCATCGCTTTCCTCTTCTCCGGGCCTGCCATCAACGTCCTGGCCATAGTCTACACGGCCAGGGTGCTGGGATATGACCTGGGAGCTGCCAGGGCGGTGGGAGCCATAGTCTTTGCCATCGGCATCGGCTTGATCATGGCCTTCATCTACCGGAAGGAGCCGGCGCAGGTGGACGAACGGGCTTTCGCCATGCTGGCCGCCGATCCGCAGGGAAAAAGCCTGTGGCAGCAGGTCGTTTTCTTTGGGACGCTGGTGGGCATACTGGTGTCAGCCGCCTCGAAGGTCTGGATCGCCACGGGCGTTCTGCTGGCAGTCCTGGTGATCATGGTCAGGGCACCTGATGGGGTGAAGGCAGGGGATGAACCAGGATCTGAT
>CAZTYW010000059.1:0-13093 GCA_964617695.1 uncultured Dehalococcoidia bacterium
CTTCACTACGCTGGGTGCCATCGCTATTCAGGGCGTGCGGCGGGCGCAGGTGCAAGTCGGCGATAGGGTGGTCGTATTGGGGTTGGGCCTCATCGGACAACTGACGTGTCAAATACTGAAGGCGTCAGGAGCCCTGGTCATCGGAGTGGATCCGCTCGAGGAACGTGTGAAGTTGGCAAATAACAGCGGTGTCGATCTGGCTCTTGTGTCGGGCCAAGACGTAGTGTCGCAGGTGCTGCTAGCCACTGATGGCCTTGGCGGTGACTCAGTGATCATATGCGCTGACACGCGGAGCAGCGAGCCCGTGCATCAGGCAATGTGGATGGCAAGGATGAAAGGGAGGGTGGTTGTCGTAGGAGCAGTAGGAATGCAGGTCGACCGGTCCACCTTTTATGAGAAAGAACTCGACTTTCTCATGTCTTGCTCTTATGGGCCGGGCAGATATGATGCCGCTTATGAGGAGAAGGGGATCGACTATCCTGTTGGATACGTGCGATGGACCGAGAATCGTAATATGCAGGCATTCGTGGAGCTACTTAGCCAGAAGAAGGTCGACGTGAAGAGGCTGGTAGGTGGTGTGTATTCAATTGACGAGGCCAAGAAAGCATACGAGGCTCTTGGTTCCCGGACAGAGAGACCCATTGCGGTATTGTTCAAATACAGAGATGATCTGGGAGGTGCCTCATCACGTTCGACACAGCTTAGGCCCTTGGAGAGGGTCTCTGGAAAAACCAATGTAGCCGTCATTGGCGCTGGCAGCTTCGCGCGAGCGCATCGTCTGCCTAACCTGAAGCGCATACCTTTCTTCAACCTGCGCGCTGTAGCAACCAAAACAGGGGTCAGCGCGAGAAGTGCGGCGGCGAAGTATGGCGCACAGTATTGCACTACGGATCACAAGGTTATCTTCAATGACAAGGATGTCGACCTTGTACTTATCGCCACAAGGCACGATCTTCACGCTTCGTTGGTAGCAGAGGCGGTGATGGCAGGCAAACACATCTTCGTCGAGAAGCCGATAGGTCTCACTTACGAGGAGTGCAAAGAGGTGTATAAGTCGGTAGCTGGCGGGAGCGTGAATCTAGTTGTTGGATTCAATCGGCGGTTCTCCCCGCTGGCACAGAGAGCAAAGAGGGTCATGGAACAACGTGGCAACCCTGTGGTTATAGCTTACCGCGTGAATTCCCCTGGGATGAAGAAGGAACACTGGGTGAACGACCTTGACGAGGGTGGCGGTGCAATTGTCGGCGAGGGTTGTCATTTTTTTGACTTCATCAGTTGGCTAATCGGGTCTGAGCCGAAGACAGTCTACGCCGAGATGATTTCTTCCAATGACGCTTCCATCGTCGATAAGAACAACGTGGTCTGCACCTTGAGTTATGAAGATGGTTCTGTTGCTTCCATAACGTACACCACGGTCGGCAGCGAACACTTCCCCAAAGAGAGGTTGGAGGCTTTTGTCGATGGTGGGGTGGTGCTAATAGAGGATTTCAGGAGGCTGGAGGTGGTGGGGCGCCGAAGTGGAAGAATGCGGTCATCGAGTAGGGGGAAGGGACACCTTGAGTTGCTGTGGGAGTATGGCAGGTTCTTGAGAGGAGAAGGCAGTGGGGTGAATCTGCCAACGGTACAGGACGGCG
The DNA here is from genome assembly GCA_964617695.1 of uncultured Dehalococcoidia bacterium. Classification (GTDB taxonomy): domain Bacteria; phylum Chloroflexota; class Dehalococcoidia; order UBA2247; family RBG-13-53-26; genus CAZTYW01. Next base: position 1,635 of record CAZTYW010000059.1, read on the forward strand.
TGAGGGCCACTGTCTGTTCGTTAAAGGTACTTGATGCCCTGCAAACCGGGAAGGTACAGGAGTTCGCATATCCTTATTGACCGGCGTTGTCGTCTACAGCGCGTTTCTCGCCACGGCAGCATTATCGGGCCCATGTACTCTAAGCCTGGCAGCACGCAGAAGGCCGGCGTCCAGTTCATGCTTGGCCCTGGTGGCTGACCATGGTTCTCCTCAACCCCTCTTCCAACTCGCACTCGGGATCGTAGCCACAGTTCCTGGATTCGGCAATATCCGCCAGACTGTGTCTTATGTCCCCGGGCCTGGGTTCCTGGTGAATCGGTTTCAGGTCCTTCTTCGATATGTTGACGATCAGGCTCGCCAATTGGTTTATTGAAACAGCCTGGCCAGTACCGACGTTGTAGAGTCCGCTTGCTCCGCTTTCTGCGGCCAGGATGTTTGCCTCGACGACGTCTTTCACGAATACAAAGTCCCTGGTCTGCTCGCCGTCGCCGAAGATAATGGGCGGTTGCCCCGCAGAAACCCTGGCTATGAACCTGGGGATGACGGCGGCGTAGTCGGAGGTCGGGTCCTGGCGCGGTCCAAACACGTTGAAATACCTGAGAGAAACAGTGGATAGGCCATAGACTTCCTGGAAGACCCGGCAATAGTACTCGCCGGCAAGCTTGGTCACGGCGTAAGGAGAGAGCGGTCTTGGTGGGGTATCCTCTCTGCTGGGGAGATCGGGGCTGTCGCCGTATACAGCGCAGGACGAAGCGTAGACCACCTTCCTGACGGCATTGTCTCTGGCTGCCAGGAGCACATTCAGCGTTCCCGTTGCGTTGACCTGGTGAGTGGCCACCGGGTCCTCGATGCTCCGGGGCACGCTGGGGATGGCGGCCTGGTGGAAGACGTACTCGGCACCCTGGACAAGCCTCTGAAGGACAGGAAGCTCAGTAATGCTGCCCTGAACGAACTCCACGTTATCCCTGTTGACGAAGGTCTCAATGTTCTCCAGCTTGCCGGTCGAAAGGTCATCGAGGACGATGACGTGGTGGCCCCTGTTTGCCAGCTCTTCAGCAAGATGGGAGCCGATGAAGCCGGCACCGCCGGTGACAACTACCTTCTTCAATGTAGCCCTTTTTCCGCCACGGAGTCCGGTTGACCTGTACGCGTCATGTTCGGTTGCCGAAGATTATAGCGCAACAGGGCTATCATGGAAACCGCTGGCAGGCCGCGGCGCGTGGCGTTGATTCGGGCTGGTGATTGGGCCGTTAGCTACGGGATTCCTTCAGCCTGGCCGTCAGGAGCGGCACTATCTTGAACAGGTCTCCCACAATGCCGTAAGTGGCCACCTCGAAAATCGGGGCCTCGGGGTCTTCGTTGATGGCCACGATGACGTCAGAGGTCTGCATTCCGGTCAGGTGCTGGGGCGCTCCGGAGACACCACAGGCAATGTAGAGCTTCGGCGAGACGGTCTTACCAGTCTGCCCGATCTGGTGTGAGTAGGCAATCCAGCCATCGTCCACCGGCGGGCGGGAGGAACCCAGAGCGGCGCCGAGGACCTCAGCCAGCTCGGCCACTATGCCGAAATTCTCCGCAGTCCCCAGGCCACGGCCACCGCAAACGATGATATCGGCCTCTTCGAGCTTCAGCATCCCGGTCAGTTCGTCAACCATGCTGAGGAGCCTGGTCCTCGAAGTGACTGCCTCCGCATTGAAGTCGAGGCGCACTATCTCCCCCTGGCGTGAGCTGTCCGTCTCACTGCTCTTGAAGGTGTGGGGCCGGACAGTGGCCATCTGGGGCCTTTTGTCCGGGCATACCACAGTCGCCAGCAGGTTGCCGCCGTACATCGGGCGTGTCTGCAACAGAATCCCTTTGTCCGAATCGATTTCAAGGCCCGTGCAGTTGGCGGCCAGTCCCGTCTCGAGGATGGCCGCGACCCTGGGGATGAAAGATGAACCGAGCGCGGTGGCGCCGGCCAGGAGTATCTGCGGTCCGTGCTGGCGCGCCAGATCAACGAGCGCGTGGGTATAGAGGTCCTCGTCCTGACCGGCCAGCGAGGGGTCATCTACCAGGTAGACCCTGTCGGCGCCGCGGGCGACAAGCTGGTCGAGGCCTTCCACGTTGTGCCCCAGGCAGACTGCCCCAACTTGTGCCTGGAGGGCATCTGCCAGCCTGCGGGCCTGTGACAGCAACTCCCAGGTCACACCCTTGAGTTTGCCGTGTTGCTGTTCGGCGAATACCCAGACTTCCGACTTCATGCTGCTACTGAGGGTCCGTGGTTGATCACGATGAGGTATGACTGAACCAGGGCGCGACCAACACTACGCCGGAGCAAGTGACTGCCGTAGCCAGGTAGGTGGGGGCACCCATCTCCGCAGAGCAACCTGGATCGTGGGCCCACAACCCTGGCTCAGTATTTGAGCCAGGGTTTTCCTTTCTTGGTGAAGAAAATGGCCCCGGTGGTGCTCGGCTTGGGCCTGGCAGGCTCCTTCGGGGGCTCCTTCGGAGGCTCCTGGGGGGCCTCGACAGGCGCAGCCCTCTCAACTTTCTTGACTACCAGGCCCTCGAGCGTGGCTGCTGGCTGAAGGGACTTGCGCTGGTGGGCGTCTATTCTGTTGCCCACCAGGGCGAAGTCCTGCAGCCGCTGTTCGAGGGAGGTGATGACAGGGCCGGTTATCTGAAGGATTCTCTCGACAGCCGCTTTCTTCTCTCCCAATGAAGGGCCGACGGTGCCTTCCCCCAATTTGAAGGCAGCTATCAGCACGCTGCTGGCAAAGCAGGGATGCACGAAGTCGGAAAGGGAGTTGTAATACTGTGCGGACTCACGTATATCTGGAGAGATGAACTCCTTGACCAGTGCAACAGCGTCCATAGAATCTCCCAGCCCCTCATTGCCGAAGAAGCGATTGCCGTAGAATGCTTTCCCGTAGAGGCCCAGCAGTTGGTCCAGCGCTGCCTTTAGCGGCGTGCCCGGTCCGCTTCCCTCAGCCCCATCCAGAATCCTGTCCGATTGCTGCACAAGGTAAGACAGGCAGGCAACGTGTTCGATTAGTGACCTGGAGACCAGCGCAAAAAGCAGGTAGTCACTATTGTTGAGTCCATAGACCATAGATCTCATCAGGTTGATAAGCTTGGATTGCAGTGCGTGGTGCAGCAGGAGGTACTGGTTCTTCAGCCGGCACAGGGTGACTGCGACCTCGCCCAGTTCCTCATCTTTCTGGAAGATCGGGGCCGTCTTCTCCTCGATCTGCTGCACGTAAGGAGGTTCTTCAGTCGAAGTCAGTTGCTGCTGCCTCAGGAGAAAGCTTTCGATTCGGTCAAAGGTCTCCTGCGTGGCAAACCTCTGCCTGACTTCATCCCTCAGTCTCTCTGCTCGTGCTTCCATTTTGCCCCCTCCCTATAAGTTGGCCCGGCTGGCGTGCGTCCCGTAGTGCCATGTTCTCGGACCTTCCATCTGCCAACGGCTCTGCCGAGGGTTCGGACGCTTGATGCTCAGCAGGATCACCCTCGGCCTTTACGCACGCCTCTGCCAATTTATAAGCTGTTTGTGGACATGTGTCAAGTCTGCTGAGTTGGCGGCGGATAGAGGAGCCGTGGCTGGCCTGCTGACAGCCAGTCTCAACGGCCATAGTCATGATCTTTTCGCCTGGGACTGGTCGCATTGGCGGATGAAAACACCGCCTCTGCAGGACAGTTGGCGGATAGAAGACGTGTTTCGACCAAAACGTCAGATTGTCTTCGCCTGTCTGAGTCTCTCCAACAACTGGTCAACCTGGCTCTCCGGGCTACCCTGTAGCAATTCGCCCTGTGTCTCTCTCCGGGATGGGAAGAGGACCTGGGCCACCCTGGTAGGGGAGCCCTGTGGTCCAACCCGACTGACGTCCAGGTTCAGGTCTTTCGCTGTCCAGGTTGGCACCTGCGCTTTCTTCGACTGCATCAGTCCGCGAAGAGACGGCAGGCGCGGGACATTGATCTCTTTGACCACGTTGATGACTCCGGGCAGGGTCATCTCCACAACCTGGTGGCCTTCATCCACCAGCCGCTGAACGGTCATGCGCTCCGCGGCTACATCCTCGATCTTGCTGACATAGGAGACAAACGGAAGTTGCAGCCACTCGGCGAGCTGTGGAGGGACCTGTCCGCTGTCGCCGTCCGTCGTCTGCCTGCCGCAGATTATGAGGTCCGGCTGCCCCAGCTTGCCAATTGCCCTGGCCAGAATGCAGGAGGTTGCCAGTTGGTCGGAACCTTCGAATGCAGGATCGCTCAATAGAACGGCATCGTCTATGCCCAGGGCCAGGGCTTCTCTGAGTACTGCTTCCGCTTCAGGCGGTCCCATGGTGACGGCGGTGACGTTTCCTCCGTAGCGCTCTTTAAGCCGTATTCCCTCCTCCAGGGCGTACATATCGAAGGGGTTTATAATCCTCTCGCCTTCCACTCTGAGCAGCGTTCCGGCTTTGGCGTCGATTTCGATTTTGGGCGAGCTGGGTACCTGTTTTATGCAGACGACGACGTTCATTCTCGGAGCGCCTTTCTCTTCAGCACTTCCAGGGCGATGGCGTTTCTCAACACCTGGTTGGTGCCCTCGTATATCTGGGTGATCTTGGCATCCCTCATCATCTTCTCTACCGGGTAATCTCGCATATATCCGGCGCCCCCCAGGACTTGCAGCGCATCCGTAGTCACTCTCATTGCCGTGTCTGAGGCGAATACCTTGACCATGGCAGCCTCTTCGCTGAAGTCCCTGGCCCCAGTGTCAATCGTCCTCGCCACCGCGTAGAGGAGAGCCCGGGCTGCCTCCACCTCAGTGGCCATGTTGGCCAGCATATGCTGCACGGCTTGAATCGAGGAGATGGGATGGCCGAACTGGACACGCTGGCGCGCATAGTCTACGGCTGCCTCTAGGGCTCCCTGTGCAATGCCGAGCGCTTGTGCTGCAACGCCTGGCCGGGAACGGTCTATTGTCCTCACGCTGATGATGAAGCCCTGTCCCTCTCTGCCGATCAGGTTTGCTTCAGGTACCCGGCAGTCACGGAAGACCAGCTCCCGTGTAGCTGACGCACGTATGCCCATTTTCTTCTCTTTCTTGCCGAAAGTGAATCCGGGGGTATCCTTCTCAACAAGCAGGGTACTGGCGCCCCGGCTGCCTTTTGCCGGATCGGTCATGGCAATGACGGTGTATATCTCAGCCTCGCCGCCGTTAGTTATGAACTGCTTGGTGCCGTTCAGTACATAGTGCCCATTCTGGCGAGTGGCGGTTGTCCTGATGTTGGCAGCGTCGCTGCCGGCTGTCGCCTCAGTCAGTGCGAAGGCGGTCAGCCTTTTGCCGCTGGCGACATCGGGGAGGTAGGTCTTCTTCTGTTCGTCAGTGCCGTAGTGGATCAAGGGCAGGCATCCAAGTGCATTGGCCCCGTAGCTGATAGCCACGCCACCGCAGGCCCTGGACAGCTCCTCCATCACCAGGCAAAGGTCGAGGCAGCGGCCTCCCAGCCCATCGTATTCCTCGGGTATGAACACGCGGAACATGTCGGCGTCGGCCAGTTCCTTCATGATGTCCCATGGGAACTCTTCCTTTTCGTCGAGTTCTGCCCTTACAGGCACGATTCGCTCTTCAGCCACCCTGCGCGCCAGGTCACGTATGGTTTTCTGCTCTTCGTTCAGAAAATACTCCAAGGCTCTCCTTTCTTGGGCGCTACCGGGACGAGTTGACTGCAAACCTACGCTGAGTGTCTGGGAAGCCACGCAGATAAGGGAACCGGTAGTGAGGGACGATTCGACGCGGGCGCCTGCAGCAGGTAGATGACTCCTCCAGGTTGCCGAGAACCTTGACTACGGAAGACGTCAGAGCTCTCCACTCGCTGGTTGATATCGCAAATCGCATATGCGGGCCGCGATGTCTGCCTCGGCCGGAGATCAGCCCTTTTCCTCCTCTTCGGGACGCTCCCAGAGGGGCACAGTGAAGCGATCGATGTACTGGCGGCGGCTCTCCCTGAGTGCCTCGTCGATCTCTTGACGCGCCTGCTGCACCATCTGCTGCAGCTCCGTCATGTCGAGCTCGATGTTCAGAATTCTGGTAAGGGCCTCCAGCACTGCCTGAGACGCTACGGGGTTGTTGATGTCGCTCAGAAAGCGGGGTGTTTCGCCGAGCAGACAGGTGCCTCTAACATTCCTTTCCTTTGCCACGGAGAGAAGCAGGCCGTTCATGCCGGCGATGTAGAAATTGCCCTTCAGCACCAGTCCAAGGCTTTCCATCTCGGCTAGAAGGTCGCTGTCAGTCGCAGCAGCCCACACGCGCGGTTTCTCCGTAAACTGGGGCACGATGGCTGCGGCGAAAGTGTATATGTGGTTGATCCCGAGTTTCTGCGCGAAGGTCAGTATGTCGTTGGCAAACTGATAGCCCCTGGAGGCAGGCTGTGCCTCGCCAACGAAGATGACGAGGTCACCCTCGGCTTTCTTCCTCTTCCAGTAGTAAAACTTGCTCTCGGGTAGCCGCGGCGACTGTATCAGGTTCTTTTCAACGTAGGTCCCCTCAAGGTCGAAGAAAGACAGGGGCTCTATCTCGGCAAACTCCTTTGCCCCCAGCTTGTCCACCAGGTAGCTCGCTGCCGTGAGGGCCACGTTGGAAATACCCGGCCATGCAGCTATCAGCGCAGGCCTGCTCAGTTTCGGCTCCTTACGAACGCGGATAAGTTCGTCCCCACCTTTTCTCATACAGTGGTCACTCCTTGAGATTGCACAGGCCCAGAGATCACTTCAATACATATCACCTGGATTCGTAGCCGGGGCTTCCGTTCCTCTTGTCCATGCGTAGCCAGGCTTGGCCGGCTTTTGATGGCGCTCATTCTATCATACGTTGTCTTCTGGTTCAAGAAGCACCATGGCTCAGTGCTCACATGCGTCAGTCGATGGCTTGAGGGCGGTACGACTTGCGGTGTCCAGGGCGGCGCGTGCGATACAGTTCTTGGGGATCTGCCTGGCCGACGAGGGCTTGCACGGCCTCGGCGATTGCTCCCGTCGTCCGATTGACCCAGGGTGGACAGTGTGATAGCCTCTGCCCATATGCTACAGAATCAGGAGGCGTTGGCCATGAGTCTGCTACACAGCTACAGCGGGTACCTGAAGACCGGGGACGCCAATGGGATGGCGCGGCTCTTCGCACAAGACGGGGAGTTCTATGACGATGCCCCCAGCAAGCTGGGCCTGCAGCCGATCGCTGTGAAGGGCCGAGACCAGATACAGACCTTCTTTGAGCAGACGTTCCAACGAGGTGGTCTCAGTGTATCCAACGTCGGCATCAATGGTAACGCCATGCGGTATGATGTTGAGGTTGGAAACATGGTGCTCCTTTGTCTCGGCGTTATGCGGGAGGAGGACAGCCTGATAAAAGAGTACAGGGTAATCGCTGTCTAGTCCGTTTGGGCGGAATTCCCACGTGACGGACACCGGACGGTGGTTGTCAGCCGCATCTCCGGCGCTACAGGATGCTGATGGTCGGGGGTGTGGCTGGGGGAGGGCTGCCATGAAAGATGGCAATGTGTCTATTGATGGTGATAGGGTTCGCCTTGCGCCTCACCTCCGAACGGGGTGGGAGACGGTCTTCAATGACGTCACCCGGGACATGACCATGCGTCTGAGGGTCCTTGGTCCTGGACTTCCAATCAGACGACGTATTTCGTACACCCAGGTCGTGAGGGTGGCCACCGCCTGCCGGACCACCTGGTGGGCCTATGCAGGAGAGCGCGGCGGGCGGCTGCGCATTGCCCCCGGTTTCATCACGGGTCCGACCAATGTGCCAATGGTGCCGGGCAAAGGCTGGCGGTACGATCTGCTGGTGACCATCGAGGGGGGCAAGACCATCAGGGCCGGAACCGTCAAGTCCCCGGCCGTTGCCGACGCCCTCCAGCGTGAGCTCAGGAAGAGGCTTGGCCTTGCCCCCGTTTTCTAGTCTCCGAGTTGGGGGACAAGGCTCGGCAGACGTCGGGTGCACCGGCATCCGTCCGGGCATTACTCCCGGACGTTGCTTCCACCGATCAACAACCATTGACTGTTGAGGCTCGCCTGGGAGAATGCCTGTACTCATGTCAGGAGGTGGCCCGGATGGCCGAGCGCCTGTATCGGGTCGTTGGTACCATAAAGCGCGTCAAAGGAGGCTGCACTATCGGGCACAAGCCTGGGGACCGATTTGAGCTCAGCGGTTATTCCTCCGGCGGGCTGTGCGGCTTCTTTTACCACGATATCTTTCCCTTCGTCGTCATGCTTGAGTACGGCGGCGGCTTTCCCGCAGCCTGGGGGGACCCTGACGTAATGCAGTGGGAATGCGTAGACAAGGCCAATGCCGTAACCATAGAGCTCCGTCGCATGAAGCAGTGAGCGTCCTGGGGTTGACAGCATGGGCTTTGGTGCCCGGAGGTACTTGAAGCGAAGCCCCGGTTGGCAGCGCAGCGCTCTGGGCCTCTTCGGTGTCCTTCTATGCCTTCCAGTCCCTGAGCACTGCGCGGGCGCTGTTGTATCCGGGCACGCCGTTTACGCCGGGACCCGGGTGACATGCGGCACCGCAAAGATAGAGGTTCTGAACAGGCGTCCTGTACTCTGACCACCCGACCACCGGCCTGAAGTCAAAGACCTGGTCAGGCCGCATCAGCCCGCTGGAGTAGTCTCCCTCCGTGGCGCCGAACATCCCCTGGTAGTGCAGCGGGGTGAAGACGACCCTGTCCATGATGGCATCCTTCAGGTTGGGGGCGAAGCGGCACATCTGGCCTATCACCCTGTCCGCCATTTCCTCTTTCAGGCGGTCATGCTGGTCTCTCGGGGCGGTGATGGGAAAGTACTGCGACCAGAAGGTGGCCGTATGGTAGCCGGGCGGGGCCAGGCTGTCATCCAGCAGACTGGGGATGTAGTAGCTGCTATAAGGCTGCTCAGGCACCCTGCCCCACTTGCAGGCGTCCCAGCACCGCTCGAGATGTTCTGGAGAAGGGATATAGCTCATCGACCACCGCATCCTGTCCTTGTTGGCGAACGCCAGGTCTGCTGTGAATTCGGGCAACTCTCTGAGGGTGGCGTGGATCTCCAGATATGGGTTGGTGTACTTGATCCTCTCGATCATTCGAACGAAGTCAGAGGGCAGGTGCTCCTCTCCAACCAACCTGATGAACGTGGCGTATGCGTCGAGATTGGACAGCACCACGTTGGCAGTGATCTTCTCGCCGCCCCGCAGCTCCACCCCGATGGCCTTTCCGTTCTCTACCAGGACCCTCCTGACCCGCGTTTTGAGCCTGACCTCGCCGCCATTGCGTTCAACCGCCTTCCGGATGGCCTCGGAGAGCGTGCCCATACCGCCCTTGACCAGCTGATAATGGATTCCGACAGCCATGGCAGCCAGGTGATACACCAGCGAAAAGGCCGTCCCCGGAGAGTAGGGGCCCTGGCCCGTTCCATCCACCGCCATGGCCGCCAATGATCCCTGTATGGGTCTGTGCCTGTCAGGGTCGGGGAAGAACTGCCTGATGATGTCCATGCAACTGCCAAAGATGCACCTTCTCATCACGTCCCTGGATTCAACGGTTGGCATTCCGTCAATGACGGCCCCCAGTGACCTCGGCGGCTTGAAACGCTCGGCCCCAAACGGCTTGACGAAGGTACGGCAGATGCCGTACAGACCCATGAGACCCTGGAGGGCATCCTCACCATGGTCCCGTCGCAGGTGCTCCGTCAACCTGGCAGGGTCGTTGTAGAAGATATAGGGCGTGTCGCCGGGTTCGCCAAAGGTGAAAAACGAGGTCGGCGGGTCTATGACTTCAAAGCCGTGTTTTCCTAGCTCCAGCTCGTCAAAAATCGACCCCGGACTTGCCATGAGGCACCAGGCGCCGACGTTATGCCTGAAACCCTCGAAGTATTCTGTTGTCCCGGCCATTCCTCCCACGTACCTTTGCTTCTCCAGGCTGAGCACCTTCAGGCCGTTCCTGGCGAGAAAGGCGGCAGCCACAAGTCCGTTGTGGCCTGCCCCCACGACGATTGCATCGTAATCAGACATGGTACAGACTCATTGTTGGAAGTTGGCTCCCACAAAGACACATTGCTGCTCGGCTTGCGGGGCCCTGGAAGGGCCTTCGGAGATTGTCATGGAATCGCTCTTCGGGAGCCATGTATCGTGAGTGCTTCCTGGACTATGGCAGCAACGGATTCGTCCTGGGTCAAGCTTACGATCGCGGCCGGCTTGTGTCAAAAGACCGGGGCGCTGGCCATGCGGCTACGTCGTTTTCCGGGGCTGAGATGGGTTGACATAACTCCTGAGGAGAAACGGCATGCATCGTCTCACCTCTTCCCAGGTCCACCTGCCGTCTTTCTCCCAGTTCCGGCGGAAGATGACTTTTTCCTCCTCCGGTGCCCACCAGGCGAGGGAGTGCCCGGCGGCGGTGAAGATGCATCCGTTGATGTGAGCAGCATCATCGCTGCAGAGAAACGCCGCAATCATGCCCATCATTTCCGGGGGAGCCAGGCGGCTGGCCTGCTCGAACATCTGCTGTGACCAGAGTCCGGCCTCGGCCCTCTTCTTGAAGCCAGCGATCACCTTTGGGTCATCCATGAACCTGGTTCGCGCCGCGGGAGCAATGGCGTTGCAGGTGACTCCGTAGGCCCCCATTTCCCAGGCAATAGCGTAGGTCAGGCTGGCAATGCCTCCTTTGGCGGCACAGTACTGGGCTGCCCCCAGGGCCCCCAACCGCTCGTGGGAGGTGCAGTTCAGTATTCGCCCGTACCTCTGCTGTCTCATCAGGGGACAAGCGTGCCTGCAGAGGTTGAACGTCCCTTTCAGGTGGACTGCTATGGTCCTGTCCCAGTCTTCCTCTGACGTGTTCCACATCATGCCACCCCTGGCGGCGCCGGCGATATTGCACAGGATGTCAATCCGACCGAAATTGTCCACGCAGGTGCGGACTATGTCCTCGGCCGTCTGGAAGCCGGCTACATCACCGCAGTGGGCAACCGCCCGTACGCCCAGCCGTCTGCACTCCTCAACCACTTCGTGGGCAGGCCCCGGATCGGCGCCGGAGCCGTCGGTCGCCGTACCCAGATCGGAGACAACAATGTTGGCGCCCTCCTCTGCCAGTGCCAGAGCTATGGCCCTGCCAATACCTCTGCCACCGCCGGTTACCACGGCATTTCGACCTGTCAACCTTTCTGCCATCCTGTCCTCCTTGCCGGCAGTCACGTTCCGCTGGTCGCCGGTGGCGGTACCGCGACGGCACTATGCCCGTGCCGGTCCCTGAGTCTCCGAATCAGCCGGCTGGGGATATTTTCGCTTTTGCTGGCCGGATTGGCAAAGACGCAGCCCGGCCGGCGTGTTCGGAGCCCTCGTCTCGCCTCTTGTCGGCCGGCCGCCGCCCGGCTTCCCCTCCCGGGCCCCGTGCGGTGATGCGGCTGGCTACGGGGCGGCGGCATGGCGGAGGAGGACGGCAGACATGTGAGCCTTTAGTTGAGCCTTT
>CAZTYW010000060.1:0-12920 GCA_964617695.1 uncultured Dehalococcoidia bacterium
GCAAGACTATAGTCCCCCCTGGCGCTACCACGTAAGTCCCACTGGTGCAGACTTTGGGCGCGTTGGGGATCAACCTGTATAGGCCAAGGTCTCGGCCATCGGCGACCAAAGAACGGGCCGTCACGCGCCTCCGGGCGCACACCACCGGCTTCGGTGCTGGACTGACGCAAGCCGGAGGCCAGAGGCGGTCAACCGGACCAGGCATCCCGGGGGTTCCACGGAGACGCTGCCGTCTGCTCCGCGTGGCGTCGACGCTTTGTCAACGGTGAGGCAATGCCCACCAGACAGGTTACTGCGGCGACAATTCAATTCTGGTTAAGGGCGGTCGCGGGCCGGTCACATAAACGTTCCAAAACAGAGAGAGACAGTCGCCTGTCAACGCGCTGCCCGTAGAGGCTCACGGTTTTGCCCTGTCAGTCCGCCATTGGTTCTCTCTTTGCCGGGGCGTGGGCGTGGTGTTATGATGTGTTGTCCGCCTCAGTGTTGACCCGGTGGGTTGGGTGGGGTCTGTGCCGCGGAACGGGTCAGAGTTCCCAGGTTCAATGTGTCCTCTGCGTGGTTCAACTTGTTGACAGGGAGGGACATGTATACATGCAGATCAGGATAGAGAGGACCAGGTCGCTCAGCAAACGGGGGCTGTTTTCACGCAAGAGCTGGGAATTCGGCTGCAATATCAGCGTCGACTTATCCGAGGCGGAGAAAGAGCTGGTGGCCAGGTACTTTGACCCGGACATCGGTACCTCGTGCGTCAGCGACCCTTCCCACATCAGGTTCTACTATGACGGGACAGACCAGGGCTACAAGCAGATCAAGGTTGAGACGGACAAGACCTGTCTGAGCGGCTTCGCATTGACTGCTTCGGTCAAAGGTCATGAGTACCTTGAGGAACTGGAGAAGTTCGAGGCGGCGGCAACGAAGGCGCTGGAGAGCGCATTCAGGCACCTTCAGATCCTGGACGGCTGGAGGGGGGAGACAACGCTGAGTCTATAGAGGCACGCACCCTGGATGTTTCCTGTCTTCCGAGTGCTCCTGTACATTGCGCGGTCCTGTTGCGAGGCGAAGCTACATGCCGGGGATTGCGTTCATTCAATCCTGGTAGTGCTCTGGAAGTCCGTCAGGCATACACCGGCCTGGTGTATCCTGCCGTTTCTAGGTGCGAGAGGAGAAGTAGGATCGCCTGCTCAGTTCCAGCATGCGATGGAAGTCCCGGTACGGGTCCGGTCGCCTGGTCCGATTACACGGCAGGCATGACGGCACCGGATTCTCCGGATGCCCTGTCCTGCGCAGGACAGGGCCGGTGCCATCGTCTACTTTCCACGACCCCTTGGCACTGGGGATGCCGTAGCTTCCCCATGCCAGCTTGGCGCCGCAATGGTAGCAGTAACCATGCGTCTTATTGAATATTTCGTCCAGTTGATCGTCAGAGTATCCCATTTTCACACCCCTGGTGCAGTTCCGGAAGCATCTGGTTGGTTCTGAACGATTGGAGTGCTGAACCTCTACTCATGCGTTTGTCCTTACTCGCTCGTGTCCAGATGGCGCTTCCTGTCTGGTTGGATTGCGGTGGCAGCCAACAGCCTGGTGCTGTGCCCTTGATTGTTCAACGGTGGCGTTGCACCCCGGTGTCGCCGTGGCTGACCGCCAACACCGTCTAACATGCTACCTCGTTACCTCTGGATTGGTAAGGGTAAATCGGTTAAAGGAGTCGACCATAAAGGATGAATTGGGCAGCCGCGACGCGCATTACAGCTAACATGGAGGACGGTGGACGAGTGGGTGCGCAGGCATGCCCCGCGTTGGTGGTGGGCTGACTGTTGGCGATGTGACCCGCCGGGATCACACGGGCGACCCAGGTCGCCAGTCTCTGGCTCCCAGCGTGTTGTCGTCCGTGGCTTCCTGGGGGATGATTCGCAGGATCTCTTTGAGAGTCTTGAGGTTCAACACGTCCTCTTCGTTGTACTTCAGCAGGACGGCCAGGGCCTCCCGGTCATCCTCCAGGCGGTACCTGTACCACAGTCTGACTGCATCCCATCCGTTGATCCCCCTGAGTTGCCTGACGATCCCCAACTGGGTCTCGACTGCCTTGAAACCGCCGTACAGGTTGTTTCTCCAGCAGTCGAGCATCAGGTCGTGGTGGTTGAAGTCCCTGGCCAGGTGTGTGCCAAAGGAGGCATCGATGAAGGGGATGTCGAACCGGCTGCCGTTGTACGTGTAGATGACGTGCGCGCCTTCGAGGACCTGTAGAAGGTTGTCTCGGGTGACGTCTTCGCCCACCAACTGGACGAACCTGCACCAGTCGCCGTCGGTCAAGTAGACTCCGATCACGGTTATGCTGTGGTACGCAGCCGAAAGCCCCGTAGTCTCGATGTCCAGGTACGCTTCAATCATATGACACTGCCTTCGCTGGCTCTTTGTCGTGTCCTGACCCGGGAGTCTGCTGCACTGACGCCGGGGCCGCCAGGGACAACCTATTCTACAGCTTATGGTGGGCTGCTGGCCACTGCTTTGATTTGAACGTTGGCTGAGGGGGGCTGGCGGTGTGGCTCAGGTCGAGAACCGCTCGCCGAAAATGGATTTCTCGACGATGTTGCGGACTGCGGACAGACCGGGTGAGGTGGGTAGCTCGGTGATCGGCTTACCCACCAGGTCGTAGTAAGCGATCGCATCGTCCTGTGGTATGTATCCCAGCACCTCCATGCCAATCTCCCGGGCGAGCTTCTCCAACAGCTCGTGGTTGCCTTGTACCCTGTTGAAGACCAGACCCATCCTCTCGCACTGCAGCACTCTGTCCTGGTGCACCATGTCCTTTATCAGGGATGCAGTCCGCAGGCCCCTCGAGGTGGCGTCGCTGAGGACTGTCAGCGTATCCACGTGGCGCATGACCTGCCTGTTCAACTGTTCCAGGCCGGCCTCGCCGTCTATTATGATGGTGTCGAAGCTCTCGGAGAGCGTTTCCACTGCGCCCCGCAGGACGTCATTCAGAGGGCAGAAGCAGCCGAGGGTTTCGGTGCGTCCCATGGCCAGCATTGCGAAGTCGTCGGTCTCATGAAGCGCCTCCAGGATCATGTAGTCAAGCGTCTGGCTCAACTGGCTCTTCTCCTGGCTGTCGCCGCTTCTGGCCGTCGAGATGATCTGCTCGCGGATTTGGCCCATGGTCCGCCTGACGTTCACGCCGAGGACGTTGGGCAAGCTCATAGCTGGATCAGCATCGATCAGCAGAAGCTTGCCTGCCTTGCCGCTTTCCAGGAGGACCCTGGCCATAATGGCTGTGAACACCGTTTTGCCGGTGCCGCCTTTGCCGCATACGGCAACAAGCCTTTTCCTGGGGCTGTCGGACTCAGACATCGGTGCTCCAGTACCTACTCTCCAGGTGGGCCGACCGCTGGGGTGAGAAGCACTCCATTCTTATGAGCCAGCGTCGGTCGCAGTCGTACTTCGCTGCGTCTTGCGTACATTTATGACTTCCTTGATCTCGTCGCACACCGGCCGGTCGGGGCAGGCATTGCAGTCCCAGCCAAGGGTACATTCGTAGAGGTCGTACCCCCTTGCCTTCCAGTTGTTCACAACGATGTTCTTGGCTATCTTTCGGACCTGCTCACCTATGTCATCGAGTGGCTGCAGGTCTTCCTCAGCAGACGTGGTGAAGATGATTTCCATAGCCTGTATGCCGGGTACCGTTGTTCTAAAGATGGCCATAAGCGCTCTACCCAGGGTCTCAAAGCAGAAGCCCTTTTCCGCGGCCTCGTTGCTGACTCTGGACCATATGAGCTGGGATACGCTCCTGACCATATAGCCTTCCACCTGATCGGCCACATACTGGCTCTGCTCCAGCTTGTCGTGGTCTGCCTCGGAGAGTTCGGCTCCTCCCACCATCAATACCTGGCCGAAGGGGAGGCTAGCACCCGGCGATTCCGGGATGTCCGGACCGATCAAGGTGATTCTGCCATCCCTGACCAGGCGTGGGGTATCCGTCCAGAGTACGAAGGAGCAGGAACCCGCCTCCGGATTGCCCAACTCGACGAAGGTGTCTCCACGCAGTATAAGGCCGGAGCTGGCACCGGGGCCAACCCGAACCGGAAGGCCTTGCAGCAGTTTGGTGACCTCTGAGGGACAATCGATGTCTCTGACCTGCCTCCCGTTCTGCCGCAGTTGCTCCACGTAGTCGGCTATCCTGGGGACGTAGGGGTCGTAGATGGCCATGGTCAGCTTCCTGTGTTTGCTCCGGTTTGAGTCTCAGGCGAAAGTACGGCTCTCTGCCGCCGTCGACCGCAGACGGTATCATACCGCCGGAGGCCGATCAGCAGACGGCGGTTGAGCTCGGAGGCCCTATCGGTGTGGCCAGCCTAGCTCTTGGCCTGCGAACTCACCGAACTATGCTGGGCCTGGTTCACTTTCTCGACGGCTATGAGGGCTGCCCCTATGGCCCCTGCAATCTGCGGGTCCATGGGCAGCCTCTTCACCTGTACCTTTAGCCTTTGCTCCAGTGCCGTGGCCAGGCCCACATTCTTGGCGCATCCTCCGGTGAGGGCGATGTCTTCTGCCATCCCTACCCTTCCCACCATGCCGCTCAGCCTGCCCGCTACCGAGTGGTTCAGCCCGGCAACGATGTCGGCCAGGTCAGAGCCCTCGTTGATCAGGGCGACTACCTCTGACTCGGCGAAGACGCTGCACTGGCTGCTGATGGCAGCGGGCTTCTGGGAATTGAGAGACATAGTGGAAAGCTCTTCCAGGCTGCAGTCGATTACCCTGGCCATTGCTTCGAAGAACCTGCCTGTACCGGCAGCGCACTTGTCGTTCATGACGAACTCCAGGACTCTGCCCTTCTCGCTGACGGACATTACCTTACAGTCCTGGCCGCCAATGTCGACCACCGTCCTCACCGATGGACAAAGCCACTGGGCGCCCCGGGCGTGGCAGGTTATCTCCGAAACGTTCTCGTCGGCAAACTCAACCCTCAGCCTGCCGTAGCCGGTGCCCACCACATAGTCCAGGTCTTCCAGCGACGACAAGCCGGCCTTTTCCAGGGCCTCGTCCATGGACCTGCGTGCGGTCAACTCGGGCTTGGTGGTGGACGGAATAATGGCGTAGGACACAATCTGCCCATCCTTCATGACAACTGCCTTGCCCGTAGCAGAGCCTATGTCACAGCCTGCAACAATCATGCCTTCTCCTTACCTGGTATGTCTAGCCTAACCCCATTGAGCTGAAGAACTTGCTTATCTTGTCCTTGCACTCTTCGGGGGTGGTGTACCTCCTGTCGAACAGGTCGAGCCCTATGTGTATGTACGGGACCCCGAGATCGTTGCAGATCTCTCTCATGATGCCGGTGCTGGCGGAACCGTCCTTGTGGCCCATGTGGCCGGGCCATATGACACAGTCTATCTTGTAGTCTTTCACTACTCTGGCGATGTCGCTGGCGAAGTAATCGGCCGGACCGCGCGCCTGTCTGACCATGGGTGAGTCATACAGGTTTCTCTTGGCCAGGCCCTTGAACATGGTGTCCTCGTTTCTGGTGTCGATCAGGGTGTATGGCGTATAACCAAACATCTCCATGACCATCACGGCTCCCCACTCCTCCTCCAGCCACGGCATAAACTCAAAGCACCATCCGAAGGGCAGAAGATCGAACCAGAAGTATCTGATCTTCTCATTGGGTATGGTGCCTATGCCCTGCTTGACGCGGTTCTCGGCGCTGGCCAGCACGTTCCGCAACCACTGGGTTCCCCTGGGCTTGCCTGTCTGGAATACCTGGGTTGCGGCGAAGCACTGCGGGCCGCCGATGCCCCATCCATGAGGACACGGCACCGCCCGCCTTAGCTGGGCGTACTCAGACCATATCTCGTACTGCTTGTTGGACTCCTCGCATATCTCGCGCAGCCTGTCTATGTCCAGCTTATGCCCGGTATGCTCTTCGATGAAGGCGACCATGCGCTTGAGCTCCCCGGCAAAGTACTCTATACCCCGCTCGTCCTCAAAGTAGGGTGGGTCTGTGGCGAATATGGGGACGTCACGCCACTTCTGGTTGCGTGCCACTGCCTGGTGGAGCATGTTCCCGGCATCGCAGGGGTGTATCAGGCCGATGAGGGCCCATGGCTTCGGCGTCAGTTCGGCCTCTATGTAATAGAGCGACAGGCGGCAGGCAGTACACCAGTCGGTTCCCAGCCCCATTGCTTCAGCGGCATCAATATCTTCCAACAGGTAGGGAGCTGAAGCAGCCAGGAACGGCGTCGCCATGATCATGTACCAGGGCAGGCCCATGGCCTCGTATATCTCCGGGGCGGCACAGAAGTAGCCCGCGATGAAGGGCTTGCCCTCCTCGGCACAGCGCATTATCTGGTCGTACCGCTCGACGGTGACGTCGGTTATCTCGTGGCTAAGCTGGCTTATGTCGTCGGGGGCCTGCGCCAGGATATCAGACAGAAAACTGAAGTAGTCGCGCTCCTCTTTGTACCGTCTGAATGTATGTGGTTCATACTTGTACTGTCTGGTTGCCATGGTCTACCTCCCCATCATTTCTAGGAATGCCTGGACTCTCGTCCTGAGCTGTCCGATACCGGCCATGAGGTATTCCCTGTCGAGCCGGATGTAGGGAATGCCTGCTTCCTTGAGGTCCTCGCCGGTCATGAACTGCTCGCCCGTCCAGTTGTCGCACATGACCAGCCGCTCGGCGATCACCCCGTCCACTTTGAAGTCGCGGACCATGTCCTTGATGAAGGCAGACCTTCTCGGTTGGTCCAGAAACATTCTGGCGCAGGATGGGCGGTCGGCAATGTAGTAGCGGCCCAGGGCAGCAACGGGGTCACTTGCCTTCTCGTCGACGTCCTTCCACATGATTCTGGTGCCAAAGCACAGACTGTCTGTGGCCACCAGGCCCCCCTGGCTCTCAATGACCTCTATGTAAGCGGGGTCGTCAAGTATGCCGCCGATCAGCATTATTCGGGCCCGGTAGTCGGACTGGCCGTCTTTCGACGAGGCAATCTCCTCCAGTAGCTGCCTCAGCATCTCGTTGTATTCTTTCCTCGGCATGGCGGTACCGGCCACCATGACAGCCAGTGCTTCGGCGCCGGTGATTGGTGGCTTGTCTGCCTTTCTCAGTTCGTAAAGCTGCCTTTGCAGCCTGCGCGTTTCGTTGTGGAGCTTGATGGCGTCCCAAAGACGCTCATCTGTGATCTCGACGCTGAACTGCTTGCCCAGGGTTTCCCTGAGCAAGGCTATTTCCTGGGAGTACCAGTCTACCTGCGGACCGGTCACCTTCTTGGGAAGACTCAACAGCCGCAGGTAGGGAGTCTTTATCTTGCGCAGCCAGTGGTCATAGATGCGGCGGATGTGATCGCAGCTACTGACCCAGACCACACCATCGAGAAAGGCGTACTCACCCCTGAGACCCAGGTCGAGGGAGTGGCGGCAAAAGCTGCAGTTGATACTGCTAACACATGTGTCCGCCATGTCCGTTCCGGTGCTGCCCGTTCCCCGCATACGGTAGGGAACGAAGCCTGCCGCAGTGATGACCTCCTCAGGCACGTAAGAACAGTAGCACCCGACAATCTTGCCTCCCTGGTCCTTCCACTTCTGCAATGCAGGATTGACCAGGGTCTGTGTTGCTTCCTGGAACTGTTCCAACGCTTTGGACTTCAGCTTCGACTCCAATTCATTTCCCCCCTTTCTGAACAGCCTTTGTGGTTAGGGTGCATACTTCATATCGGGCACCGACCACGGAGACGCTGGTTGGCCGTCAGACTATCCACGTGGCCAGCGGCGCATTCGGCTTCTGAATCTCACCAGGCTGCCAACATGAGACTCAAGGATCACTGTGCACTGCTGGAAATATCTGTGGCCGAGGTGCAATGCTGCCTCGGGGACAAGACAACCCCCACCACCGCGGCATCCCTGCTGCCCGTGTGCCTTGGCCCATGTGGCTTAGTGGAGCATAGAGTGAAACAAGAAGGTACGCGAATCTCCAACGGGACCTTTCTAAAACCGTCTGAACCTCTAATGATGCCCTTTTAGGACTATTTTTCAACACAGTCGATCCTTTGTCAAGTTCAGCCTATTCTGCTACGCACTCCTGGCGGTGAGTAACTGTCCATCCGTTTGCGCCATTGTGGATGCTGGTATCCGCTTCGAATGAGGCTTCCGGTCGGCGCAGAGGAAGGAATCAGGTCTCGGAAGGGGCACACACGCCAATTGTGTCTGCAGACAAACATTATCGTATAATGGGATGCAGAAAGGGGCTGGCATAGGTTGGGGTCTGAGATACGGGTCCTTCTGTGAAGACTGTGCAGCTTGCCAAGCGCACGCGTCAGGATCGTTCCAGGGATGCTGTCGAGCGTCCTGAGTCAGCCACCAGCAGGCGCAGGAGTTTGGCCAGGGTGGTTGGTGAGGGGCTGGCGCAAATGGGGTTCGAGAATGGTCGCATCCTCGACGTACCGACTGGCTCCGGCGAAGTCGCCATTTGCCTGGCGCGTACATTCCATGACGCCGAGGTGGTGGGTCTCGATTCGGCCGGTCCACGCCTTGAGTCAGCTCGCGCCGCAGCAGCGGAGGCGGGTCTATCCTGCAGGGTCTCGTTTGAGGTGGGCAATGTCTGGGAGATGCCTTTTGAAGA
Source organism: uncultured Dehalococcoidia bacterium (assembly GCA_964617695.1). Lineage (GTDB taxonomy): Bacteria > Chloroflexota > Dehalococcoidia > UBA2247 > RBG-13-53-26 > CAZTYW01. The sequence continues at coordinate 8,606 of CAZTYW010000060.1, forward strand.
CGATTCGTTCGATGCGGTGGTGAGCCTGGACACTTTTCATGCCGTCGATCGTCCCATCGCCATGCTGGACGAGGTTGAACGGGTTCTGGCTTCCGACGGAGTGTTTCTGTTGAGCGACATCAAGCGGTCGTGGTTGAAATCCTTCATGCAGGCGCTGAAGGCTGGCTACACACCGGGCGAGGTCAAAGAGCTGTTGCAGCGCTCGAGGCTCAGGCCTTGGATTTTCCATACCTCGTTGCTGCGGTTTGGCGTCGTGGTGGGGGAACCGAGAGAGCACCGGCGCGTGCCGCTGCTAGCCCTTGCATAGCAGGACGGTAGTCTGCTGGGTTGAGGTAACATAACCATTCGATATTGCCTTCGCTATTGTGAGTAGGACTGACTCTCTGCAATCGATTTTCGACCCCAGGTCGGTAGCCGTTGCCGGGGCCGGCAGCGCCATAGGTCAGGCGTTCGTCGCTTGCCAACTTGATTCGGGCTTCAAAGGGAAGGTGTATGCGGTCAGCACCCAGGGTGGCGAAGTCCTTGGCCTACACGTCTACTCCAGCATCCAGGACATCGCCGAGCCTATCGATCTCGTCATTGCCTGTGTACCGGCGCGCTCGTCACCCGACCTGATCAAAGACTGCGTGGCAAAAGGGGTGAAAGCGGTCTCGTTCTTCACCGCTGGTTTCTCCGAGGTGGGGACTGAAGAGGGCCGGCAGTTGGAGGAGAAGGTGCTTGGCCTGGCACGCACCGGAGGGCTGCGGATACTTGGTCCCAATTGTGTCGGTGTTTACCACCCCAGGGTTGGTTTGTCCTTCAGTTCGGACTTCCCCAGGGAGAGCGGCCGTGCGGCCCTCATCTGTCAGAGCGGCGGGAATGCGATATACATGGTCCGCGCTGCCGCGCAAAGGGGAGTTCGTTTCAGTAAAGCGGTGTCCTATGGAAATGCCTCTGACATAGACGAGACGGAGTTGCTGGAATACCTGGCGCAGGACGCGGACACCGACATGGTGGCAGCCTACATTGAGGGCGTCAAAGACGGTCGGCGGTTCCATCGCACTCTCAAAGAGGTTTCCGCAGTGAAGCCTGTGGTCATTCTCAAATGCGGCAATACTGAAGCCGGATCGAGAGCTGCCGCATCACACACCGGATCTCTGGCAGGCTCCGAACAGGTTTGGGACAGGCTCCTGCAGCAGTCCCACGCCATTCGGGTCTACGACACCGACGAACTTGTCGATATGCTGGTTGCCTTCTCCTACCTGCGTGTTCCTCAGGGCAGGCGGATAGGCGTGTTCGGGGCCGGTGGCGGTTTCAGCGTGATGACCACTGATGAGTACTCTGCTGCGGGTTTTGTCTTGCCGGAGATACCTGAGCGGTTGCAGGATGAGATCAGGAGAGACATTGGCGACTTCCTTAACACCGACGCCGGATTCATTCTGGGCAATCCCCTGGATGTCACCAATCTATACACGAAAGAGGGTCAATACAGGGTGCTCAGCAGACTGGCTGCCTGGGGTGACCTCGACCTGCTGGTGACCCAGTTCAGTGTGAATAACTCCGGCTGGCCGTACCAGGATTCTGGCTACAGTGCCTGGACTGACTTCTTCACTGACGCCGTCATCAGGGTCCATGGCGAGACGGCCAAGCCCGTAGCTATCATAATCCATGCCGTCCTGACGGCCTGGGACTTCCACAGGGCTCTGGAACTGCGGCAGAAGTGCTGGCAAGCCGGTCTCCCCGTCTTTCGCAACATATCCAGCGCAGCCAGGGCTATGGATCGTTTCTTGCTCTACCACGAAAGGCGCGCTGCGATGGCCGGGACTAGAAGCAGCCCCAGTAATCCCTGATAGCGCTCTTGACTTGAGCCACTACCTTCTTAGTCAGTTCCAGCGAGGGATCAGTCCGGTACCGTTGAGGAATAGGGTTGGGGTCTTCCGGGAAAAGCTGAAAATCAGCCAGGCCCGAGATCAGAGCCAACCAGGCATAGGGCAAGACGTCCTTGTTGTAGCCGGAGCCGATGAGGTCAATCACCTTACCCTGGCACACGTTGGCCATTTTCCTGACTCGCTCTCCGATCAGCCTGAATCCGTTTACAGGAAGTCCGAGGCGGGTGAGTCCGTCGTCGAAATGAGGGTCGGAGCCGCCGTTCCGGATAATAATCTGCGGCTTGAATTCCGCGGTCAGTGGCTCGATGACTTCTTCAAAGGCCAACCGGTAAGATTCGTAGCCCGCCTCGACTGGCATCGGGACATTTACGGTAAACCCCTTTCCCTCGCCTGAACCTGTGTCCGATGCGAACCCGGTGCCAGGGTAGAGCGTCCTGGGGTCTTGATGAATGTCAATCAACAGAACATTGGGAGTTGAATAGAAGTAATCGCTGGTACCATTGCCTGCGTGGGCGTCGGTGTCCAGTATGAGAACGCGTTCCAACCCATATCTGTCCATCACGTACCTGGCGGCAAAAGCCACATCGTTGTAGATACAGAATCCCTCTCCGTAGTTCGGGTGGGCATGATGCATGCCTCCGCCAATACACACTGCCTTCTCGAACTCCCCGGATTGTAGCAGGTCGGCAGCCAGCTTGGCCTGGCCTATGATCAGCCTGGCTGCCTCTTCGAGCTTTCCGCACCTGCCAACCGGTGCGTTATCGCCTGAGTGGTACCGGAAGAATCCTCCATCGTGACTCAAGCCCAGGTTTGCAGCCCGATAGTGCTCTCGGGTGAAGTCAATGTAGTCCATTTGACATATTGTCAGAAGGTCCTCGTCGGTCGCCGGGTCAGATTTGATCACACGGTAGTTGTCACCCTCGCTCAGGTTCTCTCGCAAGAAGCGAGGGAATACCTCGTAGCGGTCTCCCCTGAAGGGGTGTCCTGGACCAAAGTCGTATTCCTTCAACTCTTCCCGGTAGAGGATTGCGATTGGCATTCTCAGACCTCCTGATGTATGCTGCTGCCGGTCAGCTGGAAGGCTGACGCCGCGGAGCTTTGCGCCTTCTCGTTGCTGCTTTCAATTGTTCGTGCGCTGTAGTATTCTAGTTGATGATTGGCGGATTCCGTCATCACATGCCAGCCTGCTGATGCCGTGAGCGTCCGGGATTGCCCTGTATGTGGCTGGCTCCCCGCTGAGGGACACAGGACTGCAACTTGAAACTGGATCTGCACACTCACTGCCGCGAGGCGACTGCCTGTCCCACACCCACTCTGGACATCGCAAGGAAGATTGTGGACGCGGTAAAGGCCAAAGGACTGGACGGAATTGCCATCACAGAGCATTATACCAGTGACTATGCGTATCAGGTAAGGGAGCTCATTGATCGGCATCTCGGGGGCCAGATATTGGTCATCCCGGGATGGGAAGTCGACAAGGTGTTCCTGGGCATTGACAGGGGGGTGGTGCATGTGGTGGAGCTATTCTTGCCCGGCGATGTCACCTTCAGATTCATAGCTCACCCAGGCCATCCGTACTCGAGGGATCTCAATTCCCGCATAGATGGTACCGTCCATGGCATTGAGCTCAGGAATCCGGCGCACGACCGCGAGATGGATGAAGAGATGATAAGACGGCTGGCTGAGGAGCACAACCTTATCTTGCTGACCAACAGTGATGCGCATGAGTTGGGCGATATTGGCGAGCTTTACAACGAGATTGACATAACCGACCTCTATGCACGGGCCACCGCAGGCTAGCCATGGTCGGCCCTATCTGTTACCGTGATTCTGCCCCCGTACAAGCTGTTCGTACAGTGCTCCAGACGACAGACTGTCATGTTACGGCTTATCAGGTGACTATGCTGCCGCAGTGATTTGCGCCTCACGGTTCGGGTACTTTCTCGCAAGGGCAACTGGATGCGCGCACCTATGCCAATTCTTCGGGACCTCATGATTATGGCAGAACTCTTCCACCTAGAGCGATTTGGTGTTTGCCCCTGCGCGAAATTGGTATGGGCCTCGTTGTTGTGACGGCGGTTCAGGCCTATCATGGTAGCCAGGCCATTTTCACCCCTGCTCAGGGGAGGAAGAAGAGAGGTCTTCTTCCTCCCCTTTTGCCGAAAGCCCCTGGACAGATGTCGCGCATATACCTCTTGTCGCCTTCTTCAGATGCCACTCGGCCTTTGGCAACCTGACAACCTGTTGGGTTGGCAACCGCTCGCCTCTCGGGACTGGTGCTCGGGGAACACGGGTTCGTTTGAAAATAGCAGGCTGTGCCACTATAATTGGGCTGCGAAACCTGGGACCAGACAGAGGGGTCGTAGCTCAGCGGCAGAGCGGCCGGCTCATAACCGGTTGGTCGCAGGTTCGAATCCTGCCGACCCCACTGGCCTCCGCTCCAGAAT
>CAZTYW010000061.1:0-12832 GCA_964617695.1 uncultured Dehalococcoidia bacterium
TCATGGGGCTATCGCCCAACGAGGTAATCGACTTCAGCGTGAGCTCCAACCCGAGTGGGCCACCTCGCGGCCTCACGGCCAAAACAGGAGCCGTGCGGATCGACCGGTACCCAGACTCGGAGGCGAGCGAGTTGAGGCGCTGCCTGGGCCACAAGCTGGGAATCAAGCCGGAAAACATAGTGATTGGCAGCGGTTCGACAGAGCTTATCCGGCTTGCGGCCCTGGCCTACCTCGGGAAAAAAGACACAGCGATCATCATAGAGCCGACCTTCGGCGAATACGAGGTAGCCTGCAACATCATGGGGGCCTCGATCATCCGACAACGCCTGGCAGCAGAAGACGGATTCAGGCTGGACCTGGATAGGACTGTAGGGCTGATAGGTCAGTTCAGGCCGAAGGCCGTCTTCATCAACAACCCCAACAACCCCACCGGCAGCTACGTCAGTCGCCAGGAGTTCAGCAGACTTGTTGACGCTGCGGCGGAGTCGCTCGTCGTTCTCGACGAAGCCTACATCATGTTCGTGGAGAATGCCTGGTCGGCCCTGGACATGGTCGATGACACGAATGTGCTGGTCCTGCGCTCGATGACCAAGGACTACTCACTGGCCGGGTTGCGCCTGGGCTACGCCGTGGCCCGGAAGGACATAATCGACACGCTGCGGCGCGTCTGCCCACCGTGGAACGTGAACTCCGTGGCGCTGCAGGTGGGGCTCCTGGCGCTACAACAGGACGGTTTTCTTGAGCGGAGCCGTGTGGCTGCGGCCAAAGCCAAGAAATACCTCGTGCGGGAGCTCACCCGCCTTGGATTTCGCTGCCTCCCTTCTCAAGCGAACTACTTCCTGGTTGAGGTAGGCTGCGCCAGGGAGTTCCGCCAGCGGCTGCTGAAGAAGAAAATCGTGGTGCGCGACTGCACCTCCTTCGGCCTGCCCGACCACGTCCGCATTGCGCCCAGAGACATGAGGGCGTGCCGCCGCCTGATCTCAGCCATAGAAGGACTCCAGGGAGAATAGCCAGATGCCTGCCAGGGCCTTGATGGTACAGGGCACCGCTTCATCCGTGGGCAAGAGCATTGTGGTGACGGCGCTCTGCCGCATCTTCAAGCAGGACGGTCTCAGGGTGGCACCCTTCAAGGCGCAGAACATGGCCCTCAACTCTTTCGTCACCAGAGAAGGAGGCGAGATAGGGCGCGCACAGGCGGTGCAGGCGGAGGCGGCCGGGATAGAGCCCACGGTGGACATGAACCCGGTGCTGCTGAAGCCTGAGGCTGACGCCAGGTCACAGGTGATCGTCCTGGGCAGGGTGGCAAAGACCATCACCGCCGACGCCTACTATCGGGTCACTCCGTCCCTGCTGAAGACAGTGGAGGAGTCACTTCACCGGCTTTCGTCTGCATTTGACGTAGTAGTCATAGAGGGAGCCGGCAACCCGGCCGAGATAAATCTGAGGGAGACGGAGATAGTCAACATGCGAGTGGCCCGCATGGCCGCGGCGCCCGTCCTGCTGGTGGGGGATATAGACCGTGGAGGCGTATTCGCCTCGCTGGTTGGCACGCTGGACCTGCTTGAGGAGGACGAACGCCGCTACGTCAGAGGGTTCATCATCAACAAGTTTCGAGGCGACTTGAGGCTGCTGCAGCCCGCCCTCGACTTTCTGGAGAAGCGCACCTCGCGGCCGGTGCTGGGCGTGGTGCCGTACTTCCGAGACATCGCCATCGCCCAGGAGGACTCGGTCTATCTGGATGAGCGGATCGAGAACACATCGCCGGCTGACATGGACGTCGTCGTCGTCCGACTGCCCCATATCTCCAACTATGATGACTTCGACCCCCTGGAAGCAGAAGGCTGCCGTGTGCGCTACGTGGCCGACATCACTGACATGGGCGAGCCCGACCTCATAATCATCCCAGGCACCAAGAGTACCATTAGCGATCTGCAGTACCTGTGGAGGTCCGGACTGGCCGAGAAGATAGTCCAGCAGGCCAGGAGCGGCATTCCCGTAATCGCAATCTGCGGAGGCTACCAGATGCTGGGGAGGAGCCTCCACGACCCGGGCGGGGCCGAGTCGGAGCCAGGAAAGGCACTGGGACTGGGCCTGCTGGATGTGGTCACCACCTTCGCTCCGCAGAAGTCCACCACGCAGATTAGAGGGCAGGTCGTGGCCGACCGGGGCATTCTGGCAGGACTAAAAGGGCAGGAGCTGGTCGGCTACGAGATACACATGGGCCAGACAACGGGCTGTGACGATGGGGCCGCCTTCCACATTCAGGAGGTGCCGGAGGGCAGCGCCGACTACCTGGATGGGTCACTTAGTGCACAGGGAACCGTACTGGGAACATACATGCACGGCTTGCTGCACAATCACACGTTCAGACAGGCGCTGCTGGGCAATGTGCGACGCCTCCGTGGACTGCCGGAGAAGTCGTACCAAACGGCGGTCACCAAGGAGAGAGAGTACGACAGGCTGGCTGACCTGGTACGTGGCAGCGTCAGTATGGAGGCCATCTACAGCATACTGGATGCGGGTATCCAGTATTGAGCGCCGAAGTGCGACCAGCCAACGGCGCTGCTTGCCTCCACTTCCCCGGTACATGCATGGCCTTCAACGGTCAGGGCAGACTGTATGACACCCGCCTCAAGCCTGCTGCCTCCGTTCGGGGCGCGCCAGATTCCCTCCAGGAGCCTGTGCAGACGGTATGCCTCAAGGAATAGCGCCTGGGGTCAGGCGTGTCCAGCCGGGGCCTTGCCGCCTAGCCTACGCCCGAGGTGGGCGTGTAAACGCGCTGTTTCCACTGGATGCCGGTGCCCGTTAGCCGCCTGACGCTCCCGTAGACACCAGACAGCAGCATGAAGCTGATACCCGCAGGATGCGATAGGGAGTAAAGACGCGAGTGGTGAAAGCGGTGATCGACCAGAGCACGCATCAGGAGGACCACCACGACCTGCATGACGACGAGCGCAGACCAATCGTAGGAGCCGCGGAGCGGAGAGAAGTGCCAGGCCGTGAGCACGAAGGGGGCCACAAAAAGCCCGATTCCGCCCACCATGAGCAGTCCAAGCAACCAGCAAGAGACGGAGCCCACCGAGTAGGTCCACTTGGTGAAACCCTGCCACAGCTCACCGACGCCCTCGTACATGCGACAGGCCACGACCGGGGAAAGGTCAACCACCCCCTGGCGCTTGCCGCGCCGGGCCATCTCGAACCCCAGCCACACGTCCTCCAGTATGCGCGATTTCACTGCCTCATGTCCGCCTATGTCCCGGTAGTCCTGCGCAGATACGAAAACGAACTGGCCAATGCTGAGTCCGGGCCTCGGCCGGCTCGAACCCTGCAACCACCACAGAGGCAAGCAACTGAGAAGCACGAAGTATATGGCGGGTATCACGACTCTCTGCGAGAAAGAGACGGTGTGCTGAATCGGCAAACCGGAGAGCAGCGACAAACGGTGAGTATGGGCATATGCCAGGGCACTGCGCAGCATGGCTGGTGCATGCACCGTGTCGGCATCGGTGAAGAGGAACCATGAGCCTCTTGCCTCAGCAGCAAGCTGCTGGCAGGCAAAGGGCTTTCCCGCCCAACCCTGGGGCAAGGACCTGCCGTGCAACAACCTCACCCTCGGGTCGGCGTCCGCTATCGCCTGCACCACGGCAGCCGTGTTGTCGCTGGAGTCGTCGTCCAGGACAAGGACCTCGTAATTTGGGTAGTCCTGCCTCCTGAGTGACTCCAGACAGGGCAATATTCTCGATTCTTCGTTTCGGGCCGGGATGAGGACTGATATGAAGGGTAGCGAATCAGGTAAGTCCACCTCTTTTTCCCCGAGCCTGTGAAGAGCCCTCAGATTCAGGATCAGGTTGACCATGAACAGGGCCAGGCAAAGGCTGATGACAGTCTGGTACACGTACCACATATTGGCCCTACCTGCTGTACGTTCCCCAGGCCTGGGTCTGTATTATGTCGTCGGTATCGGGCCGGTTCTTCACGAAGAACATGGCACAAAGGAGCAATCCGGCAATAGCGTAGCCCCACGACTGCTGCCCGAGGCCGAACATCGCCGGGTTGAACAGGTTGGCCAACATCAGCATCAGAGGCGTGACGAGGTGGAAGATCTGGTTGCTCAGATAGAAGCGCCTGGTCACAACAAGTGAAACGACAAGACAAAGGACCGCCAGCAAGAAGGGCAGAGGACATAGCACCAGCAAGCTGGTGGCAAAGATAGTCTGGCCCCTGCCACCGGAGCCCCTCAGCCAGATGCTCCAGATCTGGCCTGCTGAGGCCGACACCACTATGACCAGGTAGGCCCATAGCTCACCGACAAGAATGTGGGCGATGAAGATGCAGAGAAAGGTCTTCAATATCTCGCCTAGCAGCGAAAGCGCACCAGGCAGCCTGCCAGCGTGAAGTACGACGGCTGTAGACGTGACGTTGCCGGTGCCCACCTTGCGAAGGTCACGCTTGGTGAAAAGCTGCATGAGGACATAGGCAACCGGAATGCTGCCCAGAAGGTAGCCTATAGCTGCTACGGCCATGAGCAGAGGTAGATCAGTCACAGCGCCTCCCTGCAAAAGGGCCTTGCGCACAGCGGCCCGACGTACGTCGTATACCGATGTATATTTTATCTTATTCGGGCAAGCCGCGTACCGTCAGTCGCATTTGGCTTACTATGGCAGAGCAAGGGCTCACGATACATCCCTCTTCGGATCGTTTTTCGTCAACTTCCGGTTATCATATTGCTGCCGTATCCAGCCGAAACCTACCCGGTACGGGAGCCGCTTGCGAGCATACGCCCGAGGCAGCCTCACAGCAGGAAGTATCCAGACTCGCAACTATTTTTCCGCGTCAAAGCACGCATGCTAAAATGATGACATGGGCACGAACGGTCCAGCATGGTGCGATCGGCACCGAGGCCACCAAAGGTGACTTGCGACATGCTCGCCTTATCCGCCACGGCTTCAAGGTTGAAAGGGGCGGGATAGTGGAGCTGGGTCTCACTGACAAAACAGTAATCGTCACCGGAGGTGGTTCCAACATCGGCCGGGCTATTGTCTTCGCCTTTGTCGAGGAAGGGGCCAACGTAGTGAATGCGGAACTCGACGACAAGCAGGGTCGAAAGGTGACCGACGACGCCGATGCTCGTGGCCCTGGCCGCGCCCTTCTGGTAAAGACAGACGTGACCGACTGCGATTCGGTGCAGGCAATGGTCGAAAAGACCCTCAAGGAGTTCGGCCAGATAGATGTGCTGGTCAACAATGTTGGCTGGACATCACAGGATGCGCCATTTCTGGAGCAGTCGCCGCCGACGTGGGAAAGGCAAATAGACCTTGATTTCTGGAGCACGGTCAACTGTACCAGGGCCGTGGCACAGCACATGATCGACAGGAGATTGGGGGCGATCGTGAACATCAGCTCAGGCGCCGGCAGGATTGGCCAACCCGGACAGGCCGTCTACTCGGGGATCAAAGGCGCAATCATCGCCCTCACCAAGGCCCTGGCCCGAGAGCTGGGCCGCTACGGCATAAGAGTGAACGTTGTCTGCCCAGGTCTGATTGTCCCACCAGGCCCGGACGTCGTAGGAGAAATCAGCAGTTGGACGGAATCGGGCATAAGGGCATATCGCACCCCTGAAATGCAGCAGAGACTGGCCAGAATGTCCCCTCTGGGCCGGTTGGGCACGCCGGAGGACATCGCCGACATGGTGGCCGTTCTGGCTTCTGACCGTGCCTCCTTCATGACCGGGCAGACTATCAGCGTCGACGGTGGAGCAACTATGGTGTGATACCGGTCGGGCATGCGAGTCATCAGCTTTGGCTGTGACTAATCCGACAAATGCGGTGCTGCCCGAACGTGTTGATTGCTGGGATGGGGGGTTGTGTATGACGAGTAGAGACGGTGAGTAGAGTATCAGCAATACTGATAATCGCCATCCTGGCCCTGGCGGTGGCGGCGCCGGCTGCAGCGGCCGACGCGGCAGGAAGACCGGCGAGCGGCGGGCATGACTTGCTTGGCGCAAGGCCGCCCACCGGGCTTTCAGACCAGGGGGTGGCGTCGAAGATGTCCCGGCAACAAAACGGCTGGGAGACATCGCAGATAGTTGGAGCAACGCTGGCACATCTGGCTACCAGAGAGGAAATAGAAGAACTCAAGGCAACAATAGGGACCCGTGAAGCCGGCAGGAGCTACACCACCATCGTGAATGGCCGCGGCACGGGCCTGGCACCTCCCACCGAGGATGAGTGGGAGGCGGCTGTCGGCTGGCTGAGGATTGTGGACAGTGTGTGGTTATCGGCCCCGCCGACCTCAGTTGACCTCTCCCAGGAACCCTATTTCCCACCTGTTCGCAGTCAGGGCTCTCAGAGCTCGTGTGCTTCCTGGGCTGCCGCCTACTACGCTAGCGGCTACCTCCAGGCAAAGGACAATGGCTGGACAGACGCCTCAACTGGGAACAACGACCATCTAATGAGCCCGGCGTGGGTCTACAACAAGATAAACAACGGCACCGATAACGGCTCAACTCTGCTGGCACCTATCGGACTGATGCAGAACGTCGGTTGTGCCACCTGGTCGACTATGCCCTATTCCGAACTGGACTACACCGACTGGGGCTCTGAATTAGCCTGGCGAAGCGCGCCGGAGTACCGTGTCGCAGACTACGAGGTGGCGCTTGCATCAAGTACAGACTTCATCAAGGCCTGGCTCGAGGCGGGATATCCGTGCCTCATGGCGCTCAACGCAGACCAGTATGAAGCCGGTCTGGGCCCCGGTGACGACACCATCACCTCGTCAGAGTACACTCCCGGTGATCCGAATCATGCCAACACCATCGTTGGATACGACGATACAAAGTCTGACGGAGACGAGACCGGGGCGTTCAAGATAGTCAACTCCTGGGGCGCCGACTGGGGCACCGACTGGGGTGGGCACGGGTTCTACTGGATGACCTACGATGCCGTCGCCGAGCTGGAGCACTTTGTCGTCAGGTTCTACGACAAGGTGGACTACGAACCGAGTTTGCTCGGGGTCTGGAGTCTTGACCCGGCTGCTTCCAGAGATGCACCGGTAACGCTGGGCATAGGCAATCATACGAGTCCGGAGGAAACGAGGCTTCCCGGATGGGACGGCGGAGCAGGTGACTATCCTTCCTTCATGTGTCTGGACATAACCGAGTTCGAAGACGAATGGGACGCAGGAACCCTCACGTTCTTCCTGGAAATCGGGGCAGGTTCAGGATCGGGGACAGTCACTTCGTTCAAGGTCGAGTGCTACCAGGACAGCTACGTTCCGGCAAGTCCCACGCGCATCTCCCGTGAATCTCCCTCCACACCCGCCGAGACCCCCGATTATGTGACGCTCGGTTTCTCCCTTCCCGAGGTGGCCATGTACGACGTCCCGGACCTGGTGACTGCGCTGACCAACGTAAGCGGCACTGCCTCCACCAATAGTGAACTGGACAGGGTCGAGGTGCAGATAGAGAAGGGCAGCAGCAGTTACTGGAACGGCAGCTTGTGGCAGGGGACTGCTGCATGGGTGAATGCAACCGGGACCGCGTCCTGGGCTTGCGCTATGCCCTCGCTTGAGGACGAGTACTATACCGTCAGGGTAAGGTCGCTGGACAAGGAGGGATACTACTCGACCCAGGCCTCAGACACGTTCGTTCATGACGGGACCAGCCCCACGGTAATTGCGACCGACATACCAGACTTCTTGAAGTCGCTGACCAACATAAGCGGCACGGCAGAAGACAATATGAGCGGCCTCGATAGGATAACTATCCTCATCGAGGATGGCGACAATGTTACATTCTGGGACGGCGACTCCTGGGCCGCCGCGGAGACGTGGCTCGGTGCTACGGGCACGGTCTCCTGGGGCTACGACACGGCAGGCGTGGGCTGGACCAACGGCCACGCCTACCAGGTGACAGCCAGGGCCGAAGACAAGGCGGGCAATTGCTCCGTCGATGCCTGGGACAGCTTCGTTTTTGATGCTGCTAGTCCGACAATAGGCATCGATGACTTCGATGACTTCGTCAGCTCGCTGGCGTGGATCAACGGCACAGCGGCAGATACGGCTCCGGGCGAACTGGAGGGCGTCCAGGTGCAGCTAAGCAAGGGCGCCGGCAGCACCTACTGGAACGGAAGCGAGTGGCAAGAGGCCGCCGTATGGCTGGATGCCACCGGGACCACCTCCTGGTCTTACGCCGTGTCAGGTTGCGAAGAAGCGGACTACGCAGTCAAGGCCCGGTCAATTGACGAGGCAGGAAACGTCTCGACGGAGGCCGGGGACAGCTTTGCCTATGACGGTACTCAGCCTCAGGTGGACATGGAAGGCATCGCCGACGCCGTGAACTCGCTGACGCTAGTCAGTGGGACAGCGGCCGACGGCAGGAGCGGAGTTACCCTGGTCACAGTCCTCATCAAGGACGACGAGGCGGACCGGTACTGGGATGGCGACTCCTGGGTCGCGGCTGATACCTGGCTGGACGCCAGCGGTACGACTTCCTGGAGCTACGACACCAGCGGCATAAGCTGGGCCAGCGGGCACATTTACACTGCGACCGCCAGGTCAACCGACGGCGCCGGGAACCTGTCAGGCGCGGTGTCAGACACCTTCATCTTCGATGACATCTCGCCAACAGCGACCATCGACGACATCCCCGACTCTGTGGAGCGCCTCGACCTCATAAGTGGCACTGCGTCCGACACTTCGTCAGGAGAACCGGTCAAGGTCCTGGTATTGATCCATGACTCCACCGACAACAGTTACTGGGATGGCAACGGCTGGACCGCCACTGAGACCTGGCTTGACGCTAGCGGGACGACGTCCTGGTCCCGTGGCACTGCCTCCGTCAGATTTGTTGAAGGCAACGCCTATGTAGTCAGGGCAAAGTGTATCGATACGGCGGAGAACACGTCCACCGAGGTTTCGGACGGCTTCACGTTCGCCGTCGCAAGCGGCCTGTTTGACTGCGCCTGCAGCTGCAGACCTGCGGAGACTTCGCCGGCTGGGCTGCTCATTGGGTGCGCAGCCTTCGGCCTCTGCTGGGGAACGGGCCTACTATTCCTGAAGAAGGGCAGTCGAAGCGACACGAAGCGCCGAAGCTGATACCGCTTCGGAATAGCACCCGAGTCTTTTGCGGTGACGCCCCAAATGGTACCGGGCTCCGTACGTCTCCGGTGCCGGGACACCGGGCGCACCGACCGGCCCAGAACCAGGCCCGCGTACCGGTCCGAGCGGCTGATGTGACCTGGGTCACAGTGCAAAAGCATGGCACACGCTTATCATAGAGTCACGTAGACAAGCGATAGGATGCCCGCCCGGCACTCGACCAGTCGCGAACGGGGCCGCACACCTAGTGAAGTCCTCTGCCACGACCCGACGGTGGCGCGGTTGGAACTAACGCCGTAGCGTCGAAGGGGGAGACCATGAAAAGGACTTTGACCAGAAAGATCGTCAACATCGACCAGGGCAAATGCGACGGCTGCGGGTTGTGCGTACCCGCTTGCGCTGAAGGAGCCATCGAGATTGCCGACGGAAAGGCACGTCTGATAGACGAAAGATATTGTGACGGGCTTGGTGCGTGCCTGGGCGAATGTCCCCGGGGTGCCATCAGCATCGAGGAGCGGGAGAGCGAAGAGCTTGATGAAGAGGCAACCGAACTCCATCTCAAGGCCGTTCAATCTGAACCGGATGCGCTTCCCTGCGGTTGCCCCTCCTCTGCAGTAGCCCGGTTTGGGGCACCACCAGGGAGCCCACCAACCTCGCAGCCAGGCCACTGGCCAATTCAACTGAGCCTGGTCCCGCCAACTGCGCCCTTCCTCCAGGACGCCGACGTGCTGTTGGCCGCAGATTGTGTCCCGTTTGTCTACGCAGGCTTCCACCAGGACTTCCTTGGAGGCCATGCCCTTCTGGTGGCCTGTCCCAAGCTTGATGACTTCCAGGCCCACCTGAGGAAGCTGACCGAGGTGCTTCGCCGCTCTGACGTGCGCAGCATTACCGTAGTCCGCATGGAGGTACCATGCTGTGGCGGCCTGATGAACATGGCAGAGCAGGCAAGGAACGCCACGGGCAAAGACATTCCGTTGAGTGAAGTCGTGATAGGGGTCCGCGGCGAAGTCGAGCCCTGAATCCCGCGGAACACCGGGTTGCGCTGAGCGCCTGGCAGATGCTACATATTTTTGTTACTTTTCGTCGCATCGTTTTATGACTTCTTGACCTGCCACCGAGTACCATGGTCGACATGCGTCCCAGGTATTCGGAAGCCAAACCGACCTACCCGGTCAACTGAGCAAGGCATATCGCCGGAGGTGAGGTCATGGTTGATCAATGTCCCGGAGCCAGCAATATCAGGGTCCCCAGGATCGAGATGAAGGCCTGCCCCAGGTGCGGGGAGGAAATAGAGACCTTCTCCAATGAGGCCAGCGCAAGGTGCATGAAATGTGGTTTTGTCGTCTACAATGACCTGCTGTCATGCGTGGAGTGGTGTGAGTATGCCAGAGAGTGCGTTGGAGAGCAAGCCCACCTAAGGATAATGCAGCAGATCACACAGCGGAAAGAGCGAGAGCGAGGCGAAGCTGCATAGGGGGTCGTTGTCCCATTTGAGAATGGCTGTCCCGAAGAACCGAAGCGAACGGAGCTGAGCCCCGCCGTACAAACGTAGCTACGGGAGGGATCGAGAATGGAAGACAGCAGGATCTCATATCATCAGTCGGTCCGCACCATGTACCAGCGACTGAAAAGGGATGGCATGACCAACGTCTGGGACCGGTACCAGGCCCAGGGTTTGGGGGGCAATCCCGATCAGAGATGTCCCTACTGCATGGCTGGCGTACGCTGCGACCTGTGTTCCAACGGGCCTTGCCGTGCGGACGCATCCAAAGACAAAAGGGGCGTCTGTGGCATCACAGCGGATGGCATGGCCATGCGCATGATGCTGCTCAGAAATGTCATGGGAGCATCGACCTATCAGTATCACACGGTGCAGACCATCCGGACCCTGCGAGCCACCGCTCGAGGCCAGACCCCGTTCCGGATCACGGAGCCGGAAAAGCTAAGATACTTAGCCAGGAGGCTTGGCGCAAGTACCAGAGGCCCGATCAACAGAGTGGCCGTCCGGCTCTGCGATCTGGCCGAAGCCGATTTCAACCGGAGGGCCGACGAGCCAAGCCAGATCGTGGAGGCCCTGGCTCCGCAAGAACGCAAGGACACGTGGAAAGAGCTGGATATCTTCCCCGGCGGCATATACGGTGAGATGATGCGCTCCACCAGTTCGTGCCTGACCAACGTGGACGGCTACTATCAGAGCCTGGCCCTGAAAGCCATGCGTCTTGGCGTGGCAATGGGCTATCAAAGCCAGATAATCAACGAGTACTGCCAGGACATTCTGTTTGGCATCCCCAGGCCACACCCTATGCGTGTCGACCTGGGCGTGTTGGACCCGGACTATGTAAACGTCCTGCCCAATGGGCACGAACCCTTCCTCGGTTTCGCCATGGTGCAACTCGCTCGTCAGAAGGAGTGGCAGGAGAAAGCCAGGGCGGCGGGAGCCAGGGCCTTGCGGGTCATAGCCAACATAGAAACGGGCCAGGAGATGATACAGAGATGGGAAATGGACCAGGCGTTCTACGGTTTCACCGGAAACTGGATCATGCAGGAGGCAGTGCTGGCCAGCGGCTGCGTGGACCTGTTTGCCTGCGATATGAACTGCTCAATGCCAATCGACCCTGTGTATGCCGACAGGTACAAATTCAAGCTGGTGCCGGTGAGCGACCTGGTTGCCTTCGAGGGGGTCTCGACACGGGTCGACTACCAGCCAGAAGGTGCAGAGAGACAGGCCGCTCAACTCCTGCAGATGGCAATTGACAACTTCAAAGAGCGGAGGGCGTCCGTACAGCCGACAAGCGGACTGCCTGTGACAGAAGCCGTGGTCGGCTTCTCGACCGAAAGCATCCTGCAAGCCCTTGGAGGCACGATGGGGCCCCTTGTGGACGCCATCAAACGGGGCACCATCCGCGGCATCGCAGGACTTGTCTCCTGCACCACGCTCAGGGATTCGGGTCAAGACGTCCACACCGTAGCCATAGCGAGGGAACTGATCAAACGCGATATCCTGGTGCTTTCCATGGGTTGCGGAAATGGGGCATTGCAGGTTGCCGGCCTTTGTACTCCGGCGGCCAGGGACTATGCAGGGCCAGGGCTCAGAAGTCTGTGTGCCAGACTGGGTGTTCCTCCCGTCCTGAGCTACGGGACCTGCACGGATACCGGGCGCATCGCAGACCTTCTGGCCGCCGTTTCACACGCTCTGGGCGCCATACCCATTCCAGACATTCCTGTGGTCGCTGCAGCACCCGAGTACATGGAACAGAAGGCTACTGTTGACGCTTTGTTTGCGCTGGCGCTGGGCCTGTTTGTGTATGTCAACCCTGTGCCCACCGTGTCAGGTGCGCCAGGACTCGTCAAGCTGCTCATGGAAGATTGCGCCGGCCTGACCGGTGGGGTGCTGAGCGTTGAAAAGGACCCGGTCAAGGCCACGGAAGGCATGCTGGCCCATATAGAGACAAAGAGGGCAAAACTGGGCATATGACATTCTGCCATTGACTTTGACAACGCCGGAGAGGCAGTACATCATAGTGGCGGCTGTGGCCGATTGTCGATGGGAATGACTCCCAGAGGGAAAAGGCAGGTCAGCGTCGCCCGGGACGGACGGCTGCTCAAGGCAGGAAGAGCCCCCGGTCGGGGATTCCCTGGCGAGCGAGCGCATTAGGCGCGTGCTCGCCAGCAGGTGAAGGAGTTAGATTAGCAGGTACAGGTGCGTCTGTGGGTGGGTCTACGACCCGCAGAAAGG
>CAZTYW010000062.1:0-11964 GCA_964617695.1 uncultured Dehalococcoidia bacterium
GCCGCTCAGTGAATCAATTGGCCCGCCGGGTCTCTCGGGGAGACCGCGGTCTGGGTGGGTCCTGGCACTGCTGGAGGCCAGGACCATCCCCTCTCCCTCGATGGGAGAGGCCGGGTGAGGGTGAAGTCCCCCTCCTCATGTTCTCCTCCCGCCAGAGGAGGAGAGAAGCGGCAGTTCGGTCAGGTCTCTTACCTGGACCACGGGGCGTACCTCCTTTCTTATGTGCTGTAAGGATATGCCCCTTTCTTAACCCCTGAATCTACACACTTTATGTTAGGCTACCCAGGCGCCGTTCCGAATTGCCTCAGGTTCGCAGCCAATGATATAATTGACCACGTTTGAAATCGAGAAGCGCTTAGCTACGGAGGGTCGTCCGGGGATGAAACTGAGTCGTGAAGAAGTCAGGCATCTGGCCCTGCTTGTTCGTCTGGGCCTTGATGAGGCCGACCTGGAGCGGTTCAGCCAGCAGCTATCTAACATACTGGAGAACTTCGAAATCCTGCAGGAAGTAGACACCTCTGATGTATTGCCTGCGGCTTACTCTATCGCCCTTGAGAATGTGCTGAGGGATGACGAGCCCGCCCCGTCGCTGTCAGCGGATGAGGTGTTGGCCAATGCACCCAACCGCGAGGAGGAATATTTCAGGGTGCGGGCGGTGCTTGAGTAGCCGAGAATGAACGACCTGTGTCGGCTGACTATTCGTGAAGCGGGCGAGCTACTCAGGCGCCACGAGGTATCCTCGCCGGAGCTCACCGAAGCCGTTCTGGACCGCATAAGGAGACTGGACGGCAAGTTGGGCGCCTTTGTCACCGTCAGCGATGAACTGGCATTGCGGCGGGCAAGGGACGCTGACCAGAGGATAAGGCAGGGAGACGTCACACCCCTTACCGGCATCCCCGCTGTGATTAAGGACAACATGTGCACCGCCGGTGTGCGCACCACCTGCGGCTCAAGGATGCTGGAGGACTTCGTTCCTCCCTACAGCGCCACCGTGGTTGACAGGCTAAACGAGGCCGGGATGGTGATGGTTGGCAAGTCAAACATGGACGAGTTCGCCATGGGCTCTTCCACGGAACACTCTGCCTTCTTCCCTACCCACAACCCCTGGGCCCTGGACCGCGTTCCCGGTGGCAGCAGCGGAGGCTCGGCGGTAGCTGTAGCGGCTGACGAGACTATCTACGCCATGGGCTCTGACACCGGAGGAAGCATTCGTCAGCCAGCCGGATTCTGCAGTGTAGTCGGCCTCAAGCCGACCTATGGTAGGGTGTCAAGATATGGTCTGGTCGCCTTTGCCAGTTCCCTCGACCAGATTGGCCCTCTGACCAAGGATGTCACCGACTCTGCTCTGGTGATGAACGTCATCGCCGGTCATGATTTCAGGGATTCCACCTCTGTGTCTCACCCTGTACCCGACTACACCCAGTCCCTCGTCTATGATCTGCGCGGGCTGCGGCTGGGTGTGCCGCGAGAGTATTTCGTGGAAGGGATGCAGAAGGGGGTCGAGGAGGCCATCCGCTCTGCCGTTGCCACGTTGGAGGAGCTGGGGGCTGAGGTGGACTGGGATGCGTCCCTGCCCCATACCCGCTATGCTCTGGCTGCGTACTATATCGTGGCGCCCTCTGAGGCTTCGGCCAATCTGGCCCGCTATGATGGGGTGAAGTACGGTTTCTCGGCGGAGGACGCGGGCAACATGTGGGAGGCCATGGAAAAGACCAAGCAGGGCGGCTTCGGCCCTGAGGTGAAACGACGCATTATGCTCGGCACCTACGCCCTGTCGGCAGGCTACTACGACGCCTACTACGTGAAGGCCCAGAAGGTGCGCACCCTCATAAGGCAGGAGTTCGGTCAGGCCTTTGAGAAGTGTGACGCTCTTATTACTCCGACTTCGCCGACGGTGCCGTTCAAGATCGGTGAGAAGGTGGATGATCCGCTCCAGATGTACCTGAGCGACGTCTGCACCTTGCCCATAAACATAGCCGGCGTTCCCGCTATGTCTATTCCGGCGGGTTTTGCAGACGGACTGCCCGTCGGCATGCAGCTCATCGGCAGGCCGCTTGGCGAGGAAGTGCTGCTGCGAGTTGCCTTTGCCTATGAGCAGGCGACCACCTGGCACGAGAAGAAGCCGGAGCTTTAGTCAAAGCAGGGCCACGGCCCACAAGGGCCGGCAGCGGCCTGCTTCCGCGGCAGACCTCATTGGCCAGAGTATTGTCCGGGACATTCTTGCTCAAGGTCTAAGGAGTGGTTTACGATAGTGGCAATCAACCGGCCACTGAACACGAGATGGTCCGAAGTGGCGATCATGCGGGAAGGGGGTACTTCCGATGGTGAACAGCTTTGATGCGACTGAAGTCGTCGATGGGCTCTGCGACAAGCTGCAGCAGGCGCAGTTTGAGGACTACGATGACGAGGACCAGCTACTGCAGGATGTGGGAGAGTTGGTGACGGAGTACATCGAAGGCCAGCTCGGTGATTTTGCCCACGTTTGGGTGGAGGGAAGAGACAGGGGGAGAATCAAGCCCGTATGGGCATACGGGGATGACTTCTCGCCAGACATAGCAGTGGAGGTGGGTGATCTCCCGGCTGTTGCCATCGACGTAAGGCTGGGCACCAGGGCTGACGGCGTGGCTGACCCAATAGGGGCGGCCGTTGGGAGGGCGCTCATCTTCTCGGTCCAGTACTCGTATGTCATCGTCTTTGTGCTGGACAGGTCGAATAGCGATGCACGCAAGCACTGGTTTGACGGCGAGATAGAGACCCGGCTGTGGGAGGACCACCGAATTAGCCTGATCGTCAGGCAGTGAGCCGGGTCGAATGATCTGGAGGTGACACTTTGACGCGGCAAGAATACGACGTGGCCATCATAGGCGCCGGTATGGGTGGACTATGTGCTGGTGCGCTGCTGGCTCACCACGGTTACAGGACGCTGGTGGCGGAGAAGCTGCCTTTCGTGGGTGGCAGGGCCTCTTCCTTCGAATACAAGGGCTTCACCCTGCCGACGGGAGCGCTGTACGTGGAGACCGGCGGTGTCGTGGAGCAAGTCTTCAGGGAGGTTGGGGCTGAGTTCCCGGTCCGACCCTTTCCTATAGAGCTCTGCTTCAGGATTGGCGGCAAGGACTACCCGATGCCGCCAAAAGGCGGGCTGAGGGCGCTCATTTCGAACTTCGCTGATGAGTCCGAGACCGCCAGGCTCATGGCTGCCATTCGCCGTGCCTTTGGCTGGAACGAACCTTCCAGCTCGATCTCAATTCGGGACTGGCTTCTGCAGTACACCCAAAACGAGAAGGTCCTGGCCATATTCAGGGGTTTCGTCAACTATCAGTGCGTCAATTTCCGTGATATGCCGGCCAGTGAGTTCGTGCGACAGCTCAGGTTTGGCACCGGGGCAACGGCAGGCGCTCCCCCGGAGGGCTTCCTGGCGCTGATGAAGCAACTGGTCAGGGTGATAGAAGCCAGGGGCGGTCAGGTCTGGACACGCTGCCGCACAAAACGCATCATGGTAGAGGAAGAGGTGGCGAGAGGGATAGCCGTGGAGAAAGATGGCCAGGAACTGGAAATAGCCGCCAGGGCGGTTATCAGCGACGCGGGCCCGCACGTGACGGTGGAACTGGCAGGGAGTCACAATTTCGACAAGGGGTATCTCAAAGAGGTGAAGGAGAGGGTCATGCCGCTCTCCTACATTGGTGTGGCCGTGGCCAGCGACAGGCCCCTGGTCAACTTCCTGGGTGTCATGGTAGTCCCCGAAGGCCGGAGGCAGATGACCATGATGTGCACCAGCCTTGTCTATCCGGAGTACGCCCCTCCTGGCAGGCATCTACTGCAGGCATGGGCTGCCCCCGATTCGTCCTTCCTTCCCCTTGATCCGGCCAAAGAGATAGACCTCATGGTCCAGGACCTGAGGGAGGCCATCCCCCAACTGGACAGAGAGGCTGAGATCTTGCACGTCAGCTACTGGCAGAAGGACTGGCCGATGTATCGTGCGCTGCCAGGCGCTCTGGGCCAGAAGACCTCCGTGGAGAACCTGTACAACGTCGGAGATGGGGTGGCGCCGCTGGTGCCTCTGGGTCTACCCGCCTGCGCTGAGAGCGCTCGCATTGTGGTGGAAGACCTGAGGCAGCGTATCAAGCCCGAAGCGGCCTGACGCCGGAAAGGAGTTCGGTCATGCTGGTGGTCAACAAAGACAGGTGCGTTGGCTGTGGCCTGTGTGTCTCTTTCTGCCCCAGAGGTGCACTCAGGGCCTGGGGGGTATGCGCGGTTGACACCGCGGAATGCAACGATTGTCTCGACTGCATCGAGTATTGCCCTGCGGATGCACTGGAGGTGCTTGAGGAAGTCCAGGCATGAAAGGGATTCAAGTTCGCTGCTACTCAGGGCGCACCTATGCCGACCGCCCGGTCTCCTTCACGTTTGAGAACGTGATCTACAAGGTGGAGCGGGTGGAGGGCGAGTGGCAGGCGCCCGGAGCCAGGTGCTTCAGAGTACGCACCGAAGGCAACAGGCTGTTTGAACTTTGCTATAATGAGCGGCAAGACGAGTGGTCGCTAAGTGAGCCCGGCGGAAAGGAGTGAGGGATGAAGAAGGTCCTGGAGATTCTCGAGAAGGACGCCCGGCTGACTCCCGAGCAGATTGCCACCATGACCGGCCTTTCGGTAGCCGAGGTCAAGAGCGTAATCGAGGAAGCCGAGAACGACCGGGCCATAGTGAAGTACAAGACCATGATCAACTGGGAAAAGCTGGGACGGGAGCAGGTGCTGGCCTTGATCGAGGTGAGGATTCAACCGCAGATGGATGTCGGCTTTGATGCCATAGCCGAACGTATATACCGCTTTCCTCAGGTGAAGTCTGCCTACCTGGTCTCCGGCGGCTATGACCTGGCGGTGGTAGCCGTGGGCAATACCATGCACGAAGTGGCCTCCTTCGTGTCTCAAAAGCTGGCTCCCCTGGAGGGGGTGCAGGGAACTGTGACGCATTTCTTGCTCAAACGGTACAAGGAGGATGGAGAAGTGCTGCAGGGCGGAGAGGAGGACAAGCGATTACCCCTGACCATGTAAGAAACCGCATCACCAGAAGGCTGGATCGCGTCTCCCCCTCAGGCATAAGGAAATTCTTCGATTTGATTACGTCTATGGAGGGGGTTATATCGCTGGGGGTTGGGGAGCCAGATTTCGCCACTCCATGGCACATCACCGAGGCGGCTATCCAGGCGCTCGAGCAGGGGTATACGATGTATACCCCAAATTCAGGGATGCCGGAATTGCGCCACGAATTGGCTTCCTACCTCAAAGCTGCCTATGGCCTGAGCTACGACCCCGACACCGAGCTGCTCATCACCAACGGTGTCAGCGAGGGGCTTGACCTGGCCGTGCGTGCCATACTCGACCCGGGCGATGAGGTCATCATGCCTGATCCCAGCTATGTGGCCTATCCCTCGTGCGTCCTCCTGGCTGATGGCGAGCCTGTGCGTGTTCCTACCGATTGCGACAACAGCTTCAAGCTTGGTGCCGCCGACGTCGAAGCCAGAATCACCGGGCGGACCAAGGCTATCCTGATCGGTTACCCCGCCAATCCGACCGGGGCAGTGATGGAAGCGGCTGATTTGGCCGGGATCGCCGATGTGGCCAGGCGACACAACCTGCTGGTGATTTCAGACGAGATATACAACCTGCTCGTCTACGGGGTAGAGCCCACGTGTTTCGCCACTCTGCCCGACATGCAGGATCGCACCATCTTGCTGGGCGGCTTTTCCAAGGCCTACGCCATGACGGGGTGGCGGATTGGATATGCTGCTGCCAGTGAGGAGATTGTCGCTGCCA
Source organism: uncultured Dehalococcoidia bacterium (assembly GCA_964617695.1). Classification (GTDB taxonomy): domain Bacteria; phylum Chloroflexota; class Dehalococcoidia; order UBA2247; family RBG-13-53-26; genus CAZTYW01. The sequence continues at coordinate 5,811 of CAZTYW010000062.1, forward strand.
TGACGAAGATGCATCAGTATACGGCCCTGTGCGCCCCCATAATGGGCCAGGTGGCGGCTATCGAAGCCCTGAAAGCGGGGGAGCAAGAAGCGCAGCGAATGATAGACGAGTATGACCGGCGTCGCCGCGTATTTGTCAAGGGTCTGAACGACATCGGCCTGGACTGCTTCGAGCCCCGGGGCGCTTTCTATGCCTTTCCTTCAATACGTGCAACAGGACTGTCTTCGGAGGAGTTTGCCGAGACGTTGCTTCTGGAGGAGAAGGTGGCTGTGGTGCCGGGGTCTGCCTTTGGAGAGTCCGGCGAGGGGCATGTCCGCTGTTGCTACGCCACCTCTCTCAGCAACATCCAGGAGGCACTGGCGCGAATGGGCAGGTTTGTGGAGCGGCATCGCTCTGGCTCGCGCGCATAGCGCTGGCAGCCCCCATTTTCCACCACCACCCATCCCCACCTGGTGTCAATGGTTCCTGTCACGTGCAGGACTGGGCCGTATTATTGCCAGGGCAGCTCCTGCCAGAGTGAATACGGCTATCATGGCTATCAGGCCCCAGCCGCTTAGACCGGGGATGGCCGCAGCCTCCCTGGTGACGAACGGGGTCTCGGCCCAGTCGCCCCACAGCTCTCCGTCGTTTGCCCTAACGCGGGCATAATAGGTCTGACCGATGGTCAGGGGATCACCGCCATAGACGGCGGACGTATCCGTGCCGGAGCCAGCAGCGGGGTCCCACATTGTGGTCCCCGTCCCGTTTGGCCCGGTCCAGACCTCGACCTCGTACTGCGCCTGCGGTGCACCTTCAGGGTCGAAGTAGACCCAGGAGATCGTCGGCGTAGGGCTGGTCAGGTCGGTGACCGTAACGGGATCGGCTGTCGGAGGTACGTTCTCTGCAGGAGACACGAGTTGGAACGGGGTCTCGGCCCAGTCGCCCCACAGCTCTCCGTCGTTTGCCCTAACGCGGGCATAATAGGTCTGACCGATGGTCAGGGGATCACCGCCATAGACGGCGGACGTATCCGTGCCGGAGCCAGCAGCGGGGTCCCACATTGTGGTCCCCGTCCCGTTTGGCCCGGTCCAGACCTCGACCTCGTACTGCGCCTGCGGTGCACCTTCAGGGTCGAAGTAGACCCAGGAGATCGTCGGCGTAGGGCTGGTCAGGTCGGTGACCGTAACGGGATCGGCTGTCGGAGGTACGTTCCCCGGTGGTATTGCGTAGAGGTATTGGGTAGCACTTATGCTGGCGCCCGGGTTCACCACAATCGCGTTGCCCGCTGTATCTCCCCAGTAGTACAGGGCGGCGCTGTCCATTCCCGATTGCCCGGTAGGCGTGTAGTCAAAAGCAGCGTCGAAAGCATCCGACCACGACGCATATACCAGCCTGTCCGGCGGGGTGGGTGCCGGGCTGAACGCTACAGGTCCGTTGACGGAGCCGAAGATGCTGAACAACGGACTGTTCGGATCATTGGTGGTCTCGAAGCGCTCGAAGGCGGGTGTGCCGTAGTCGGTCTCGGCCTCAGTCCAATCGCCATCCGGGTTCCTCGGCTTGAACCAGGCATCGTCACTCCCGTCTATCATGAGGTCCCACTCGTATCTAATGCCGATGCTGTGGGCAACTGAGTCCTGGTTGGTCGCTGTTGTGGTCACCCTCACCCTCGAGTTGGCCAGGTTGGTCCCCTGTACCTCGGTTACCTGTTCAACGGCCAGGGATTCCGGTGTAGTCCAGGCAACAGTTATGCTCCTGCTTGTCTGTGATACCGAGGGTGACAGCGAGTCCATGTCCACTGCCGAGAAGGCAGATGACACAGTATCTGTGGTCGTGACATAGTCCGTGCTGGTGTCATACACCCTTACCGTCAGGTAGGTGCTCCACGGGTCGAGGTCCGCACCGGCATAGAGTACGTTCTCGTTCGGCTGTGGGTGATTGTCCCCGGTGGCGACGGTAAACGTGCCTACCCCGCTTGCGCCCTCTTCGTCCTGTACGCTGACAGTGTATATGTCGTTAGTAACTACAACCGTGCCTCCCTCTTCTGGTCGGGCCTTGGTGGCCTGCGGGCCCGAATGGCCTGCAAATATGACCCCGGCCAGTATGATGCTGGCCACCATTGCCAGGCTCACAGCCACCGGTGCAATGACTCTGAGTCTACTCTTGATCCCCTGCATTTCTGTTGTTCCTCCTTTCCTCCCCTCACTTGATGCCGGGTCAACGTCTCGGCGAACAGCACTCCGCCAGGCACGTTCTGCTCGGCAACAACTACGCGTTCGGCGCTCCGTTAACATGTTAGCAGCGGGCAGGTTAAGACTCGGTCGACACAGGTGTACCGCGAGTCCCGAGTTGGTCTCCATGTTGCGAGAGCGGGGTTGGAGCGACAGGTAAGACTGCGGCACATCTGGAGGAGGGGACTGGCCGCCCATACCCACGTCCCGCCCTGTCCTGCTGATCACCACGCAGTTCACAGCTCGCTTTCATTTCTCATGGACGGGCTCAGAGCACAGGAGCAACAAGCGGAGCGACTGGCAGAGGGTGGGGCGCCTCCTGTGCTACCCCTGCCATACGCACGGGCTCTCCTCGGGGGGCCGGTGACAGGCGGCTGACGCGCCCCATGCAGACTGACCTGGGCCTGGCTGCACTGCTTGGAGGTCACGGGACGGTGGAAAGCGTGAACGGGGCTGGTATGGTTCAAGCGCAGAGTTGGCGGGGGTCACATTCGCCGAAGACCTGGACTCTCGGAGGCCAGGCAGCCTTTCCGAGGTGCCCGGCCGTTACGGAGTGCCGGCGATGGGCGTTATGTTCGTCTGCAGCAGGTCCTCGCCCCTGAGCACGGCCAGGGGAAGTTCCCGCTCGATGACTTCCAGTGTCAACGACTTGTGAAGGTCGTCCACGGTGGTGATTGCGGTGTGCCCGAGGGCAACGATGATATCCCCTTTTCTCAGCCCCGCTCTCCTGGCGGGGCTGTTCGGGTCGACTCCAATCACGGCTACTCCGGAGCTGGCGGGCAACTTGTAGCGCCTGACCAGCTCGGCCTGCACAGGATTGGACTGTGCAACTATGCCGATGTATCCCCGCACCACGTAACCCTCCTTGATCAGGGTAGCGGCCACCCAGCGGGCGGTGTTGGAAGGTATGGCGAAGCATATCCCCTGGGCGAACTGGATAATAGCCGTATTGATGCCCACCACGCTGGCGCCCGAATCGGCCAGCGGCCCGCCGCTGGAACCGGGGTTAAGGGCAGCATCGGTCTGGATGATGTTCTCAATCAGCCTGCCGGACTGGCTGCGCAGAGAGCGGCCCAGGGCACTGACGACGCCGGCGGTGACCGTGGCCTGCAAGCCCAGGGGGTGGCCGATGGCTATCACAAGTTGTCCCACACGCAGCCTCTCCGAGTCGCCCAGGTGGGCAGCGGGCAGGTCTGAGGCGTCCACACGCACAACTGCCAGGTCGGTCGCCGCATCCTCTCCAATCAGGTGGCCCTTGTAGGAAACGCCGCCCTGAAGGCCCACCTCGATACTGTCGGCCTGGTGTGCGACGTGGCTGTTGGTCAGGATGAAACCATCGGGGGCGATGATGACGCCGGAGCCTGTCCCCTCCATGTCGGGCGACAGTTGGCGCACTGCCTTTGCCCTGCGCTTGACCTTGACGCTCACTACTGACGGACTCAGCGTTTGGGCCACCGAGACAACTGTGCGCGAGTAGGCATCGAGAGCTTCTCCTTCAGATGGGGCGCTGGCCGGCGGGTGAGGCTCTGCAGCGGGCCCGCCGCTGTTGTCCTGCATCCAGCGTGCTTCGGTCCTGTCCTGTTGAGGTTGCATGTCCGTCCTGCTCCGGACACTCGGGTTTTCCCTGGGCCAGGCCCGGCGGGATGCTTCTAGTCTACTGCCGCCGCGTTACGGGCAGGTCGCTGGACGGTTAGCGAGTGGTGTAGCCTCGGTTACACTTGTGTGACGAATTCACGGTGGGCTCGAGGTCCCCGCCAGGGCTGTAGAGCCAGGTCAGGAGCACGCCGGCTTCTCACGGTGGCGCTGGTCGGCCTGCTTACTCGCTTGACCGGGGTTGGCTGCCGCGTTCCGGGCTTGCCGGGGGAAGGTGTTGCGCATCACGTCCATTTGAAGCCGAGTTGGAACTCGCCCTTCACCATCTTCATGAAACGGCTGTGTACCGTTTCGTTGCCGGCGGCGACCTGCCTGCCGTACATGCTGGCTGGCTTGCCTTCCCAGTCGGTCACCTTTCCGCCGGCCTCGGTCACCAGCAGAATGCCGCTGGCCACGTCCCAGGGGTAGAGGTAGGGATGTACATAAAGGTCCAGCCTGCCGCAGGCAACGTAGGCCAGGCCGAGAACCGCCGACCCCATGATCCTGATGCCGCACATTTGTGGCCAGGAGCTCTTGACCGCTTCCAGCAGGCGCGCCCCGGCGTCGGCATCGTAGCCCATGTCGCAACCGATGAAGGCACCCTCTATGGTGTCACGGTCTGACACGGAAACAGGCTGCCCGTTGAGCCATACGCCTGCCCCCTTCCTGGCGGTGAACAACTCCTTCCTCCACGGGTCATAGGTCAGGCCGAGGAGCACCTCGTCGTTGTACGTCAGCGCCAGCCCTACTGAGAAGAACGGGATGCCATACACATAGTTGTTGGTGCCGTCGAGGGGATCGAGCACCCAGGTGTACTGGGAATCGTTGGCGATCGCTGCCGATTCCTCCGACAGGACATTGTGGTCCGGATATTCGCTCTGAAGAAGGGCGAGGATCCTTTTCTCCACCAGCAGGTCCACATCGGTGACTATGTTGGCCCTGCCCTCCTTGTAGGATAGCTGCCTTTCGTCACCGGCGTTCTCCAGCAGGAGTTCACCGGCCTCCTCCACTGCTTGACATGCCAGGTCCATGGCATCTCTGCCACTCCTGGCAAACGGCAGACGCACCATCACCTCTCCCTTCGGCAAACTGATGAGGGTGTAACCTGGTTATTCGCTTTAGACTCTGAATGCAGTGGTATCAAAGACAGGGGACTTCGGGGCGAGCCCCATGTTCTCCCTGACCTCCCTCATGGTCTCTTCGGCGATGCCGCGGACACGCCGGGCCCCATCTGCCAGGACCTGCCCCACGTAGTCGGGCCTGCTGGCCAGATCGTTTCGTCGCTGGCGCAGCGGTGCCAGGGCCTCGTTTATCTCCCGTGCCAGCAGCCGTTTGCATTCCACGCAGCCGATAGCTGCAGTCGTGCATTTGGCCCGGATCTCCTCCAGCTTGTCGGAGTTGAATGCCTGGTGGAGTCGGAAGACATTGCATACGTCAGGATGCCCCGGATCGGTGCGGTACCGGCGAGCCGGGTCGGTGAAAGCGGTCATGATTCGTTTCGCGGTTTCCTCAGGTGTGGCCGCCAGTTCGATGTGATTGTCGAGTTGCTTGCTCATCTTCTGCACGCCGTCGAGACCAACAATCAGGGGAGCATGGGTCAACTTTACCTGTGGTTCGGGGAAGGTGTCACCGTATAGATAATTGAACCGCCTGACGATTTCGCGCGCCAGCTCCAGGTGGGGCAACTGGTCCTCGCCTACGGGAACGACCTCAGCCTTGTAGAGGACGATGTCCGCGGTCATCAGCACCGGATAGCCGAGCAACCCGTAGTTCACGTTTTCCGGCTGCATCTTAACCTTCTCCTTGAAGGTTGGCACCCTCATCAGCCAGTTCACCGGTGTACTCATACTGAGTAACGTGTGAAGCTCCATCACCTCGGGCACGTGCGACTGCACAAACACCGCGCTCTTCTCCGGGTCAATTCCCGCTGCCAGCCAGTCGAGCGTCATCTCGTGGATGTTCTCCTGAACGGTGCTGACGTCGCCCTTGCCCTGCAGCGTAGTCAGAGCGTGAACGTCCACTATGCAGTAGATGCATTCATACTCGTCCTGGAGGCTGACGTAGTTTTGAATTGCCCCCAGGTAGTTGCCGATGTGCTGCCTCCCCGTCGGCCGGGCGCCCGAGAAAACGCGCTTCTTCATCTATACGCTGGTCCCTTTGCGGCTCCCATTATAGCATGCAGCATCTTTGTATGTGCAAACGTAAATTGGGGTGCCGCGGGCCTCTTGCTGCCGGGCTGTTGTGCATCCCAACGTGCCCATGCTATACGCATCCCCGTAGTCGAGGTCATCCCTGACCTCGACCTGCCTCGGGGT
>CAZTYW010000063.1:0-11876 GCA_964617695.1 uncultured Dehalococcoidia bacterium
TGGACCTGCGGTTCGCCAGAGTCCAGGTCCAGGACCGCCACCGTCCCCAGGCCGGGCCGATAGTTCAGGAAGGTTGGACTGCCCGGATTCACAAACAGGACGCCGTTGCGGCGCTCCACGATGGTGCAGTGGTCATGGCCAAAGACGACTACGTCTGGCACCTCGTTTTCTACTGCCCCACCCCGAGAAGGTGAGGTTCGCCACGGTGTGGTCATGCGAGCGTAGAACAACTCGTGGATAAGCCACAATGTGTGGTCCCCGACCCTGATAACCTGCTTCCACCTTACACGCCTGTCCGCCAGGATATCCCCGAAGTCGTCGTCGCCTCTGGCAGCCAGCACTGGCGCTATGCGCTCCAGCGAGTCCAGCACAGAAGGAAGGTAGACGTCACCGGCGTGCAGAATGAGGTCAACGCCCTGGAAGACATCCGCTATTCGCTCAGGCAATGCCCGTGCCGCCTCGGGGATATGCGTATCTGCCAGGAGACCAATGTGCATCTGCTATGCCTGATTATGAATGTGGCTCGAGTTCGGTGTCAAGGAAGGGCAAAGTCTTCTTCACCCGCCAAGGTGTCAACCATGATGTAGCTCGTGCACCTCCGCCCGCAGTCGTTGGCAAGCCAGACCAGGTATTCCCTTCCCGACTCACCCCGCAACGCCACTCACGCTCAAGCCAACGACACCGCCTATGACCAGCAGCATAGACACAATCTTCAGGGCCGTTACCGGCTCCTCAAAGTAGAGTATGCCGACAGCAGCTATCAGCATCACCCCCAGCCCGGCCCACACCGCGTAGGCCAGGCTCACGTCCAGATACTTCAAGGCAAATGTAAACGCAGCGAAAGAGAGACCGTAGAAAACGAATATCAGAACTGAAGGAGTCAGATTCGAGAACCCTTCAGATAGCTTCATACAGGTGGTGCCACACACCTCCAGAACGATTGCCGTGATAAGAAGCATCCAGCTCACGATCACACCTCCTGTTACGAGCCAGGGAAATCAGCGGCACCCGTGAAGGCCTGTGTTGCAGCCACACGCCCACGGCCTGTTTCCTATTCTCCCCTATTCAGCCGACAGCTTTCCAGGCGGCCCTGCATATTCGCCACAGGCCAGCGTGTAGTGCTATACTGGCCTCGCAGTTCACCAGATGGAGCGTCCACGAATGGAAGAAAAACCTGTTCAAATCCTGCCTGGAATCTACATGCTGAAGGTGCCCCTTCTCATCGCGTTCATCGAACAGGATGAGGCATCAACCACGCTATCCTACCTCGTGGAGACGGCACACGGCTGGCTCATGGTGGACAGTGGCTATAACGACAGGGGGGCCTTCGAGTGTTTGTGCAGGCAGCTGGATGCTCTGGGTGTCTCCCTCGGCAACATTCGGTGGCTTTTCCTCACCCACTACCATCCCGACCACAGCGGCCTGGCACAGCGCGTCAAGGCGGCTTCGGGGGCCAAGGTGATAATGCACCAGGACGACTGGAACATCCTTCAGTACGTCGTCGGCTCGGACGAGAGGTGGACTCTGGACGGGCTGGTCGAATGGGTCAAGTGCCTTGGCGTGCCGCCGGAACAAGTCCAGCAATTCTACGACGTGGCAACCTTCGGCAGGGCTCTCTTTCCCAGGGGTCTGGAGCCTGACGTACTTCTCCAGGGCGAGGAGTGCCAGGTTGCCGGCGAGGAACACCTGCGGGCCATCCTGACCCCGGGTCACAGCCCTGGGCATATCTGTCTCTTTGACGAGAAGAACAAGGTCCTCTTTTCGGGGGACCACGTCCTGGTTGAAATCACGCCGCACATCTCTCCCAGCCACCTGACCAGCTACAACCAGCTCGGTCAGTACCTCGAGGCCTTGCGAAAGATTCGACCGCTCGATGCGGAGCTGGTCCTGCCGGCGCACGAAAGGCCCTTCGACAAACTCGCCCAGCGAGTGGATGAGATCCTGCAGCACCACGAGGAGCGTCTCGGCGAGGTAACTCAAGGACTGGCCGACCGTCCGTCGACCTCCTGGGAACTGGCCGGCGCGGTGCACTGGGATGTGGGCCCCTGGGACGAGATGGACGCCACCAATCGGGTCCTGGCTGCGCGAGAAACGTTGGCCCACCTCCAGTTTCTGGAGAGCCTCGGGCGGGTAGCCATGGAAGACAGGGGCGGTGTGAACCTTTACAGGCTCACCAACCAGTGACGTCCACCCAGCGAGCCCCCATGCAGCATTCTCCACGACCTAGCGGTCCTGATACATCGGCGGCCGCTTCTCAAAATACGCAGCCTTGATTGCCTCCTGCGCATCCTCCGTCATTCCGCAGAGGAGCTGGCCACCAGCCTCCAACTGCAGCGCCGCACTCAAGCTCGGTGCGTCAATGTTTGCGTTCAGCAACTCCTTGGTCATCCGCAACGCCAGCGGAGTGGCGTTCAGCATGTCTCGGGCCAATTCCTCCACAGCTTGATCCAGTTCAGCATCCGGCACCACGCGGGACACGAACCCAATGCGCTCCGCGGTGGCGGCATCCATGATCCGACCGGTATACATGTACTCGGCTGCCCGCGACAGTCCGATGAGCCGCGGCAGAAAGTACGAGGACCCCATATCAGCGCCGGTGTACCCTATTCGAATGTTGGCGGCATTGAACCGAACCGACTCACCAACCACCCGGACGTCACACGCCATGCTGAGCGTGAAACCACCCCCAACAGCAGCACCACGAACCGCAGCGATGAGAGGCTGGGGTGCCTGGCGCATCTTCACCACCAGGTCATTCATGGCCCGCTGCACCATGTGACCGTATGTCACGGCACCGGTGGGCATCTTAGACTCCAAATCGATCTTGGCCATGCCCCCGGACAGGCCGGAAACATCAAAGCCAGCGCAGAAAGCCCGTCCCGCACCCCGCACCACCACCACGCGCACGTCCGCGTGCTCCTCCAGGCTGCCAAAGAAATGCCGCAGCTCCTGCACCATTTCCATCGACAAAGCGTTCAGCCGGTCCGGCCGGTTGAAGGTCAGCCAGCCAACGTGGTCCCGGCACTCGAACTCAAGGGTCTTATACGACATTATGTCCTCCTTTAGCGACCGCTTCGCCCATGCTAGCACTCGCCGGTCGGGCCGGTCAATCTGGACATCTGGCATCTCGCACGACGCCACCATAGCTCCAACAACCGAGAGCACACAAGCCTCAAAGCTGTGAAGGGGCTCCCGTCAGGGTCACGCCGGCACCGAGACAGCCCCGCTTTGCCCGCTACATGTAACTGATTTGAAATGGCTTCGTTACCGCTATTAAGCGCCCGTTAACCGACTGCTGCAGTAGAATTATTGGCTAGGGGCCACTAACTGGATGACAGGCAAGGAAGCCCAGGTCAGGATGCTACTTGCCACGGTGCTGTCTGTCCCGGCACTCCACATTCTGGCACACACGAAGACAACAGAGCCAGAGCTGGCTCTTCAGATAGCGTGTCAGGCGTCTGGCTGGCGAACGGGGCGAAATCTACTGGAATGCTGGAAGTCGTTCGCAGTTCAGAAACCTGAATGGGAGCAGAAATGATGGAGTATGCCCTCGGAGTAGAGGAGTCGGCTGCGGTGGACGACAGCGGGCCGCAGCAGGACGAAGCACCATACGCCTATTCGTCATTCTCCCACGAGTCCTTCGGCTCTTCCTCTGGCATTGCCGCTTTGCGCCGGTACATGACGCAGGCCATATTCCCTCAGCTTGCGCCACCGCCGTACGGAGAAATCGAGACAGAACGACTCTGCCAGCAGAAACCCGTCTACCTCGTTTTCGAGAAGACAAAGAAGGTCTCAGCCGTCGGCAAGGTATTCGGGCATCGGGTCATCCAGCCAGACAGGGCGTGGCCGCTGGCGCAGAAAGAATACCTCAACCTGCGAACGCTCAGGGAAGGATTCGGGATGAATAGCGGCCCTTGCCAGGTTGTGGCGCCCCTGGGCACAAAGAAGGAGCTGGGTGCCCTGCTGGTGACGGAAAAGGCCACCGGCAAAACTCTCGACTACCACATAGCCAAAGCCATCTACAGGCAGCAATCTCACAGGCTTTTCGACAAGCTGGGATGTCTGGCCAACTTCTTCGCCAAGCTTCACGGCAACAGCCAGACAGATAGACCGGTCACCCTTGATTCGGCCAGGAAGTACCTGGACAAACTTCTCGACGCCCTTAGCACGGGAATACCCGGATCTTTCGAGAGGAGCATGTTCCAGGAATACGCAGCCAATCTGTGGGGGAACGGCGCTTTCACCAACGACACAGAGGTGATTGTCCACGGGGATGCGACGCCCACCAACTTCATCTTCCAGGACCAACAGGTAACCGGCATCGACCTGGAGAGAATGCAGTGGGCGGACCGCTGCTGGGACCTGGGGTTTGTGGCAGCGGAGTTGAAGCACCATTTCATGTGGCGTACTGGCAGCGGCCATGCTGCAGAGCCATTCATTGGGCACTTCTTGTGGGCGTACGCCACCAGTTGCCGGGATGCGGCTTTTTTCCACCAGATAACCCGAAGACTCCCGGTTTATATGGCTCTGGGACTGCTCAGAATAGCCAGAAACGAGTGGCTCGGTGAGCCGCATAGAAAGAGTCTGTTGAGCGAGGCGTTGCAGTGCTTGAGATACGGGGCGTGATCTTCGACCTTTACAGCACGCTCATAGACGTACAGACGGACGAAGGAAAGGAAGAGGTCTTCAACTACCTTTCTTCGTACATGCAGTACTACGGCGCGCGCATGGGCGGGCAACAACTGAAGTCCGCCTTCGAGCTGGAGAGGAAGAGACAGTTCGAGTCAAGCAGCGAGTGTCACCCCGAGGTAGACCTCCAAACCGTGTTTGAGACCATACTGAGAAAAGAGGGGCTCAACAACGTCTTCCTGGCTGAGTCGTGCTGCAAGCTGTTTCGTGCCCTGAGCCGGGAAAGGTTCGAGCTTTTCCCGGATACGCTTCCTGTACTCAGGGAGATGAAAAGCAGCGGCTATCTGCTGGCCATCGTTTCCGATGCCCAGAAGGCCTTTTCCCTGGATGAAGCACGGATGCTGGCGCTGGACCAGTTCTTTGACCGAATCGTCGTGTCCACTTACTTCGGATTCACCAAGCCCGATCCGAGGCTCTTTTCGGTTGCGTGTGCCCTGCTGCCCGTGCCACCGGCAAATGGCGTGTATATCGGCAATGATCCCGAGGCCGACATCAAGGGAGCCAAGAGAATCGGTATGCACGCAATATTGCTGAGCAGAAACCCCAGGGACAGAGTACTGGACGTGGAACCGGACTTCCAGGCGAGCAACCTGTGGGATGCCTGGGAATGGATAAAGAAAGGCGGTGAACTGACCCGATTCCAGGTCGGTTGACAGGTCTGCACGTCTACCTGCCAGCAGGCAGACACCCTGGAAAGCATCCGTTCAGCCCAAAGCGAGAGAAGGCTTACATGACCCGAAGAGACTTGGGGCCGGACAACACCGAATTTGTGATCCTTTCCTTCGAGGGACCCGACCGCTATTCCCGTGCCGGCGGTCTGGGCGTGCGTGTAGACCACCTCTCCACCACTCTGGCAGGAATGGGCTTTCGCACCCACCTGTTCTTCGTTGGCGATCCCGAACTCAAGGGCGAAGAGGTGAGACGCCACGGCAAGCTCGTGCTGCACCGCTGGTGCCAGTGGGTCAGCAAGTACTATCCGAGCGGAGTGTACGAAGGCGAGAATGAGAAACTCTACGACTTCAACAAGTCCATTCCTGGTTACATCAAAGACTACATCGTCAAACCAGCACTGGCACGCGGAAAGCTGGTGGCCATCCTCGGCGAGGAGTGGCAGACTGCCGAGGTAATCTGCCACCTGAGCGACGCTCTCTATAGCCAGGGCCTCAGGGACAAGGTCCTCATCTTCTGGAATGCGAACAACACCTTCTCTTTCCATCGCGTCAACTGGGGTCGGCTCAACTACGCCACCACCATCACGACAGTGAGCCGATACATGAAACACACCATGTGGAGAATGGGGCTGAATCCCCTCGTGATTCCGAATGGCATCCCGCGAAGTTTGCTGCGTACGGTGGACGACAGGGTAGTGGACAAGTTGAGGCAGGCGCTCGGCGCTCAACTGATGCTGTGCAAGGTAGCCAGGTGGGACCCGGACAAGCGCTGGAACGGAGCCGTGGAGGCTGTACACAGGCTCAAACAGAGAGGCCTGAAAGTGGTGCTGCTGGCAAGAGGAGGAATCGAACCACACGGTGAGGAGATAATGTACAACGCCCGCTCACTGGGGCTGGCAGTGAGACAGGCAACGGTGGACCCGGCGTCGTCGGACGGGTTCCTGTCAGCACTGCACGAGGCCTCACCGGCGGACATTATCGACATCAAGTTTCATCTGCCCCTTGAGACGCTGCGATTCCTGTACCGGGCCTCGGACGGCGTGCTGGCCAACAGCGGACATGAGCCATTTGGCATAGTGGGCCTGGAGGCGATGGCAGCCGGCGGTGTAGCGTTCACAGGATGCACCGGTGAAGACTACGCCATTCCCTTTGTCAACGCCTTCGTGCTGGAGACAGCCGACCCGATGGAGATCGTCAACTACGTGATGTACCTGTGCGAGAACCCTGACGAGGGCGTCAGGATCAGAAAGGCAGCAAAGCACACGGCGCGCTACTTCACCTGGGACGCGGCGGTGAACAACCTGATAAGCAAGCTGAAGAACCAGGCGCGCATCCAGGGTATCTTGAGTGGAACACCGGCGCAGCCCAGGCCATTATGGACACCACCTGAGCTGCTTATAGGACTGCTGCCTTCCAAGCTGAGGCGTCATTACGCCGACCGGCCTTAAGCCGGCAGCACGGGGCCGGCGTGCGTCACCAGCCCCACGAACACGACGCACAGTGGTTCGGCCCCGGCTCAGGTGCCGGCCAGGCGGGCACACCAAACAAACACTACAGTCAAGGAGGAAACAAGCGATGCCCAGAATAACCAGGCACGATGCAGAGAAGCTCCTGGGACAGGTCCCTGAGGCAAACGCGTTCTGGTGCTGTGACGCCCGGACCCTGAAGAGTATGCCAGAGCTGGGCGAGGCCCTCAACAGCATGACGGACGAGGCATTCGACTACCACTCAAAGCAGCAGAAGAACGATTTCAGCAAATGGGTAGGCGATGTAGTGGGAGACCAGAAGCTCGCCCGCGATCTTGCCGGGTCGTCCAGCAGAACACAGGCAGCCAAAAGAGTGCAGGAGAGGATCGCTTTTCTTGGCGCCAGGTTGACCGGAGCATAGTCAGAACACCGGATAGCCAGCGGAGCGTCGTGACCGCAATTGGTGATCATGCCCGGTCGAAGCCAGTCTGCTATCGGAATTCCTCGGCCGCCAGCGCTCCACCGAACACCTGCCAGGCAAGTGCCGACTTGGCTACCAGGCTCAACAGCACATATATCCGCTCGCCAAAGAGGTAGTCCCGCCAGGGGCCAACTCGCTTGTACTGCAAGAACATATTGACGGGGAAAGTAAGGTATAGCACAAAAAGAGACGCCAGGATGAAATAGACAAAGGTTGGAATCGTCTCTTCGGCCCGAGAAAGCGATCCAAAGAAATACGCCGCCACGACGACCCACGGGACTATGCCAGCAACGGAGCCGAAAATGAAGGCAGTCCAGTTGGTCTTCTCTGTCGTCTGATTATGGAGCTCCATCATCAGGCCAAAGAGGTTCATGGTGCCATTCAGCACGAAGAGGAGCACCAGGCTGAGGAGATCGTACATGCCGCTCAGCATGGCAATCAGGACGATCATCAGGGACGAACTCAGAAAATACTCGTACCACCTGGCATAGTTGATCTTCCTTCTAAGATTGCGCACATACCAGCCGAATATTCCCGGTGACGCCAGGGCGAAATGGGCCACAGCCGATATCAGCAGAAACACCGCCACCAACGGCGCTATGCGGACCTCTGCAATAGTCACCAGCAGCGTTTCGAGCCTGTCAGTCTCAGCATCATAGTCCAGGAAAGAAGTTGTCAGTGGCAGGGTAGCGTCGTTGCTCAGGGCAAACATGAGCCCCGCCTGCACCAGATGGAACACGCCCATCACAGCGTTGTACCTTCGCAACCTGGTGAAGACAGCCGCCTTCCGGGTTTCCTGACTCTGCTCGCCCATAGCTCGCAACTCGCGCTTTTTTCAACCCCAGGTCCGGGAATTCAACTGGTGGATAACAGAGAAGGCGAAGCCGCCACGGTGCCAGGGGACCACTCCTAGCCCTCGCCGCGGGACTCCGCCTCACCAACTTCGAAGAAGTCTGAGGCCCAGTCCGTAGGTTGGCACAGCCTCCGCCGGCCGGACAACCGCTTCGGCCGGGTACGGCTGCACCTGGGGGGTAGCCGAGCCGGACTACTTCGGCGGCATCAGCACTTTGTCAATGACGTGGATAACGCCGTTGGAGGTCTCGATGTCGGTGACTACAACCCTGGCGTCGTTGATCATCACCATGCCGTCGCTCTTCTTGATGCTCACGTTCTTGCCCTGGACCGTCTTGGCTTCCTGCAGCTTGACCACATCAGACGCCATCACCTTACCCGAAACCACGTGGTAGTTGAGGATGTTCTTCAGCCCCGGAACATCTGTGAGCAGGCCCTCAACAGCACCGGCAGGCAGCTTCTTGAATGCATCGTCGGTGGGGGCGAATACTGTGAAGGGACCCGCACCCTTGAGTGTGCTGTCCAGGCCCGCCGCCTTTAGAGCCTCAACCAACGTCGTGAACCTTCCATCATCGATTGCGGTCTCTACTATGCTCTTCATCCTCCGCCTCCTCTCGCCAAGCCTGTGATTGTCACGGCACTGGACTCACAGCCAGCGCAACACCACTGCGTTCCGTGGGTTCCGCCATGCGCCGCCCGCGCCCACGCAATGAATATACCCCAATCAGCATTAAGAACGGGTTAAGACCAGTCAAGCGAAGGTTCCAATGGCGTCACACTTGGGTGCGAAATCCAGAATGGCTTCGCTGCCAGTCCGAGGTTGGCCGGATGGGACGGCAGTATCCTTTGCACCGGCCGGAGTGCCACGGATGGAGCCCCTGACACGCTCCAGTTGACACGGCCTGCATCACCAAGGACAATCGATACCACGAACCGTACTTCCGGCATAAGCACCTGGGGGGCAGACGACTCATGAGCAAATCAGTATTCATATCAGGGCCGCTCTTTTCCGAAGCCGAGAGAATGTTCCTGGAACGGATGGTAGACACCCTGGCGAGGGCTTCCAGGCTTGATCCTGTGGCAGACTTCTTTCTCCCCCACCGGGACGGCTTCGAGGCCGGGCAAGCAATGAATGCCAAGGGCATCTTTGACGTGGACATGCGGCACCTCGATTCTGCTTCCACGGTCGTGGCCCTGCTCGACGGTCAGGACGTGGATAGTGGCACCTGTATCGAGCTGGGGTATGCGTACGCCAGGGATAAGAAGATCTTCGGCATCCTGACTGACTTCAGGGCGTACCACAACGTTGGCCCCACACCCCACCGGCCAAATCCGATGGTGTGGGGAGTGTGCGAGGAGGGTCGCACCGTTTTTCAAGACCTGCGGACGCTAGCCGCTGCATTTGCGCAACACATGACACTGCAAGCCGACAGGTGACGGGGACAGCTCCGGCCGGTCAGGGCCAGCCAGGCTGTTTCCTGCGCCAGAACGATGCCTGGGAACGAGGACGCAACTTGCCCAGCACACAGGTTTGACTGGGTTGTGTGTCACTTGTAGAATTTATCACAGGGCCAGTATTTACGCAGGAGATCAAAGATGACGACCGAGTTCACCCACCCTGAGCTGGGGCAGGAAGTGCGCACCATTTCGGGCTACTACATCCCCCGAGAGGAACACACTCTGGAATACGGAGGGCGAGAGCTCGTCTACGTCATGGGCCAGGCATGCATTGATGCTTCTTGCTGCGGCACGGCGGCGTGGAACTACATTCAGGTGCCTGGCTTCCTGGTGAAAAAGCACGTCCGCGGCGGCGGCACCGCGCCGCCGGTCTCAGAGGTGGAGACGATACAGGACCAGGATACCCGGAACGGTATCAGGGACCTCCTGCTGAAGGAATACCCCGGCATTCGGATTGAAATCTGGTAGTCCCGGCAACCAGACCGGCCACGGTTGGTTGACGCTCACCCCGGGGGCAAACCCCCAACCCCCTACCACACCCTGACTGCCTCTTCCGGCTCGAAGGTCTCCACACGCCGGCGACGCTCGCTGATGGCCAGCACTATCGTCAGCGGCCCAAGTCGGCCTACAAACATGGACACGGCCAGGACCAGCCGGCCCGCCAGAGACAGGCTGGAGGTTATCCCGGTGGTCAGACCGACGGTGCCGAAGGCCGAGAAGCTCTCGAAAAGAAGGTCGACCTTTGGAATGTTCTCGGTCAGGGCCAGCAGCAGTACCGGGAAGCATACCACCAGAATAGACAGGGCAAAGACCGTTATCGCTTCGTGTACCCGCCCCTCGGGTATCTGCCTCCCGAAGGCGTGGACGCGGGAGTGCCCCAGGATGTAGGAGCGCACAGTCAGCAGCAAGACGGCGAAGCTGTTTACCTTGATGCCGCCCGCCGTAGAAGCGGCCACTCCTCCGATAAACATCAGCAACATGATGAAGGCCAGGGCCTGGAAGCGGAAACCGCCCAGGTCCAGGGCGCTGAAACCGGCTGTCCGGGCGTTCACCGAGCAGAAAAGGGCATGCACCACCTTCTGCGGCACCGACATAGGCCCGAGGGACTCCTCGTTGCCGTACTCCATGGCAAGTATCCCCAGAACGCCCGCCACCAGCAGCAACAGGGTGAAAGTCAGTGCTATCTTGCTGTTCAGAGTGAGGCGTTTCCAGCGGCGGCTGGCAAGCAGGCTGATGAGGACCGGGGCGCTTATGCCTCCCAGGACCACCAGGGCGCTGATGGTGACAAGCACAAAGTTGTCGCCATAGAATATCGACCGGCTGTCGCCGGTCACAATGAAGAAGCCGGCGTTGTTGAAGGCCGAGACGGAGTGAAACACTGCGTTCCAGAGTCCGCCGCCCGCGGGCATGATAGCGGCGAATCGCTGTTGCAGCAGCAACACGCCCAGGCCCTCGAAAAGTACGGTGAGAAAGATGGTCTGCAGGGCGAATTTTATGCAGGCCGGTCGTGTGTACGCATCGAGGGCGTCGCTGATCCGGAAGTCCAGCAGGTTGACCCGGCGGCCAAGGACAATGAGGAGGTATGCCGAGATGAGCATGAAGCCAAAGCCGCCAAGCTGTATCAGGGCCAGAATCACCGCCTGACCGAAGAAGCTCCAGTGCGCTCCGGTATCGAGGAGTATCAGGCCGGTGCAACTGACCGCCGAAGCAGCGGTGAAAAGAGCATCGCTGAACGGAGTAGCCTCGCCCGGGACGCTTGCCTTCGGCAGCCACAGCAGCAGACCCCCCAGCAAGACCAGGCCGGCAAAGGCGGCTACGAAAACGACGAAGAAAGGCGGATTCTGAGGGATATAGTCAGACAGAGAGGAGTCTACCTGAAGCGTCTTGGCGGCTAGCAGGCTCTTGCCTGAACCCGGGGACCGCTCCGTGGCGGAACGGCCGTCTGAGAAATGGCCCCTGGGCGCTTTTCCCCTGGGCGAGCTGTTTCTCCTGGGTTTTGTGGCTACGCTTTCCTTCGTACGGGGCCCTTTGTCAACAGTACTGCGCGGACGCAAGCGTGCTCCCCTGTCTCTCTTCAAAGCCTGGCTACGTATCCCGCCTGACTCCTCAGACCCTCAGCCCAAAAACTCATAGGTTTATACAGGCTCGTGAGGCTGCTGTCAAGTCCCCCCGTGGATGGGTAGCGTAACGTAAAGTGTGTAGATTCAGGAGATAAGGAAAGGGGTGTATCCTTCCAGATATAGACACACAAAAGGAAGG
>CAZTYW010000064.1:0-11437 GCA_964617695.1 uncultured Dehalococcoidia bacterium
GTCACTTCGGTACCTCCGCACAGACCTGTTACGGTTGGAAGCGCCGGTACAATCCCCGGTGCCTGGAAAGCCTGGAAGACCGTTCTGGCCGCCCGAGGCGAGTGAGACAGCCTACAGCCCCGCCGGAAGTGGTGGCGGCGGTGTTGGGGCTGAGACAGGAGTATCCCCGTTGGGGCAAGGACAAGCTAGTGGTGCCAATGCGCCACAAGGGCTACCGGGTGTCCACGTCGATGGTGAGAAGGACTCTCAGGAATGCCAGAGACGCAATGTCAGGCTGTTCGGGCTGCCGGCACGCTCAACGAAGCTCAATGGATGTGTGGAGCGAACTCACCGCACCCATACGGAGGAGTTCTGTCAGGTGACCGACAGCTCATTCGATATTGCTGATTTGAGAAGCCAGCTACTACAATGGGAACAAACCTATAATCCCATAAGACCACATCAGTCCCTGGGGTACCTAACCCCTCTTCAGTTCCTGGACCAATGGGACCAGACTCACAGAAAGGAGGTTAGGTGTCACTAATCATATGGACGAGTACACGGGCTTGACAAGCCTTGACAGAGCGGGTATAATATTCAGCCGCTATTCTATGCAAGAGGACTCCTCTATCAATTTCCACACTGTGGATGTATCCGCTTGTTTCTTCATTTTCTAGTACTACTGTCTCCACCACACTACGCTTTATGGAGGTTTGAGCTTACGTATGTCCATTTTTGATGGCGAAGTCCCCAGGGTTTCCTTCGGCACAATCACCCCCGTCTTGGAGACGCCCAATCTGATCCAGGTACAGTTCAACTCTTACCGGCGCTTTCAAGAAGAGGGGTTGAGGGAACTGCTCCAGGGTCTCACTGTCCAGGATCTGACCGGCAATCGGCTTGAGCTACGCTTTCTGGACTCGGAGTTTGGGCACCCCAAGCACAGCATCAAGGACTGTCGCGAACGGGATATCACCTATTCGGCGCCGCTATACGCCAAGGTGCAGTTGATAGTCAAAGAGAGTGGCGAAGTCAAAGAGCAGAATATCTTCATGGGTGATATCCCACTGATGACTCCTACCGGTACGTTCATCATTAACGGGACGGAGCGGGTGGTTGTGAGCCAGTTGATTCGCTCGCCCGGGCTGTATCTGACAATTGAGACTGATATCGCAAGCGGAGCCGAATTGTGCTATGGCAAATTGATACCTGAACACGGTGCCTGGCTCGAGTTCGAGACGAGCAGCAAGGGCATCATCTGGGTGAAGGTGAATGGGAAGAGGAGGTTCCCTGTTACTACCTTACTCCGGGCTGCTGGGTACGGCAGTGACGAGGAGTTGCTTCAGCTTTTCGGCGACCTGGATAGCTCGTCTGAGCACTCGTACATTGAGGCCAGCATAAGGCAGGAGCCTCTGGTCAGAGATGAAGCGGATGCCTTGCTTGACATTTTCAAACGCTTGCGGCCTGGGGATTTGCCTAACATCGATAATGCGCGAAACATCGTCAATAATCTATTGTTTCATCCGCGGCACTACAATCTAGGCAAGGTTGGCCGCTATAAGCTCAGCAAGAGATTGGGTCGGGAGCCCTCGATTTCCGAGACCGACAACATGGCGCTTACCCGAGAAGACCTGGTGGCCATTGTACGCCACATCATCATGGTCAACAAAGGCATGGAGCTGCCCGACGATATTGACCACTTGAGCAATCGGAGGCTGCGTACTGTTGGAGAACTGATCCAGAATCATTTGAACATCGCCCTTTTGAATCTCGAACGGACCATAAAGGAGCGAATGAGCATTGTCGACGTCGAGACTGTCACGCCAAACGCTCTGATAAACACCCGTCCAATAATCTCAGCCATAAGGGAGTTCTTCGGCGGGTCTCAACTCTGCCAATTCATGGATCAGACGAATCCCCTATCGGAGTTGACTCATAAGCGACGTCTCTCGACGCTGGGGCCAGGGGGTCTTTCAAGAGAGCGTGCCGGCTTCGAGGTGCGTGACATCCATCACTCTCACTATGGCCGTATTTGCCCCATTGAGACGCCGGAGGGCCCGAACATTGGGCTCATAGCCTCGCTGGCCACGTATGGTCTGGTGGATGACTACGGTTTTATAACCACGCCTTACCGCAAGGTTGTGAGACAGGTGAAGAACAGCCCTGACGAGTTGGTGGGCAGAACCTTGGCGGAGGCGGTGACCGACGAGGACGGCCAGGCGGTTGCTGAAGCTGGTGTACGCATAACCCCCGAGCTCGCTGAGCGGGTGTCAAGCTTACTTAACGGGGCTGTAAAGGTGGTCCCCTTCGTGTCCAGGGAGATAGTGTATCTCTCGGCTGACAAGGAAGAGGACTATGTTGTGGCCCAGGCGAACGCGCCACTCAGTGCCGATGACGAGTTTGGCGACAGTAGAATCGAGGTTAGGCAGGGCAATCGCTTTTTCAAGGCGTCGCCTGAAGAGATAGATCTCATGGATGTGTCGCCAAAGCAGATTGTAGGGGTGTCTGCTTCTCTGATACCTTTCCTGGAGCATGACGATGCTAACCGAGCACTCATGGGTTCCAATATGGAACGTCAGGCGGTGCCACTGCTCTGCCCCGAATCGGCGATGGTAGGAACAGGGATGGAGCGGCAGGTGGCTCGGGACAGTGGGCAGCTTGTTCTGGCCGAGTGTGATGGTGAGGTAGTGTCTGTTACCGGCGACGCAGTTAGGGCAAAAGGTGACGACGGGGATGAGCATGTCAGTAGCCTGATGAAGTTTGTACGCACGAACCAGGGGACGTGCATCAACCAGCATCCAATTGTGAAGAAAGGGGAGCGCGTGGCGCAGGGGCAGGTCTTGGCAGACGGCTCGGCCACAGACCACGGAATGCTGTCTCTAGGCCAGAATGTTCTGTGCGCTTTCATGAGCTGGGAAGGCTACAACTTCGAGGATGCCATCGTGATCTCAGAAACGATGGTGCGAGAAGACAAGTTCACCTCCATTCATATTGAAAGGTACGAGATCGAAGCCAGAGAGACCAAGCTGGGCGCCGAGGAGATTACCAGAGACATACCGAATGTGGGTGAGGAGAGTCTGCGGAATCTTGACGAAGAGGGGATAGTGTATGTCGGGGCGGAGGTTGAATCAGGGGACATCCTGGTAGGCAAGATTACACCCAAAGGCGAGACAGAATTGAGTGCAGAGGAGAAACTTCTGCGGGTTATCTTCGGTGAGAAGGCGCGAGAGGTGAAAGACACGTCACTTCGAGTTCCTCATGGCGAGAGAGGTCTGGTTATTGGCGTCAAGATCTATTCTAATCGCGATGAGTTGCCTGAGGGAGTGAACAGGCTGGTGAGGGTATGGGTGGCCCAGAAACGGAAGGTCTCTGAGGGAGACAAGCTTGCAGGGCGGCACGGCAACAAGGGGGTCATCGCGCGCATTCTTCCTCAGGAAGACATGCCTTACCTGCCGGACGGTACGCCGGTGGATATAGTTCTCAATCCGATTGGTGTCCCCTCCCGCATGAACTTGGGACAGATTTTTGAGGCGCACCTGGGCTGGGCTGCTGAGGAACTTGGTTTCAAGGTGGACTGCCCTGTGTTTGAGGGAGCAACGAGTGAGGAGATCGAGGACGTACTCGCCAAAGCCTGGATTGTCCGGCAAGCTGGCGTCGACAGGAGCCTGAGTGCGGAGCAGAGGATGGAGAAAAGTAAGAAGTGGCTTGACGCACAGGGCTTGAAGGGAACCAAGATACTGGACAAGAAGCACGTGGGTGAAGCCAAGAAGGCTTGCCTCCGCCTCTGGCTCAAGGGATTGGGGGTAGCTGTCGAAGGTCTTTCTGACAAACGCTTGGCCCGGCAGGTAGACCAGGTCAGCAAAGAAAAGGGTGTCTCTCCACCTATTTATGGGAAGATGACGCTCTGTGACGGTCGAACCGGCATGCCCTTCGATCAGCCCGTAACGGTGGGCTACATCTATGTGATGAAATTGATCCACCTGGTGGAGGACAAGGTACATGCCCGTTCCACCGGCCCATATACACTCATTACGCAGCAGCCTTTGGGCGGAAAAGCCCAGTTTGGTGGGCAGCGGTTTGGCGAGATGGAGGTCTGGGCGCTGGAGGCCTATGGGGCTGCCCACACTCTTCAAGAACTCCTCACCATAAAGTCCGATGACATCAGCGGACGAGCCAAAGCTTACGAAGCTATCACCAAGGGTGAGGACGTCTATCCTCCAGGATTACCAGAGTCCTTCAATGTCCTGGTACACGAACTCCAGAGCCTAGGGTTGGCGGTCGAGTTGTTTGGTGAGGAAAGAAGCTGACCCTGAGACGTGGCAGCACTGGAGCATCAAGGAGGGAGCGCTTTGATCAACGCTGACAGCCTTACTGGAATACGTATATCTCTTGCCTCGCCTGAGCAGGTTAGAGGCTGGTCTTGGGGTGAGGTAACCAAGCCTGAGACCATAAACTACCGAAGCTTGAAACCGGAGAGGGACGGGCTTTTCTGTGAGAGGATTTTCGGTCCCACCAAGGATTTCGAGTGTTACTGTGGCAAATACAAGAAGGTGCGCTACAAGGGTGTCATCTGTGACCGGTGTGGGGTGGAGGTGACTCACTCAAAGGTGCGCCGCGACCGAATGGGCCACATCGAGTTAGCTGCGCCGGTGGCTCACAGTTGGTTTGTGAAGGGGATACCAAGCCGCATTGGAATACTTCTTGACCTTTCACCGCGCAGCCTGGAGCGCGTAATCTATTTTGCCCAGCATATCATAACCCGAGTCAACGCGACGGCAAAGCAGGAGGCGATACAGCGGGCGCAGGAAGAGCGCCAGGAACTACTACAAAGGGAAGAGATTGACCCCGAGGAGCGGATGCGCCTGGACAAGGAGCTTGAGGCAAGGATCAAGGAAGTGGAGGAACTGCAGGAGCACCGATTGCTCACCGAAAGCAAGTATCGGGAGCTAAGACGCAGGTACGGGAATGTCTTTCAGGCGGAGATAGGAGCCCAGGCCATTCTGAGCATCCTCAGGAACCTCAATGTGGATGAACTCCACGGTCAGCTACATCAGGAGATCAATTCGGCTTCGGGGCAAAGACGCAAGAAGGCTATCAAGAGATTGCAGGTTGCGGAAGCCTTTCGTCGCAGCGGGAACAAACCTGAGTGGATGATCCTCACTGTTCTGCCGGTTCTGCCACCTGACCTGCGGCCGATCGTACAACTTGATGGAAGGCGATTTGCCAGTAGTGACCTCAATGATCTCTATCGCAGAGTGATCAACCGCAACAATCGCCTGAAGAGGCTGCTACATCTGGGTGCGCCTGACATAATCATTCACAATGAGAAGAGGATGCTGCAGGAGGCGGTGGATTCCCTCATTGACAACGGTAGACAAAGGAGGGCCATCACGGGTGCTGGCAACCGGCCTCTCCAGTCGCGCTCAGACGTGCTCCGCGGGAAACAGGGGCGGTTCCGCCAGAATCTCCTGGGCAAAAGGGTTGACTACAGCGGAAGATCGGTGATCATCGTGGGGCCTGAGCTGAAGCTGCATCAGTGTGGTTTGCCCAGGCGGATGGCGCTGGAACTCTTCAAGCCTTTTGTGATGTTTCGCCTGGTCCAGCAGGGCCTTGCCGCCAACATCAAGAGCGCCAAGCGGATGGTGGAGAGAGCCAGACCTGAGATCTGGAGTATCTTGGAGGAGGTTGTCAAAGAGAGACCTGTCCTTCTCAACCGCGCTCCCACACTGCACCGGCTGAGCATCCAGGCTTTCGAATCGGTGCTGATCGAAGGCAGCGCTATCCAACTTCACCCACTGGTGTGCTCGGCTTTCAACGCCGACTTTGACGGCGACCAGATGGCGGTGCACGTTCCTCTTTCAAGGGCGGCAGTGAAAGAGGCGAGGAAGGCGATGCTCAGCGTTCACAACATGCGCTTGCCCAGCAATGGTGAGCCTATCATCACGCCGACCCTGGATATGGTACTGGGCTGCTATTATTTGACCATTCCCAGGCCGGGAGCCAGGGGCGAGGGCATGCGTTTCAACTCCTTCGAAGACGCAGAAGTAGCCCACAATCTCGGCGTCGTTGATTTGGGAGCTGAGATAGAGGTACGCACTCCTGATACCGGGCGGTATATCAAGACGACGCTGGGCCGGATTGTCTTCAACAGTGTCCTGCCCGCGGAGATTGGCTTCGTCAATGAGGTGGTCGACAAGGCTAATGTGAAGCAGATTATCACCCATTGCATCCGGCTTCTGGGTAACGAGGAGGCTGCGGCCGTTGCCGATAGCATAAAGCAATTGGGGTTCCGGTACGCCACTCGATCGGGCATCACCATCAGCGTCAGTGATCTGGGAGTGCCGGAATCCAAAGCCCAGGTTCTCAAAGAGGCTGAACAGATAGTCGCCCAGATCGAGGACCAATACTACCGCGGCCTGATCACCGATGACGAGCGATACAGCAGTACGGTTGAAGTATGGACAGAGGCCACGGACCGGATCACTGAAAGAGTGTCCCAATCTCTGGACCGCTACGGCGGCGTGTACATGATGGCAACCTCGGGAGCAAAGGGTAATATCTCGCAGATCAGGCAAATGGCTGGGATGCGAGGTCTGATGACTGATCCCTCCGGCAAGATCATAGATTTTCCGATCAGGTCGAGCTTTAATGAGGGGCTGTCCGTGCTTGAGTATTTCATCTCGACCCACGGTGCCCGAAAGGGGCTGGCCGATACCGCGCTACGTACGTCGGACGCCGGCTATCTCACCAGGCGTCTTGTTGACATTGTGCAGGATGTCATCATCCTTGAGGATGACTGCGGAACGACCTCCGGCATCTGGTTAGGTGAGTCGAAGGACTCCTTCCTGCCTTCCCTGTATGAGCGCATCGTGGGGCGCGTGGCTGCAGCGAAAGTCACGGACCCGGCTGATGGTACGGTCATAGTGGACCGGAACGAGGAGATAGATGATGAGAAGGCAAAACGCATCGTCTCGTCGGGGATAGGCGAGGTCTATGTGAGGTCGCCTCTCAGTTGTCAGTCCAGACAGGGCATATGCCGGAGCTGCTATGGCGTTGATCTGTCTCGAGGCCAGCTCGTGGACGAGCACGTGACGGTGGGTATCATCGCTGCACAGAGCATTGGAGAGCCCGGCACCCAGTTGACGTTGCGCACATTCCATACCGGGGGTGTGATGGGCCTGGATATTACCAGCGGTTTGCCTCGGGTGGAGGAGCTTTTCGAGGCGAGGGTGCCGAAGGGACAGGCCATTATATCCGAAATCGATGGTGTTGCTGAGGTGCTTCCTGCCGAGGACGGATACAAGATCAGGATTGCGAATTCCGAGTCATATCGCAATGAGTACGCGTTACCCTCAGGTGCAGAGTTGCAGGTCGGTGATGGCCAGTGGGTGAACGTGGGCGAAATCCTGGCCAGGCCGGCTTCCGAGACCGATGAATCGGGGGGCGAGGAGACGACTTCATTGTCGCCGGGGCCGCTCTTGGCTCCTGTCAGCGGTACAGTGAGCGTTGAGGGCAACAACGTGGTCATCAGCTATGAGGAGAAGGAGGAAGAGGAGTACTATGCTCCCTTTACGGCCAGCATCCGGGTGGAAAGCGGTTCTCAGGTAAGGGCTGGTGACCAGCTCACTGAGGGCCACGTCAATCCGCAGGATATCCTGCGCATCAAGGGACGAGAAGCAGCGCAGCGGTACCTGGTGGATGAGATACAGAAGGTCTACCGTTCCCAAGGTGTGAACATCAACGACAAGCACATCGAGATCGTCGTGCGCCGCATGTTGCAGAAGGTGAGGGTAGATTCCCCCGGTGACACTGAACTTCTTCCCGGTGACCTGGTTGATCGCTATACTTTTGAGGACATAAATGCCAGGGTCGTAGCTGAGGCGGGCGAGCCTGCCACGGC
This sequence comes from uncultured Dehalococcoidia bacterium, assembly GCA_964617695.1. Classification (GTDB taxonomy): domain Bacteria; phylum Chloroflexota; class Dehalococcoidia; order UBA2247; family RBG-13-53-26; genus CAZTYW01. The sequence goes on from CAZTYW010000064.1 coordinate 7,877, forward strand.
TCAGACGGCTCTTCTGGGGATCACCAAGGCCGCTCTGAATGCCGATAGCTGGCTGGCAGCTGCTTCGTTCCAGGAGACCACCAGGGTGCTCACAGAGGCGGCAATTAGTGGGAAGACGGACAGGCTTGTGGGACTCAAAGAGAATGTCATCATCGGCAGGCTGATCCCGGCGCGTTGCCTGTCCGAGGAAGAGTTGGTGGTCAGTCCTGAACTCACACCTATTGAGGAGGGTGAAGAGGAACAGGAGGGATTTGAAAGCCTGGCTGACCTGCAGCTACGCCTCCCTCCTCTGGAGATGAACCAGTCCGGCGCTTCCCAGTAGGGTGAGGGCGGCTCCGACCAGCCTCTCAGGGCTTGCTGTCCAACAGGATGGTAACTGGCCCGTCGTTCTGAATGTCCACCAGCATGTGCTTCTGAAAACGTCCAGTCGCCACCTGGATGCCTGTCGCCCTGGCGGCCTGGACAAGACTGTTGAATAGGGCCTCGGCTTCCTGTGGTTCAGCAGCCTGTACGAAGCTGGGTCGGCGGCCTTTCCTGGTATCGGCCAGCAGGGTGAACTGGCTCACAGCCAGCAGTTGTCCGCCTGCGTCCAAGAGTGAGAGATTGAACCTGCCCTCGGTGTCTGGAAAGATGCGCAGGTTCACCATCTTGTCAACGAGATACCGGACATCGCTTTCGGAGTCTCCCCTGGCTACCCCCACCAGCGCCACCAACCCCGGTCCAATCTCAGCTACCTTCTCACCTTCAACGCTAACCGAAGCCTGAGTCACTCTTTGTAGCAGCGCCTTCATCGACTACTTCTTGCTGAAGGTCAGCCCCTCTGCTGCTGTGTCGACGACGATCGTGTCTCCTTCCAGGAAATCCCCGGTCAGAATTCTCCTGGAGACGGGGTTCTCCACGTTGTGCTGGATTGCCCTGCGCAGTGGTCTGGCCCCGAACATTGGATCGTAACCCTCCTTGACCAACCATGACCTGGTGGCGTCCGTAGGTTCCATTGTGATCCCGCGCTCCGAGAGGCGCTTCTGCACGTCTTTCAGCAGAAGGTCGACGATCTGCTTGAGGTGCTCCTCGGTCAAGGACTCGAAGACAATTATCTCGTCTATTCGGTTCAGGAGTTCGGGACGGAACGCCTGCTTCAGGGCGCTGCTGATGGTCTGACGTAGCTTCTCCTGGTCTATCTCTTTGCCAGGGCGAAATCCCATGGCCTGCCGCTGAAGGTCCTGGGTGCCCAGGTTACTGGTCATGATTGCCACCACATTCTTGAAGTCCACGGCCCGCCCGTGCCCGTCAGTGAGCCGCCCGTCCTCCAGAATCTGGAGGAGTATGTTGAAGACGTCTGGGTGTGCCTTCTCCACCTCGTCGAAAAGAATGACGCGGAAGGGGCGACGGCGCACGAGTTCTGTAAGCTGGCCTCCCTCCTCATAGCCAACGTATCCGGGCGGAGCCCCGATGAGCCTGGACACAGTATGCTTCTCCATGTACTCAGACATGTCCAGTCGCACCATAGCGTTCTCGTCGTCAAACAGAAACTCCGCCAGGGCCCGAGCCAGCTCCGTCTTACCCACACCTGTCGGTCCCAGGAAGATGAAGCTACCAATGGGCCTCTTGGGGTCTTTCAAGCCTGCTCTCGCACGCCTTATTGCCTCCGAGACGGCGACTACGGCTTGCTCCTGGTTGACGATTCTGTCGTGAAGTCGTTCCTCCATGTTGACCAGTCGCTCGGCCTCACCTTCCATCATGCGGGAAACAGGGATCCCGGTCCATTTGGAGACGAGTTCAGCAATATCACTCTCGTCCACCGAGGCATCGATCCTCCTGTCCTCGAGCCATGCTGCCTTGGCCCGCTTGTACTCGTCCTGGAGCCGAAGGATCTCTGACCTCAGTTCAGCGCTCCGCTGGTAGTCCTGCTTCTGAGACGCTGCTTCTTCCTCGTCGGTCAGGCGTTGAATCTGCTGCTCCAACTCCTTCACCTCGGGTGGGGCACTGTCGAGGTCGATGCGGGCTTTACTTGCTGCCTCGTCAATCAGGTCGATCGCCTTGTCTGGCAGGAAGCGCTCAGTGACATAGCGGTGGGACAGTTTGGTGGCGGCGACCAGGGCTGAGTCTGCAATCTCGATCTTGTGGTGTGCCTCGTATCTGGGACGAAGGCCGCGCAGCATTTCGATCGTGGCCTCGACGGTGGGCTCGCCGACAAAAACCGGCTGAAGCCGTCTTTCGAGTGCCTTGTCCTTCTCGACGTGTTCTCGATACTCACTGAGTGTGGTAGCTCCGACACACTGGAGCTCCCCGCGAGCCAGCGCGGGCTTGAGTATGTTACTGGCGTCGATGGCTCCCTCTGCGGCTCCGGCTCCAACTACAGTGTGAAACTCGTCAATGAACAGGATGAATTCGCCTTGCCCGAGGCGAACCTCGTCGATGACCGCTTTCAGCCTGTCTTCAAACTCGCCCCTGAATTTGCTCCCGGCTACCAGGGCAGCCATGTCCAGCGCGATCATCCTCCTGTCCTTCAATGAGTCGGGCACGTCGTCCGCTACAATCTTCTGGGCCAGCCCCTCGGCGATAGCCGTCTTTCCCACTCCTGCTTCGCCTATGATTATGGGGTTGTTCTTGGTGCGTCGTGAGAGGATCTGCATCACCCGCCGGATTTCCTCGTCCCGGCCGATGACTGGATCGATTCTGCCTTCCCTGGCAAGCGCGGTGAGGTCCCTTCCATATTTCTCCAGGCTGCGGTACTTACTCTCTGCCCGCCTGTCGGTGACCCTGTGACCGCCGCGAATATCCTGAAGGGCGCGGTAGATGCCCTCCTGGTCAACTCCAGCCGCCCGGAGAATGCCTGTTGCCTCCCCTTGCTGTTCGCCGGCAATAGCTATGAGAAGGTGCTCTGTGCCTATGAACTCGTCCATGAGTCTATCGGACTCGGTGCTGGCGGTCTCAAGCAGACGCGCAACCCGAGGCGTGGCATAGATTTGAGTTGCTTCGTGGGCGATCTTGGGCGCCTTCTCCAAAGCTGATTCTACGTCACGTTTGACTGCGTCGGCGTCTACCCCAAGCTGGCTCAGCACTTTGGCCGTCAGGCTATCTTGTTGCTGCAGCAGAGCGAGCAAGATGTGCTCGACGTCCCACTGACTGTGCCCGTATTGCCTGACCAACTCCTGCGATGCTGCAAGAGCTTCCTGGGCCTGTTCAGTGAATCTGTCTGGTGTTATGCGCGCCATGGATAGAAAAGTGCTCCTGGAATTCCTGGAGGAAGAATATGGGGGCGTCTGTCTGATACATGCCCCATACTGACTGCAGCCAAATCCCCACCCCGTTCAAATGGACCTGTTACCGCAGGGTGCCGTGCCTCCCTCGCTACATGGTGAAAGCGCGCTCTCGAAAGTCGCTCACCAAAGGACAACTCGGCCACTTGCAGTTGATGAGCTTCTTGCTACCGCTCTTAACCTTGCTGTGCTTGTTGACGAAGGCGCACTTGGTCGTCCCGTCTCCGTGCACCATAATCACGGCGAAGTCGCCCACGTAGTCGCACTTGACGTTTGTCGCTGTTACCTGCCAGTCCATGCC
>CAZTYW010000065.1:0-11090 GCA_964617695.1 uncultured Dehalococcoidia bacterium
GAGCTTGGGGCAGCTCTTACGCTCTCGGCTTGGCAAAGAGAAGATACGAGCAGCAGGCTACTTCAATCGACGGAAAGGGCGCGCTTAGATTGCTCAGAGGAGGTACCTGATGGTCGGGATTGGATCCTATGGTGCGTACATACCGCTGGGGCGGATGGAGCGCGACGTATTCTACAGGTTCTGGGGCGGCTTCCCCATACCCGGGGAGAGGGCTACGAGTTGATATGGGAAATCCTAGATCAAGACATCGAGACATGGTATGATGCTTGAGGTCGAATCTATATGCCTGAAGTTGGGAGTGTCTTACTTTTCAATCTGAGGTCACTGGGGGGCTTATGGCTGGAATAGTATCCTACGGCGCATACATTCCCATTCACCGCATGAACCGGGCCGAATTCTATCGCGCCTGGGGTGGTTTCGCCATTCCGGGGGAGACGGCAGTGGCCAGCTACGATGAGGACAGCATTACCATGGCCATGGAGGCGGCCTCTGACTGTCTCAAGGGCATGGATCAGAAGTCGATTGACGCTGTCTTCTTCGCCACCACCACATCTCCCTACAAGGAGAGGCTGGGCGCCAGCATTCTGGTGGCCGCTTTGGATCTACCACCTGGAATTCGCACGATGGATGTCACCGGGACTCTGAGAGCCGGGACCACGGCCATAGCTGCGGCGCTGGATGCCATCAATGCCGGCTCAGCCAAGAATGTCCTGGTAGCCATAGCGGACTGTCGCCTCGGGGCACCTTCGGGAGATGCTGAACAACTCCTGGGAAGTGGTGCTGCAGCCGTCCTTCTAGGTAAGGACAATGTCATTGCTGAGATCGAGGGGTCCTCTCATATCACGGACGAGTTCTCCGGCGTGTGGCGGACTGACAGTGACGTTTTTGTTCGCTCTTGGGAGGACCGCATGGTCTTGGACAAGGGCTACTCTGCGTTGCTTCCGGAGGCAATCTCCGCGCTGATGCAGAAAAGCGGCCTGGGACCCGAGGCCTTCGACAAGGTGGTATATGATGCGCCCACCAATGTGATGAGGCACACTGCAGTGGGGCGGAGGTTGAAGTTTGATGCCACCAAGCTGCAGGATCCCATGTTCCTTGCCCTGGGCAACACCGGGGCTGCTATGGCCACCATGATGTTGGTGGCTGCCTTGGAGGAAGCCAAGTCCGGGCAGAGGATACTGTTTGCCAGCTACGGCAATGGGGCAGACGCGTTTGTTCTCCGAACGACTCCAGCCCTGGAAAAACTGGGGGAAAGGCGGGGAATCAAGAAACACCTCGAATCCAAGAGGATGCTGGCCAACTACGAGACCTATCTGCGCTGGCGGGGGATCATCCCCTTGGAGGCCGCCCGGCGACCGGAGCAATCGGCGACCTCTCTTTCGTCTCTGTGGAGGAACAGAAGGGAGATACTGGCCCTCTACGGTGTGCGCTGTCTGAACTGCAGCACGCCACAATACGTCAACCCCTCGGCCAACTTCACTACAGGCGTCACACCCATCCGAATATGCGTAGTGTGCCAATCGAAAGACCGGTTTGAACCCTACCGATTTGCCAACAAGAAGGCCACCATTTTCACTTTCACTCAGGACAACCTGGCTGCCAGCACCGATCCTCCAGCCACGTTTACCGTGGTGGACTTTGACGGGGGAGGACGGGGCGTATTCGATATGACTGACCGAGACCCCACCAGGTTGGAGGTGGGCATGCGGGTGGAAATGACCTTTAGAAAGCTCTACTCCGATCGAGGCATCCACAACTACTACTGGAAGACACGACCTATGAGATGCGAGGACAACTAAGATGGCTGAGAGTGTAAAAGATAGAGTCGCCATAGTAGGCATGGGGTGTACCAAGTTTGGCGAGCTTTGGGACAAGAGTCCATCGGACCTGGTAGTCGAAGCTGCTTATGAGGCCTTCCAGGACGCTGGTATTCAGCCAAAGGACGTCCAAGCGTGCTGGCTAGGCACCGTTGCTGACACAACGTCAGGAATGGCGGGGCTGGGTCTCAGCGCGCCGCTGAGACTGCAGTACAAGCCAGTCACACGTGTGGAGAACATGTGCGCTACTGGTTCTGATGCCCTGAGGAATGCATCGTATGCTGTCGCTGCGCGGGTATGTGATATAGCCCTGGTGGTTGGTGTGGAGAAGATGAAAGACACGGGACAGGCCGGTATTCCGGTCACGGGAGGCCTGCCATCGGCAAACGTAGCCCCGAACGCCACGGCCCCGGGCATGTTCGCCGTGATGGCGACCAAGTACTTTGCCCGGTATGGCCTCAGCCCCAATGACGGCAAGACCATGTTAGCCAAGATAGTGGTCAAGAACCACCACAACGGCTCGCTCAATCCTAAGGCGCATTTTCAGAGGGAAATCACCTTGGAGCGGGTGGTGAACGCACCCATCATCGCCTGGCCTCTCGGGTTGTTTGACTGCTGCGGAGTGAGCGACGGAGCGGCTGCCGCAATTGTCGTTCCGGCTGACCAGGCACGAAAGTTCAATCTCGATCCGGTATTCATCAAAGCGTTGCAGATATGTGTTGGGCCGGCTGACGGAACAGTCAGGAGCGACTACGACTATACGCATATTGAGGAGACCTATCGGGCCGGGCTGACGGCCTTCGCGGAGGCAGGGATCAAGAACCCCCGCCATGAGGTCAGCATGGCAGAGGTCCACGACTGCTTCTCGATCACTGAGGCCACTATCATGGAGGACCTCCAGTTCAGCCCACGGGGCAAGGTGCGAGAGGACGTAGATGCTGAAGCCTTCGCTTTGGGAGGTGATATCCCCATCAACCCAGATGGAGGCCTCAAGTGTTTTGGGCATCCCATAGGGGCCAGTGGGCTAAGGATGATGTACGAGATCTATAAGCAACTCCAAGGGAAGGCTGGCCCACGGCAGATCAAAAATCCCCAGCTAGGCTTAACCCACAACATGGGCGGTCAACCGCCCATGTGCACCGTTAGTTGCATCATTGCCGGCCTCAAAGCCTAGACGCCGGAGGCTTCCTTTATCTATGATGACAGGCCCATCCCAGGCTGGAAGCGGTTCACGGACCGCATACATGCTGCCGGCGCTGAGGCTTCTCTTCAGCTTTGGCACCCTGGTCGGGAGTCGCCCGCCATGTCCCTTCAAGGCTCTTCCGCGACAAGGCGATCACTGCCTTCAGCAGTTGTGGGGATTCGCATCATTGCGGCGCGATACGCAAATGCCATTGCAGAGTCTGTTTCGGTCAGGTGGGGTTGGCGCAGAATCCGGTCACTCGCTACTGAATGTGCTGCATGATAGTGAGCGACAAAGCAAGTTGTCAACCTTCAAGAAGAAACGTGAATTGCCAGATGTAGTGAGCTGAGGCTTCGACAGGACGGGGTAAAGGTGTACATTATCAGCCTGGATCTGGATTAAGGAGGTCAATACATGGCTGGGGCACTTGAGGGTATCAGGGTCTTGGATTGGACAATATTCCAGCAGGGGCCGGTGGCAAGTATGATCCTGGGGGATCTGGGAGCAGATGTGATCAAGATAGAGGAACGCGTCGGCGGCGATGTGGGGAGGGGGATGGTGAGAGTAGCCGGCGCCATGGTGGGCGGGAAGGAAGTCCTCAGGAACCCGTACTTTGAAGCCGGCAATAGAAACAAGAGAAGCCTGACTCTGGACTTAAGGAAGGCGAAGGCTAAGGAGATCGTCTACAAGCTGGTGGAGAAGTCGGACGTCTTTGTTCAGAACTTCCGTGCGGGTGTGGCCGAAAGAATGGGAATGGACTATGACACACTCCTCAAGTACAACCAGAGCCTCATCTACGCCCATGCCTCCGGCTGGGGCCCAAAGGGGCCGGACAAAGACGAGCCTTCTGCAGATTACACGGCACTGGCCAGGTCAGGCCTCATGGCCATAGCCGGGGAGCCCGGAATGGATCCCATACCCATTCAAGGCGGCATCGCGGATCAGACGGGAGCGGTGATGACCGCCTTTGGCGTGGTATCCGCGCTCTACGCCAGGGAACGCACAGGGATTGGGCAGAAGGTTGATGCATCTATTCTCGGTGGAATGGTGTTTCTCCAGGGGCATCCCATGGTGTTCTGCACCATGGCTAATCTGTGGGGGATGAGGATCGCCAGAAAGAACGCCGGCAATCCACTCTGGAACCACTACAAGTGCGGCGATGACAAGTGGGTAGCTCTGGCCCATCTGTCTCCCGACAAGTTCTGGCCGCTGCTCTGCAAAGCGATGGGGCTGGAGGCGCTGGAAAGGGACCCTCAGTTCAACACGATGGACAACAGGATGAAGAACTGCCAGAAGCTGATCTCCATTCTTGACGAGACATTCGCCACCAAGACCCGCGCGGAGTGGACCGGGATATTCAAGGCTCATGGCCTGGTCTTCGCGCCGATCAACAATACCCTGGAGGTCACGCAGGATCCTCAAGTGCTGGCTAACGACTATGTGGCCGAGTTCAATCATCCGGTCTTTGGCCCCACGAAGACCGTAGGTTTTCCTGTGGCCTTGAGCAAGACGCCCATGTCTATCAGGAGAGAGGCTCCCGAGTTTGGGCAGCACACGGAGGAGATACTGATCGACCTCCTTGGCTATAGCTGGGATGACATCACCAAACTGAAGGAGGAAGAGGTCATTTGAATAGTAGACGGGCCAGCCCGTCAGAAGTGGCGCCTCGTGCGCGGAGGCCCGCTATGGTCAGCCTGCTTCTGTCATTCGGAGGACAGTCAGAAGGCTGCTCACAGGTCGATCTGGCTAGAGGAGACGATGAACTATGAGTGGTGGCATGGCCAAGGTTGAGGAAGTATTCCGTGATCGGTCGAAGAGGCCCAGGGAACTCCAGACCAAGGGTAAGAAAGTCATAGGATATCTGTGCACCTTTGCCCCGGTGGAGTTCATTACTGCCGCCGGTCTTGTTCCGTACAGGATGGCGGGAAGCATGAGGAGACCGGCAGAACTGGCCGAACACCACCTCGAGACCATCGCCTGCTCATTCACCCGCAGTGTGTTGGACCTCGCCCTCGCCGGGAACTACTCGTTCCTAGATGGCTTTGTCATTCCGCATTCGTGTGACAACATAGTGAAGTTGTATGGGATCTGGGCGCAGACCGTGAAACACGAGTATGGCCACTTCGTGAATGTCCCCCACACGACCTCGAAGGCCTCCCTGGAGTTCTTCGAGGCTGAGTTGAATGTTTTCCGCAAGAGCCTGGAGAGATACACCGGAAGAGAGATCACGGATGAAGACTTGCACCGGTCCATCACCTTGCACAATAGGCAGAGGGCTTTGGTGCGCCAACTGTACGAGTTCCGCAAGGGAGAACCGCCGATGATTTCAGGTGCGGAGATGACCAGAGTCATAGGGGCGATCACGAGTCTGCCGGTGGCCGAAGGAAATGAGTTGCTGGAGAGCCTCATGCCCGAAGTCAGGGAGAGGCGCTATGTCAACAAGAAGAGGAAAGCGCCTAGATTGATGATTTATGGCACGGGCAACGATGATGTGCCTTTTTTGGAGATGGTGGAGCAAGGCGGCGCCAGAGTCGTGGTTGATGATCTCTGCCACGGCACCAGGCCGTACTGGTTCGACGTTGGCACGGCAGGCAATCCCGTCGCCGCGATCGCCCAGAGCTACCTGGAGAAGATCAACTGCCCGCGAACCTTCCGGCAGAGTCCCGGAACCCACCAGGAGGACCTGGAGAATCGATTTGGCTACCTCTACCGGTTCGTCCAGGATTTCAAGGTGGATGGCGTCATCCTGTACGTCATCATGTATTGCGATACCCATGCCTTCGACGCACCTGATGTGACCGAGTACCTCATAAGCAAGAATGTGCCGGTGCTGCGCCTCGAAGAAGAGTACCAGACAGGCGCCATGGGCAGGCTGAAGACAAGGGTTCAGGCGTTCCTTGAGACGATCGCTTAGAAGGAGGCCCTGTGGAAGGACCGCGAGAGAAGACCACCGCGCAGAAATCAACGGAGACCTCTAAGAGAGTGCGCCTCATGGTGAAGGATCTGGCTCAGAAGGCCCACGAGGCCCGCGCCAGGCAAGAGCCGATTGCCTACCTCTTTATCGCCAGTGCCTATGATGACATCCTGAGGGCCATGGACATTGTTACGGTGGGAACGGAGAACTACGCCGGCCTTTGCGCCGCCAAGATGGCCGCGGAGCCATTCCTGGCGAAAGCTGAATCTGAAGGCTACCCGAGGAACCTGTGCACCTATGCCACCTGCGGACTGGGATTCGACGCCGTGCGCCGCGATCTGGGTGGGGCAATGCCGCCGAACTCCCCCGACGGCGGAATGGAGCAGCCTACGGTGATGCTGGGGACCGGCATGATGATCTGCGACCCCAGATACAAGTGGTATCAGGCGGCCCAGCGCTACACTGACTCGCCCACACACGTTCTCGGCCTGCTCAACCCGTCGCACTACTATACCCATGCGGACTTCCGGGAGTTCCGGGAGTACTACATAAAATACGTGGCGGAAGAGTTAAGAGAGCTGGTCAAGTTTCTGGAGAAGCGGACAGGCCGGCGCATGGACTGGGACCGGTTGAGCCAGGTTGTCGATCTCAGCGAGAAGACCATCAGGCTATGGAGTGACACCTATGACTTGCGAAAGGCAGTGCCCGCGCCGATGCCAACGGAGGACGCCCTGAATGCCATGGTGCCGGGCTATTTCATGATGGGCACGCAACCGGCATATGACTTCTACCGTGAGCTGTACGACGAGATCAAGTACAGGGTGGACCACAAGATCGGCACTATCGCCGATGAGAAGTATCGCCTGTTGTGGGCGCTCAGCCTGCCGCCCTGGTACGGCCTGGTGATTTTCAACTACTTCGAAAGCAGAGGGGCAGTGTTTCCGATAGAGGTGGTATACCACCCGCCGCCGTCTCCCCAGATACCGGACGCGGTGGCAGACCCCATCGAACGGATTGCCTGGCGATTCTACGACTCCATGACGCAGCGGTTTGAAAAGGCCAGAGGGCACACGGGCGATCCCTGGGTGGAATACTTCCTGGAGCTAATCGAGGACTACAAACTGGATGGCGTGGTCTTCCACCAGGCCATGACCTGCCGGACCATACATACAGGCCAGTTGCACCAGATAAACGTGCTCAAGAAGCATACGGACAAGCCGGTACTGCTTCTGGAAGGGGATATCGTCGATGTCCGGAACTATAGCGAAGAGGCAACTCACAAGAGAATTGACTTCTTCATCGAGATACTGGAGCAATACAAGACGAGGCATGCGCAGTGAGCGCCAATGCGGAGGAAAAGGATGATGGCTAGGGGAGAGATAGTCATAAACGAGACCCTCTGCCAAGGCTGCGGATACTGCCAGGAGTTCTGCAAGCGCAAGTGCGTGGTCATGTCGGTCGACAAGTTCAGCCCCCGGGGGAATGTGCTGCCGGTTTTCGCCGATCCTGAGCGCTGCGACTCTTGCGGGATCTGTGGCTGGATGTGCCCCCATATGGCTATCGAAGTGTACAGGTACGTGGATAGTAACTCGTGAAGTGAGCGGGCTTGTGCACATTAGCCTTTGCCTGGCAAATTCTGGAAGCGGGAGTCTGGGATGACGGATAGAATGCTGGTTCAAGGAAATGAGGCTGTTGGGTGGGGTGCTTTGGCGGCGGAATGCGACGGCTTCTTTGGCTACCCCATCACTCCACAGAATGAGATCCCCGAGTTCTTCGCCAAAGAGATGCCGAAGCGGGGCAAGGTCTTTGTCCAGACGCAATCCGAGACCGGTGCCATCATGATGCTCTTTGGAGGTGCGGCCGCGGGCTTCCGGGTGATGACGTCCACCTCCAGCCCCGGATGGAGTCTGATGCAGGAGGGTATGTCCCATCTGGCAGCAGCCGAGTTGCCCTGCGTCGTCGTTCTGGTGCAGAGGGGTGGGCCGGGGCAAGGGAGCATCCGGCATGCCCAGATGGACTATCTCTGCGTGACCCGGACCGGGGGTGGCGGAGGCTACAAGAATATCGTCCTGGCTCCAGCCTCGGTACAGGAAACGCACGATCTGGTCCAGATGGCGTTCTACTTGGCGGACAAGTACTCCAATCCGGTAGTGGTTTTGTCGGATGGCATCCTAGGCCTCGTGGCGGAAACACTGGAAGCTAAGAAGCTGCACTTTGGCCCGTTGCCGGAGAAGACCTGGGCGGTGAGGGGACGGGATGTTCAGAAAGATAAGGTCCGACGCTATATTCATACCTACCCTGGCACTGCGCCGCCGCCTCGCGGGTATCCCAACTACGTCTACTGGCTGGAGCACATCGGCCAGAAGTATCAACAGATGAAGGATTCTGAGGTGAGGTACGAGGCCTACCGAACGGATGACGCAGAGTTGCTGCTGGTGGCCTACGGGTACGTCTCGCGGGTCTGCAAAGAGGCAATCAGTGGCGCTCGAGCCGAGGGCCGCAAAGTGGGCCTCATCCGGCCCATAACCTTGTGGCCGTTCCCTTCGCAGGTGCTCAACGAAAAGGCCAACCAGGGATGCCGGTTCCTGGTGATAGAGGACAGCCTGGGACAAATGGTGGACGACGTCAAGATGGCCGTCCTCGGCCGGGCGGAGGTGAGTTTCATGGGGCTCTTGAGTCGTCACATCCCAACCGATGGAGGCATGATCCTGCCGGGGAGAGTCCTTCAAGAGATACGGAGGCTGTCATGAGCAACCAGTCGGCCGTGGGCAAGGTCAAGGTGGTCGGAGCCGGGCATGTGCTGTGGATGCCGGTACCCGGCTGTCCGGGATGCCAGGCGGGTTCGGTCGGGCGGATCATCGCCGATGTCCTGGAGGAGATGGGACTGGATGGCAAAGCCATACTGTCTGACGGGATCGGCTGTCACTCGGGGGTGGCTGTCTTGAACCTGGACGTGGTGCAGGGTTCTCACGGCGGTGCGCCGGACATGGCCACTGCCGTCAAACGTCTCTCCCCTGACAGTTTTGTGTTCACGGTCCAGGGAGATGGCGATTGCATTGCCATTGGGGCCGGATCGTTTATCGGGGCCCTGACGAGGAGCGAGATGATCACGATCATAATGGTCAACAACGCCAACTATGGGACCACAGGCGGCCAAATGGCGCCGACAACGCTGATGGGACAGAAGACCACTACCACGCCATCCGGGCGCGACGTCGCCAGCGGCGGCTATCCGGTGCGGGTGGCCGAGTTGGCGGCCACCTTCAGGAGCGTGGCCTACAGCGCCCGCGGCGCCCTGACCACACCGGCCAACTACCAGCGTACGAAGAAATACATCAAGACCGCTTTCCAGAAGCAGGTCGATCACGCCGGCCTAGGCTTCGTGGAGGTGCTGGCTGCCTGCCCGCCCAACTGGCACCTCAGCCCGGTGGAGTCACTGAAGTGGATCGAGGAGAAGATGATCCCGGAGTTCCCTCTGGGCGAGTTCAAGAACGTGGACCGGGCGACCTAGCACCTGGTGTATCAAGAGGGGAGAATCCATGGAACAGAGGACAGCTTCGAAAGTGGAACTGATCATCGTGGGCCTGGGGGGAATGGGTGTGCTCGTTGCTGGACGCCTGCTTGCCTCAGCAGCTCTTGGCAGCCATAAGCACGTGTCGTGGATGCCCACGTATGGCGAGGCCAGGCGGGGCGGGCTTTCGGAGTGCACCATCATCCTGTCCCAGGATGAGATCGCCTCTCCTATCTTGGACGTCGCGGGGGCGATCTTGATGCTGGATAGCTCTCAGATCAAGGCGTTTGAGCAGCGCGTGCGGCCGGGCGGGATGATGATAGTGGAGAAGGCCGGGTTGAAAGAGAAGCCGGGCAGGGAAGACATCAAGGTGGTTCCTGTCTCCGGGATGGAAATGGCCATGGGACTCGGCAGCTTGCAGACGGCAAACCTGGTCATGCTAGGGGCATATATGGAATTGGCCAAGCCTCTCTCTCCCCAGTTGATCGAAGAGGAACTCCAGAGAAAATACAGCGACGGAGTGCTGGAGCGCAACACAAAGGCTTTCAGGGCTGGACTGGAAGTGGGGAGGGCCCTGGGATCCATCTAGATGAGGAGGTGCCGTCAATGAGATTCCAGGTGGTCCAGGTCATGTTCGAGCCCGGATCATTCATGCCGGACTACGGAGAGATGCTGAAGCAGGCTGGACTCGACGTCGAGTTCAAGAAGGTCAACTGCACGAGTGAAGAAGAGATAATCGCTGCGGCGCGGGATGCTGACGCCGTCATCGGAGTGGCCACCTTCCAGAAGTTCTCGAGGAAGGTGATCCAGTCGTTGCCGAAGTTGAGGTTCATCATGAGTATGGGCATCGGCTATGACAACCTGGACGTGAAGGCTGCCACGGAGCACGGGGTCCTGGCCGCCAATGTGCCGGACTACTGCCTTGACGAGATGTCAGATCATGTCATGGCGCTGGTCCTGGCCTGCGCCAGGAAGATCGTGAAGCTGGGGACTATGGTCAAAGAGGGAGGATGGCAGAAGGAGCCCGACCCCAACATCCAGCGCAACATCTGGCCGACAATGTCGCGCCTGCGCGGGCAGACGCTGGGGCTGGTGGGGCTGGGGAGGGTGCCGCGTGCTCTGCTGCCCAAAGCTAAGGGCTTCGGCATGAGAGTTATCGCCTGCGATCCCTATGTGGACTCGAGTGTGTTCCAGTCACTGGGGGTAGAGAGAGTGGATCTCGATACACTGCTGGCGCAGTCCGATTTCATTTCTCTCCACGCCGCCCTGACCCCCGAGACGACGCACATGCTGGGAGCCGGACGGTTCGAGAAGATGAAACCGACGGCCTATCTGGTTAACACTGCGAGGGGGGCGCTTGTAGACCACTCCGCTCTTTATCAAGCCCTCACGAAAAACCAGATAGCTGGGGCGGCACTCGACGTCACTGATCCAGCGCCGATCTCGGTCAACGACCCACTGCTGAAGCTGGACAACGTAATCATCACCGCTCATTCAGCCCATGCTTCCATACCGGCACTCATGGAGCTTCTTGAGCGTCCGGGGCGCGAAGTGGCCAGGGTGCTGAAGGGAGAATGGCCGGTGGGACTTCTGAACTCTGGGGCCAAGGACAAGTACAAACAGAAATGGGGACAGAACTTGAATTGACCGTAGCGGGCGAGCAGA
>CAZTYW010000066.1:0-10978 GCA_964617695.1 uncultured Dehalococcoidia bacterium
TGGGGCCCTCCGCTGTCATGTGTCACAGCAACAAGAAGATGTGCCGTGAGCTGACCGTGGAGGAAATCGAGCGTATAGTCGAGCAGTATGGTGAAGCGGCCAGGAGAGCCCGGGAGGGCGGCTGCGATGGGTTGGAGTTGCATGCTGCCCACAGCTACATGCTGATGGGCTCTTTCATATCGGCCCTGCGCAACCACCGCACAGACGACTATGGAGGCTCGCTCGACGGCCGTCTGAAGTTTCCTCTGGACGTCGTCAGCAGGATCAAGGAAAGGGCAGGCAGCGATTTTCCAATAATCATGAGGCTTTCCGGCGAGGAGTACGCACCGGGTGGTCGGGACATCCGCGGTACCCAGTACCTTACGCGGGTACTTGCTGATGCCGGTGTGGACGCTTTCGAGATCTCGGGCGGTGTGTTTCCTCAAACGTCGTGGCGCATACTGGCGCCTGCCGGTACTCAGTTGGGACTGAACGTGGCTTCTGCGGCCAGGGTCAAAGAGGTGGTGAACGTGCCGGTGGCAGTAGTGTGCAGGATCAACACTGCCCAGTTTGCAGAGGACATACTGCAACGGAATGAGGCAGACCTGATAGTGATGGGTCGGGCTCTCCTGGCCGACCCCGAGTTGCCCAACAAGGCCAGAGAGGGAAGGTTCGAAGACATAGCTCCGTGCATGGCCTGTGGGCTGGGATGCGTTGCCGGTCGGGAGACCGGCAGGGACATGACGTGCGTAATTAACCCTACGGTGGGCAGGGAGCGGGAGATGGTCATGAATCCTGCCCCCAAACCCAGGAAGGTGATGGTGGTTGGTGGGGGCCCGGCGGGCCTGGAGGCAGCGCGTGTGGCCGCTCTGCGGGGACATCAGGTGACACTCTACGAAAAGGAATCGCAGCCTGGCGGGCAGTTTAACCTGGCCTGTGTACCTCCGGTGAAGCAAGAGCTGTCTCTGGGTATCAAGTACCTTCGCAAACAGGTGGAGAAAGCCGGGGTCGACGTCAGGTTGAACACCGAGGTAACGCCGCACCTCGTCGAAGAGGTGAAGCCGGATGCTGTCATAGTAGCCACCGGGGGTGAGTCACTGGTCGTCAACCTCCCGGGCATAGACGGGCCCAGGGTGGTCTGCGGTCACGATGTCCTGGCCGGAAAGGTCGTAATCAAGAGAGGCAGGGTGCTGGTTGTTGGTGGGGGCATGGTGGGGCTGGAGATAGCCGACTACCTGGCCAACCCGGGTGACAATCCGATCGTCGGCCGTGCCGACGTCACCGTTGTCGAGATGCTGGCCAGGGTAGGCACGGACATGGCGCCGGAGGGCAGGACGCTCCTCATGGAAAGGCTTAGAGACAACGGGGCGAAAGTCCTGACCTCGACTACAGTCAAGCAGATACTTGAGGATGGAGCTGTGGTCACCAGGAATGGGCAGGAGGAGACCATCCGTGATATGGACTTCATCATACTCGCCATGGGTTGTCAGTCCGTCGATGTGCTGAGCAACCAGATAAAGGATAAGGTGTCCGAAGTATACGTTATCGGTGATGCCAAAGCCCCGCGCAAGGCACTGGAGGCTATTGCCGAAGGCGCAGAGATAGGCAGGACCATCTGACTCTTTGATCTCTCTGTTTGAGTATTGACCCTGCGCCGGCGTGCCCAGACTGGGGCACGCCGGTTTCTTTCCACCCCTTCGTGGTTTGCGCCTCTCAGTGTTGCATTTGATCTCGAAGCGGTCTATATTTCACACAGCGCCACCACATTCAAAAGGGCCGTCAAGATTCACTGGTTTCAGGGTCACCAAAGACCCTCTCCTGATTTTGTCCTGTCCTTGATCTAAGGGCCCTGTTGGACGGTCTGGCACAATCCAGAGAAGAAGGGAGAAAAGGAAATGCTTCACAGGGGGGCTGGAGTCGATTTCCGCGGTTCTGCGGGGGGCGTGCCCCGAAGAGCCCTGGTGAGTGGGTCCCGCAGGTGCACAGGCAAGGTACAAAAGGAGGGTCGAAAGTGAAGGCGCTAGACATGTTGTTCAGCCCCATCAAGATCGGGACGATGGAGGTCAAGAACCGCATCGCCATGGCCCCTATGACCACCATCTGGGCTCCGGCCGACGGTACTGTCAGCCAGCAGATGGCGGACTACTGGGAAGCAAGGGCCAGGGGCGGCGTCGGGCTGATCATCCTCGAGGTGATTACGGTGGCCAGGGAATACCCGTACATACTCCAGAGCGTTGGCCTCTGGGAAGACGGCCTTGTGCCAGGCTTCAAGAAGTTCGTCGACGCCATGCATGCCCACGGTGCCAGGGTGGCCCCGCTCATCTGTCACCCCGGGCCCGAATCGTTCTGCTGGCTCAATGGAGTCGAGACGGTTGGCCCGTCGCCGGTGGTGTGCAAGACCCACGGGCAGGTGTGCCGCGAGCTCTCGGTTGACGAGATTGCGGAGATCGTGGAGCAGTTCGGTGAGGCGGCCCGGCGGGCCAGGGAGGCGGGCTGCGACGCCGTGGAGTTGCACGCGGCGCACAGCTACATGTTGACGGCCTCTTTCCTTTCACCGCTGCGCAACAGGCGGACCGATGAATATGGCGGCTCAATTGACGGCCGCCTCAGGTTTGTTCTGGAGGTCATCGCCAGTATGCGGGCGAAGGCGGGCCCGGATTTCCCCTTGATTGTACGCATCTCTGGTGACGAGTATGTGGTCGGTGGCCGCGGCTTACTGGACACACAATACATAGTGCCTAAACTGGTCGAGGCTGGGGTGGATGCCTTCGAGGTCTCCGGTGGGGTGATCCCTGACCTGTTCTGGAGGATAACGCCCTGCCTGGGGACGCCGCCGGGTCTAAATGTACCTGCGGCTGCCGCGGTGAAGCAGGTCACAGATGTGCCTGTGATGGTGGTGGGCCGGATAAACGACCCCCTGTTCGCTGATGACATACTGCGAAAAGGGTATGCGGATATGGTCGTGATGGGTAGAGCCCTCCTGGCCGATCCAGAGCTGCCCAACAAGGCCAGAGAAGGACGGCTGGAGGACATTGCTCCGTGCACCGCCTGCGGCGAGGGATGCTTACGGCCGCAGCTAACCTTTCTACCCATGACCTGCGTTATCAACCCCGCCGTGGGCCGGGAGAAGGAGATGGAGATAGTCCCGGCCGAAAAACCGAAGCGGGTCGTGGTTGTGGGTGGTGGCCCCGGAGGAATGGAGGCAGCCCGCGTGGCGGCTATCAGGGGACACAAGGTAACCCTGTTCGAGAGACAGTCCAAGCTGGGCGGACAGTTGAAGCTGGCCTGCGTGGCGCCGACGAAGCAGGAGTTGAGCAAGTGGGTCATATACCTGTCCACGCAGCTCAGGAAGGCGGGCGTTAAGGTCGAAATGAACCGGGAGGTCACGCCTGAGCTGATCGAGGAGATGAAGCCGGACGTGGTTATCGTTGCCACCGGTGGCGAATGCCTGGTCCCGCCCGTCCCTGGCGTTGACGGCCCAAAGGTGGTCAAGGGCCACGACATCCTGGCCGGGAAGGTGGCCATATCCCGCGGCAAGGTGCTCATAATCGGGGGAGGCATGGTGGGGTGCGAGCTGGCCGACATGCTGGCCGACCCGGGATACAATCAGACCACAGGCAGCGCCCCCGTCACCGTTGTGGAGATGCTGGACGACATAGCCCTCGACGTCATACCTCAGACCAGGATGCTGCTGGTGCCGAGGCTGAAGGAGAAAGGGGTCAGGGCCATCACGTCGGCCACGGTGAAGGAGGTCCTCGAGGACGGGGTCGTGATTGTCAGGGATGGTCAGGAAGAGACCATTGGTGGGATGGACTTCATCGTACTGGCCTGCGGTGCGCAGTCGGTTGACGGTCTGAGCGACAGGATCAGGGACAAGGTGCCCGAGGTGTACGTTATTGGAGATGCTAAGGAGCCGCGCAAGGCTCTGGATGCGATTGCCGAGGCAGCGGAGATAGCCAGACAGATCTAAACCCAGCCACGGTAGGGTGGGCTCGGCCCACCAATTAAGTCGTAGACCTGACGAAGAAGCGGGCACAGCCCTCCGCCCCCTCGCCACCCTGCCCCGGGTCGTCCCTGCCGCCGCCCCAGCTTTGTGGTGCGAAAGCTGTGTGCACTCCGGCTTCCTGGCACCCCTTGTGGCACGTCCTAGGCTTTCTCCACCTGGACCAGCGCCGTGTTGTACGGGAAAGACCCGCCCGGCGAGTAGTCGTCGGCGGTGAGGACGTTGGCGCACCCGGCTCTGTCGATGCCTTTTTCGTCAGGGTCGTACCAGGCGCCGTGCGGCACGTCAACCACGCCCGGCATAATCCTTTCCGTAACCCTGGCGGGTGTGACCATCTCGCCCCGATCGTTGAACACCCTCACCATGTCGCCGTCGCCGATTCCCCTTACTAGGGCATCTTCGGAGCTGATCACAACGGCCTGCTGCTGGAGTCCCCTTAACCAGGGTGTGTTGTCGAACTGGCTCAGGGCGCGTCTCTTGAGGTGGGTGGTGATTAGCTGGAGCGGGTACTTCCCGGCCAGCGGGTGGTTCCTGCCCTCCCAGGCCTCGAAATACCTTGGCAGCGGGGGCAGCCCCGGAACGTCCAGGTCCTCCCACATCTGGGAGTAGATTTCGATCTTTCCCGACGGCGTGGTGAACGGGTTGTTTGCCGGGTCTTCTATCTGGGCCTTGAAGGCCACGTAAGGCTGTGTCATCCGGTACCGGTAGACACCCGCCTGTTTCAGCGCCTTATAGTCAGGTACGCCGTTCTGCCTCGCCCTTTCCTCGAGGATTTCCTCTTCGCCTTTGTCCAGGTAGCCTTCGATGCCCATTCGCTCGGCCAGCTCCGCGGCGATCTGCCACGGCGGCTTCGATTCGCCCAGCGGCTCAATCAACTTGTTCATACTGCCGATGTAGGCTGCTCCCACGCCCTGTGTCAGGTCATTCCTCTCCATGAAGGTGGCTACGGGAAGAACGATGTCGGCGTACTTGGCCGTTGGCGTCATGAACTGCTCTTCAACCACCATGAATTCCAGCGATTGCAGGGCCCTGGCGATCTTGTTGCTGTTCGGAAACTGCACCAGGTAGTTGCACTGGGCCACGACCAGCGCCCTGTAGTCGGCAAAGTAGCCGCCCTCCTTGCCCCTGAGAATGGCGTCGGCCAGCTTCGAGAAGTGTATCCTGGGCTCTCTGAAAAACAGGGGCCCCTTCTTCCTGGCGAAGGCCTTTTCCACCGGGTTTGAGGCCCTCGGTATGGCGCTGATCATCGAGCCGACCGGATAGGGGTAGCCGCCCATGACGGACTCCCAGGCCCTTGCCCCCGCGTCCCCTCCACAGATGCCAACGTTGCCTGTCATAGCAGCCAGGACGATGGCTGCCCGGTGGTACTGCTCGCCGTAGGCGGTGCGCCCGGGGGCGATACCGGTCATCAGGGCGGCCGGTCTGGTGGTGGCATACTCCCTGGCGAGTGCCTGGATGGTGGAGGACGGCACTCCGGTTATCTCCTCCGCCCAGGACGGAGTCTTGGGTACCCCGTCTTCCTGGCCCGTGACGTATTCTTTGAACTGCTGAAACCCCACCGTATAGGTGTCGAGGAATGCCTGGTCGTACAGGTTCTCCTCGACCATCACGTAGGCCATGGCCAGCAGCATGGCGGTGTCTGTGCCCGGCCGGACCGGCACCCACAGGTCGGCGAACGTTGCCGCGCTGTCCGTATGTCTGGGGTCCACACATATGATCCTGGCGCCTGCCTCTCTGGCCCGTGCCAGATACCAGCATGTGTTTGGGCCGGTGACGGTGCTGGCCGGGTCCCATCCCCACATGATGATCAGCTTTGAGTTCAGCAGGTCGTCGCGGCTGTTGCTGGCGTGCCAGGTGCCGTAGCTGACCAGCGAGGCGTAGACACCCGCCTGAAAAGAGGTCACTCCCCAGGGCGAGGTGTACCCGCCTGCCATGCTCAGCAGCCTGTCCATGGCCCCGAAGTTGTTCAGGGTGCATACGTCGCCCGTCATCTGCGCCAGTATGATCGACGCCGGGCCGTAGGTATCTCTGATTCGCCTCAGTTCCCCGGCCACAGTATCCAGCGCCTCGTCCCAACCGATCCGCTTGAATTTGCCTTCTCCCCTGTTGCCCGTCCTCTTCATCGGGTGCAGAAGGCGGTCCGGGGCGTACACCCGCTGGCGGTAGGCACGACCCCTCAGGCAACCCCTGAGCTGGGGCTCCTGGCCGTCATCGGTCTCTATTCTGGTGATGGCCCCGTCTATAACGTGGACTCGCAGCAGACAGGCGCCGCCACAGTGACTGGCGCAAACAGTCGGTACTACTTTTTCTGCTCCAGCCGGTCGGTCGGCGCGTTTGAGGCTCATGCTCCGGCCTGCTCCTGCTTCCTGTTCCAGAGTAGCTCGATTATGACGCCGCCAATCCTGTCGCTGTTGACGTAGGCAAAAGCGGCGAAGCCCAGATCGTGGTGGAACACCGGTTCTATGCCGTCTTTGGCCAGCTCGGTCAGAGTGGCCTTCAGGTCCTCGACCTCGAAGGCCAGGTGGTGCAGACCCTCCCCTTTGCTGGCAAGGAACTCGGTGTACAGGTTCTCGCCCTCCACCGGCTGAATCAGCTCCACCTGGATGGGTCCTGACTGGGCGAAGGCCACTTTCATGTTCAGACTGATCGGCTTGCCGCGGAGTATCACGCCGTCTATCTTGATGTCGTGGATGGAGAAAGGCCCTATACCGAAGGTGGAGGTGTAGTAGCTTGCCGTCTTCTCAATGTCCTTCACCACAATTCCGATCTGCTTGACGGCTGGCAGTGTTACTTTGCCAATCTGCATCATCTGTCCTCCCTTCTGCTCACCGACCGTTTGACCGGGCTACGCCTTCTCGACCTGGACCAGGGCCGTATTTGACGGCAGTGCCCCGCCGGGCGAGGGCTCGTCCCGGGTCAGCACGTTGGCACAGCCCCCCCGGTCGGTGCCGTTTTCGTCCGGCGCGTACCAGGCCCCCTGGGGCACGTCGACCACGCCGGGCATGATCCTTTCGGTGACCCTGGCACGAATGGTCATCGCACCGCGATGGTTGAAAACCTTCACCAGGTCTCCGTCCCCTATGCCTCTTGCCTGAGCATCGGCGGTATTGATCATAATGGCCTGCGGCTCCACTTCCCTGAGCCAGGGGATGTTGTCAAACTGGCTGTGTGCCCGGCGCTTGGAGTGGGTAGAAATGAGCTGGAGCGGGTATTCTGAGGCCATCGGATCAGCCGGCCCCTCCCAGGTCTCTATGTACCTGGGGATGGGGGGGAGATTGGGGTTATTCATCTCTACCAGCCGCTGCGAGTATATCTCGATTCTCCCGGAGGGGGTCAGAAACGGGTTGTTCGCCGGGTCACTGATCTCTCTGCTGAAGGCCACCTGAGGTTCCGGCAGCTTGATCTTGAGAACGCCTTGCTTCTTGAAGGCTTCAGTGTCAGGGATATCACTGCCCTCCAGCATCTTTGCCAGCCACTCTTCCTCGGTCTTGTCGTTGTAGTCGGCCAGACCCAGCCGGGCAGCCAGCTCGGTGGCCACCTGCAGCGGGGGTTTCGTCTCGTACAGTGGCTCGATAATCCTGTTTCTGAAGCCATAGAAGACCGGCACCGCTGCTCCAATTGTCATGTCGCTCCGCTCCATGAAGGTGGTCATGGGGAGCACGATGTCGGCATACCTGGCGGTAGCCGTCATGAACTGCTCTTCAACCACGATGAATTCCAGCTTGTTCAGGGCCTCGGCCGTGCGGTTGGTGTTCGGCCACTGGTTCACTATATTGGCGTTGTTCACCCAGAGCATCTTGTAGTCTGCCGGGTAGCCTCCGGCTTTGCCCTTGATGAAGGCATCTGTCAGCTTGAAGACGTTTATTTTGCCCTGGCCGTAGATGTAGGTATTGCGGGTGGGAAACTTGTCCCTGGGGGGTGGGGCATCGGCGTCTACCCCATTGGGCGGGATCTTCGGGCCAGACCCCATCCTGCCCAGCCCCGCCGGCCCCCAGACCTTGGCTCCTGCTGAACCCCCGGGTACGCCCACGTTGCCCGTCATGGCCGCCAGGACGATTGCCGCCCGGTGGTACTGCTCCCCGTAGGCCGTGCGGCCGGGGGCAATCCCTGCCAGCAGGGCCGCCGGTTTGGTGGTGGCGTATTCTCTGGCCAGATCGGCGATGGTGGCGGCCGGCACGCCCGTGATGGCCTCAGCCCAGGCGGGTGTCTTGGGTATCCCATCCTCTTTTCCCACAACGTAGTCTTTGAAAGCCTCAAAGCCGACTGTATACGTGTCGACGAAAGACTGGTCCTGCAGACTCTCGGCGATGATCACGTTTGCCATGGCTATCAGCATGGCGGCGTCTGTGCCGGGCCTGATTGGTATCCAATGGTCGGCGAAAGTGGCTGTTGACTCGGTGTATTTCGGATCAATCGAGATGATCTTTATCCCGGCTTCTCTGGCCTGGGCCAGGTACCAGGTGCTGTTGGTGTCCAGGACTGTGGCCGCTGGGTTCCAGCCCCACATGATTATCAGGCGGGAATTCAGCAGGTCATCGCGTGTGCTGGCTGTCCAGGCGATGCCGAGCGTGGCCAGCTCGGCAAAAATACCGCCCTCATACGAGTGCAGACCCCAGGGTCGGGTGTAGCCGCCCATCATGCAGAACAGCCTGCTCATCCTCCGCCAGGTGTCGTGAAGCGCTCCCTGGTCGCCGCCGGACACCCAGTACACGATGGAGGCCGGGCCGTGAGTGGCGTTGATGCGCTTGATTTCGGCCGCTACTGTGTCCAGCGCCTCGTCCCAGGATACCCTTTCGAACTTGCCCTCACCGCGGCTTCCCACCCTCTTGAGCGGGTACCCCAGCCGGTCGGCTGCGTACACTCTCTGCCGGTAGGCCCGGCCCTTGAGACAGGCCCTTACCTGGACGTCTTCTGTGTCGTCGTCGGTCTCTATCCTGGTGATTGCGCCGTTCTTGACGTGCACCTTGAGAACACAGGACCCACCGCAGTGGCTGGAACAGACGGTGGTGACCACTTGCTCGGAGTCAGCCGGCCTGGTGTGTTTGTCACTGTTCATGCGAATGTACCTCACTCGTACCTGGATGTGCCTGCCCGGCTCCTGGTGTCCTGGGCTTGTCACGGGGGAATTTGGCCTGCTTCATGCCGCCGTGCGTCTCGCTGACTAACGGGGCAGCAGAGCCAACTCTGGCACTGGCTTTGGCTTGAAGACGACGGAGGGCCTGGTCTTCTCGTCGTAGGCAAAGCCTACGGCCTGGCGGGCCTTGCCATATTTGGCTTCCAGTTCCTCGACGGGCCCGGCGTCGAGCGCCCGCATGGGACAGCCGGCGACGCAAATTGGCTGTTTGCCTTCTGACCACCGGTCCAGGCAGAAGTCGCATTTCTGCATCCTGGCATTGTCCTCTGCACCAAACTGGGGCGCCTTGTAGGGGCAGGCGTCGAAGCAGGCCTGGCAGGTGTCCCCTCCCAGGCAGATTTCGCTGTCCACCAGCACTATGCCGTCCTCCTGCCTCTTGGTTATGGCGTCTACCGGACAGGCCTGCATGCAGGCCGGTTCGGCGCAGTGGTAGCAGGGAGTGGCCATAAAAGCCACGAAGGGGCTGGGGTATTTCCCTTTCTCGATAGTGGTCACCCTCATCCAGCTTGCCGGGCCGGCAGGAACGTCGTGCCAGTCCTTGCAGGCGACGACGCAGGTGTAGCAGCCGGTACATCTGGTCTGGTCAAGGTAGAAAGCCAGTTGCATCGTCAGACCTCCTGTGTTACCGCGATTCTATGGGATAGCGGTCGGGAATTCAAATCGTGGCGCTTCGCGCCGCTTTTGGGCGGCGTGTCAGCTCGGCCACAGGTCGGCAGAACCGGACCGACATGATTGGGTGTTGCCCCCCAAATTCGCCTGGTTGCCGGCACCAACGCGGTCAGCTATCACGGCGGCCGAAAAAGGGAGAAAAAGGGAGGCTGGCGACTGCTGGCGCTTGTCGGCAACGCGGGGCATCAAGCCCAATCGGCCTGTGCTTGTTTGCCAGGAGATTCCCTCAGCGCGACAATGCGGCCAATTTCTTAAGTTTCTGACACTTTCTGGTGGATGCTTGAACCCTTTTCTTATTCCATGTCGTGGCTGCGGGCGGCTGACGGCAAGTTCGGTGGAGCCGTAACTTATTTGTGCGACTGGCATCCGGTGGGATTGAAACGTATAATTAACATGCTGAAACCTCATCGTAACGTCCTCGTGCTAGCCTGGAACTGTGACGGTATCCAGTGGAACGTGAGAATACCACGGCGCCTGGCTGCCGGGATTCATACCGGCGGGACACAGGTAGCTACTGCGGAGGTGGGATAGCCGGAGCCGAAACAACTGGTTGATATTGTCCCGGTGCATTTGCCTTTGGGGGGTGAGGTGGCAGGCACAGGGTAGCTGGTAAATGCCGAGGGATCTGATGGGGGCTGGGAGGAGGCGTGGGGTCACTGTACCTGCAGGAGCAGGCAGATTGAGACAATACAGATCCACGGAAATCAGCGTCAGCAGGTCAATACCGATTTGGCAAAGCTTCAACATGAGCTTGAGGGCTTTGCCATTTTTGTTCTTATTGAGGATGCGCAGTAGACATGCGTCAACACAAGAGGAGGCACAAGATGGTCAGTAAGCTGAGTAGAAGGCCTGTCTCCGTGGCTTTCGTAGCTGCCGTTTTGGCGAGCCTGGCTGCCGTCATTGCACTCGTGGTGCTGCCGGCTCTTGCCGGCGACCCGCCGGGCCCCAAAACGTACTACGTTAGCACGCTGGGGAACAACACCACCGGGGATGGCAGTGAGGCAGAGCCGTGGCAAACGATAAGCTATGCCCTCGGTCAAGTCCTCCCGGGCGACACCGTAGTCGTGGAAGCGGGAACGTATGACGCCGATCTCGGTGAGACCTTCCCCATGACTGTGGGTGTCATCGGCCTGACGCTGAAGTCGGCGGACGGCATAGACACCACAATTCAGGGTGATGACTCAAGCGCAACG
>CAZTYW010000067.1:0-7510 GCA_964617695.1 uncultured Dehalococcoidia bacterium
GGGCGTTGTGACCGTGGGAGCTGAAGAATCCGAACCAACTCGAATCGCCGACCCCAGGAGTGCCTACTCTCTTGCCAGGAACTTCATCAACAGCCTGTTGAAGGCATCCCTTCTCCGCACGTGCGGCGCATGACCTTGGCAATCCAGAACCTCAAGCGATGCATTCGGCATAAGCTCAACCGCTCTCGTAGCTCCAGACAGAGAATAGTAAGGGTCACGGCGGCTCCACACAACAAGAGTGGGGGCTTTCAAATCTGACAACTCGTCCAGGCATACCCAGTCGCCATAGCCGCCGCGCTCTCTCAGAAACTTGGGAAACGGTTGCGGACGTCGCAGTATCCTGCGCACACCCCACAATGCGGTGCCCATCAAGGCACCCCACCATGCAAGTCTACTGAACCCTACCGCATTGACAAGAACAAGCTTGCTGACCCGTGCCGGGTAACGAAGGGCAATCTCCAGACACACCCTGCCACCCAACGAATGCCCCGCCAGAGCCAGACGATTCAGACCCAGTGCTTCCGTGAACCCCAAGACGAAATCGACGAAGTCCGACAGATAGTAGCCGTCCTTGCTCCTATCACTCAAGCCGTAACCAATCAGGTCCGGAGCATACACAGCGTGGGAGACCGAGAGAACATCGATGGTACCCAGCCAGTCTCGGCAGTCGCTGGCCCCGCCGTGCAGCAGCACTATCGGGTAACCACTGCCCGCTTTCAGGTAGTGTGCTCTCCTATCGCCCACTTTGAGGCTTAGGCTTTCGATGCCGCCATCCACCAACGGGTAATCTGACAGGCCATCTTGAAACGTCATACCACTGCAGCAAATGCTAATGCATGTTGCCTGGAACTGCAAGCTTACTTCGACGCACTACGCTTAGCCGAAAATATCATTTCGTGACAGGAGTGGACAAGACAGAGACGTGAGCGTTCAGTCGGGCGACACGGGGTCCAGCATCCTACGTATCTACAAATGCAGCACTGTCGTCCATACAACTGTCATGGTTCACGAAACTCAGCAACAGCCTGTTGAACATCTCCCTTCTCTGCCTGTGTGGGGCATGTCCGTAGCACGGCAACACCCTCAGGCACGCTCGTGGTATCAGTCTGGCAGCTTTGACAGCTCCGGCAAGGGGATAGTAAAGGTCGCGGCGGCTCCACACAACAAGCGTGGGCACTGTCAACGAAGTCAATTCGTCCAGGCATACCCAGTCGGCATGCCCATCATCCTCCTTGAGAAGCTTTGGATAGGGCTGGGGCTGCCTCCGGATTGTCCGTACCGCCCAGGCTGCAACTGCGATCAAGTTGCCCAAACGGGCCAGCCTGCTGAACCCCGCCGTATTCACCAGCACCAGCTTCCGAGCAATTCCTGGCCGGCGCAAGGCGATCTCCAGACCTATCCTGCCACCCAGTGAGTGGCCTGCAATCACAACCTGACTCAAGCCCAGTGTCTCAATCAATCCAACCGTGGAGTCGACGAAGTCCGAGAGGTAATAGCCATCCCGATTGTTGTCGCTGAGGCCGTACCCGATGAGGTCAGGAGCATAACAGGTGCAACAACTGGAGAGTGAGGTCATCGTCTCTATCCAGTCCCGCGAGTCGCATGCGCCCCCGTGCAACATCAGCACCGGCGTGCCGCTCCCAGCTCTGAGACAGTGTATCCGGTCATCACCGACCCTCAACTCAAGAGTCTCCATCATGCTGTTGGCCGACGCATTTGTTGACACGGCAGGCCCCCTTCCCGCACTGAAGTCACTTGTCGCACATGGCAGAATAGAATTCAGACGACATTATAGCATGCAGGACCGTGCGCACATAGGGCCGTTTTCCCTGGCCACGACGACGCCGGGCGCGCATGGATGAGCGTACGTACCGTGATCGCACCGTACCCGTCCATCGTGCCACAGGGCTGCGCAGGGCAATGTCAAAAGATGATGGCTGAAGGGCTGGTGTCAATGGCGGAACAACTGTACACCGACAGGTCATGGCGGGTGTCAAGGTAGCCGGAATGGTGCTAAAATACGAGCACAGGCGTCCAGGGCAAAAGGGCAACAGCCGCGCCAGCCACCATAGATCACAGGATTGTCGCACCGTTAGAAAAGGGGGTTACACATGGAGAAGAAATACGACGTCATCGTAGTCGGGGGAGGACCAGGGGGCATAACCTGTGCCGCCCTGCTGGCCAAATGGGGGGCCAGAACATTGCTGGTGGACAAGAACCAGACTGTCGGCGGCAAAGCAGTCACCCCGACCAACAGGGACGGCTTCGCATGCGAACTGGGCCCCAAACTCCAGGTACCGGCTCAGGGGCCAGGTTTTGCAGTGGCTTACAGGGAACTGGGTATGGAATCCGAATTGAAGCCAATTCCACTGGAGAATGCTGGACTGGCATATCGAGGCCGGTCAGGAAAATACAAGACGGGCATTCTGCCCGCAACCACCGGGCTTCAACCGGAACCCTTGTTCGAGCTGTGGGACCTGTCAGCCAAGGACCTCGAGGCAGCACTCAAGCTCATGATTGACATGGCCATGATGCCACCTGAGCAGTTGGATGCGCTTGACGATCTGAGCACTGAGGAATGGCTTGGCGGGCTTGACAACGTGCCCTGGGGATTCTACATCTACATGGCCATGCATGCCAACGGTTCACTCGCCGAGCCAATTGACCTGGTTTCGGCATCAGAGCAGGTAAAGATCATGCAGGATATAGCCCTCCGCGGGGCAGCGGGATACTATGAGAGTGGCTTCGGACGCGTGCTTGATGGCCTGGGAAAAGCCTTCACAGCCAACGGAGGTCAGCTACTCCTCGGCACGAGAGTAGACCGGATAAAGGTTGAGAATGGCAGGGTCACCGGCATAGTCACTGGCAACGACACATTCGAGGCCCCCATCGTCATAAGCGATGCCGGTATCCAGCCCACCGTGCTCAAGCTGGTGGGAGAAGCAGAATTCGATAAGAGCTATCTGAGCTATGTCAAGGGACTGGTGCCGGGTTGGGCCTTCACCGGTGTCAGGTATTGCCTCAACAAGAAGGTGCTGGACTCTGGAATGTACAACATCTGGGCCGACGACACCGTGATGACCCTTGAGCGCTTCCGCAAGATGAGGGCTGGCGACATACCCGACGAGGTCATGATGTTCGCCACCATTCCGTCCAACTGGGATCCCCGCATGGCGCCTGCCGGCAAGCAGTGCATCGTGGCAGGCACCATCTGTTCACCTGATCCAAAGCAACAAGAGATAAAGATGCTTTGCGACAAGATGGATGAGATGTGGGACAGGGTCTACCCCGGGGTCATGGATGCTCTCATGTACAAAGAAGTGGAAGGGCCTGCCGAAGTATCGGAGTTCACCCGTGATCAAGTGTTGGAAGGACAGGGAGGCGAGTGCGTCGGCCTGGCTCAGATAGTGGGCCAATGCGGGAAGTACAAGCCATCAGTCAGGGCACCTATAGGCGGCCTGTACTATTGCGGGGCCGATGCTGGCGCTTCGGGCATGGGCACCCACCAGTCATCAACTTCAGGCATCAATGTAGCCCGAACGGTCCTCCGGTACCACAATATGCGCCGAGCAGCCATCTAGCGGATTCTGTGCGCCCGGTTTGAACCGTTTTTTGCGAGGGGCACGGCATGCCGTGCCCCTCCACAATTCAACGCCGTTTCCACATCCCAAGAAAGGGATACAACTCCGCCCGGCAGCTAGAAAATTGACAACAAGGCAAGCCAATCAGGTACAATGAATGTGAAGCTCATTCCCTGGAAATGCCGTAGCCAAATCGCCCGCTCCAGCCTTCGTTTTGCCAGTGCAACCTAAGCTACGAGAAGTCAGAACTCAACCTGCCACACATCAAGGCCGGCAAGGACTCATTATCAGCGATCCTCTCGGCATTGGCCAGGCGGCACTGTTCATACCCCAACTTCTGGTCCCGCTGCTGGCCCTTATGGATGGCAGCCGGGATGTCAACACGCTCAAGATTGGATTCGAATTGCGGACTGGTACGCCGCTGAGCAACTCCAGCGTTGAAAAACTGATCTCCACGCTGGACGAGGCCCTGCTTCTGGACAACCGCCGCTTTGCCGAGGCTCACACTAATGCCGTTGAGGAGTTTCGCCTGGCGCCTTCACGGGCAACCACGCTGCCAGGCAGGTGTTGCCCTGCGGACCCTCAGGAACTCGGCAAGTTCCTGCAGCAGTACCTCGATCAGGTGGACGATGCAGCCCCCTATCCGGCAAGCAAGGTCAGGGGACTTATCAGCCCGCACATCGACTTTCCCAGAGGTGGTCCCGTGTATGCCGGTGTGTGGGCCAAGGTAGCGGCAGCAGCAAAAGAAGCGGAATTGGTGGTCATACTCGGCACAGACCACGCGGGTGGCGAGGCCAGGGTAACCCTGACCCGACAGAGCTATGCAACCCCCTGGGGTACAATGCCAACGGCTCAAGATCTGGTGGCCGAAATCGCACAAGAGGCCGGAGAGGAGGTGCTCAGCAATGAACTGCACCACCGCAATGAGCATTCCGTGGAGGCAGCAGCTACTTGGCTGCATCACCTGCTGGGAGGTGCTCGCTGCAGCTTGCTCCCGGTGCTGTGCGGATCATTTCAGACTTTCATCGAACGCAGTGTCAGCCCTTCGGAAGACCCCTTGATATGTGCCACGGTGCGGGTGCTGAAGGAAGTCTCTGACCGCCGAAGGACTTTGTTCGTCGCTGCGGCAGACCTGGCCCACGTGGGGCCTGTCTTCGGAGACCTCCTGCCACTGGATGTGGTAGCACGCGCCAGCCTGGAGAATAAGGACAGAAGACTCATCGAAGTCCTCAGCAACGCAGAGGCGGAGCCTTTCTACCAGGAAATCAGAGAGGAAGGCGATCAGAGGCGAATCTGCGGCATGCCCCCACTCTACCTGATGCTGTCTGTGCTGACTGGAGTCAAGGGCTCACCTACTGGCTACGCTCAATGCCCTGCCAGCGAGGACGGAGGTTCACAGGTATCTATTTGCGGCATGGTCTACCACTCCTGAGTTGACTTCGTCAACTTCTCCTCACTAGGCAGCGCCCGGAAGCCTGGCACGGTTGGGCTGGAGCGCCGGACTCTAGCTAGCGGCTTCCTTCAGAAAGAAGTCAACCCACCAGAAGATATCCTGTTTACGTATCGACTTGCGGAGTTTTCGCATCCGTGATCGGCGCTCCACCGCTCCCATGTGATACGCCCGGTAGATAGCATTGGCTACGCCTTCTATGTCGTATGGGTTCACCAGTATCGAGTTCCTGCCCAACCGGGTGGCAGCACCGGCGAACTCACTCAGTATTAGCACGCCGTCCTTGTCCAGCTTGGCTGCACAGTACTCTTTGGCTACCAGGTTCATCCCGTCTTTTAACGGCGTCACCAGGGCAATATCGGCAGCACGGTAATATGCCAGCAGCTCGGTCCGGTCCAGATTCCGAAACATGTAGTGGACGGGTATCCAGCCTGGTCGACTGAACTTCCCATTGATCTCGCTCACCAGCCCTTCAATCTCGCCCTTCAAGTCCCGGTATTCCGGGATGTCCTCCCGACTGGGCACTACAATCTGTACCAGTGTTGCCTTTCCATCCAGGTCATGCCAGCGCCCCAAGGCATCGCCAAACGCCTGCAGTTTCTGGGGTATTCCTTTGGAATAGTCCAACCGGTCCACCCCCAGTATCATCTGGCGGCCCGGTATGGCCCGGCGCAGTTTGGCGGCCCTGTCCACCACAGGCTTCTCGGCTGCCTGCCGCACATACTCATCGAAATCTATGCTTATGGGGAAACTGCCAACCCTGACCCTGCGGTCCGACCCAGCAATGGTGAATACTTGCCTGCGGGCGTCATGATGATAGTCCCTGATCAGGGCATCCACGCAGTACAAAAAGTTGTTCCTGTCCCGGGTGGTCTGAAAACCGAGAAGGTCATATTCAAGCAGAGCGTCAAGAATCTGACGTCGCCACGGCAGCTTGACGAAGATGTCAAGAGGAGGAAAGGGCGTATGGAGAAAGAATCCGATCCTGGAATTCAACCCCATGTTGCGCAATTCCTCGGCCACCAGCATCAAATGATAATCGTGGACCCATACGTAGTCACTGTCTGTGGCATGCCGGGCAATCGCTTGAGCGAACTTGCCATTGACAGCCTGATACATTTTCCAGTAGGCAGGATCGAAGTTGCAGAAATTTTGCTGGTCATGGAAAAGCGGCCATATGATTTCGTTAGAGAAGCCAAAGTAGTACAGCCTGATTTCGTCTTCCGTTAGCGTGACCGGCTTCAGTGCATACCCGACCCCCTCACCTGCTACCGTTGTGACCCGGTCGAGGTCAACCTCCTCAGATACACCTGGCCAGCCTATCCACAAGCCTCCCCTTTCACGGAGAATGGGGGCAAGCGCAGTGACCAGGCCGCCGAGGCTCGGCTCAACCTGCCACCCTCCCTCCTCGGCTCTGCTGAGGCTGATTGGCAGGCGATTCGAGACCACTACAAGGCGGTCTATTCTGAACCGGTCCGCGGGATTTCTCGAATCGGGCATATCGTCTACTTGTCGTGTGCCAGGTGGAACAGCCCACGCCAGGCCGAACAAGTGACGTAGGCTGAAGATGTCCGGTCACCAGCGCTCCAGCGCCGGCTTCCCATGTGAGGCGGGCAGAGCTCAGGCATGTTCGTAGCCTGCTGCCACGAGAGAATGTTAAGGACATCCTGCTCAATTGTCAATCGCCACGCACACCACGCGGCAGCGTTTCTGGACTGCAAGTTCCCCTCCGGTCCCGTACGTCTGTTCGCCCTGGCAATTTGTTCCCCAAGACCCGACGCTGTAATATCATGTTGACACTGCCTGGCGGCGCAAAGACATGGACAGAGTCGGACTGAAGCGATGTGCAGAGGGCATGAACCCGCTTGATGCCAGAATCGCTATCTACAACATGGTAAGGGACATACCTTACGCCGTCGTTCCGGAGCTGAACAGCTTCGACCGATATGCGGATATACTCCGCATACGAAGGGGATCATGCACCCCCAAACACCTCCTTCTTTGCGATATGTACCAGAGGCTTGGAATGACGGTGTTGTACGCGGTCCACCCCTTCAGATGGGATGAGCTAGGAATCGACTATCCGTCGAGGCTGCGGACGCTTGCCAGGGACATGCCCACCAGCAACCACCTTGCCTGCAAGGTCGACATTGACGGGAGACTGGTCCTGGTTGATGCAACGCTGGACCCGGCGCTCAAACTGCTGGGTCTTCCGGTCAACGAAGACTGGGACGGCACCAGCGACACACTGCCTCCCATCGAACCTGGCGGTGAAATCCAGATATACCATCCTTCAGAGGCATGTACCCTCCGAGCCCAGACCGACGAAAGGTCTGTCGCCTTCTACCATGAACTCAACTCGTGGCTGGACGCCGTTCGAAAGGCTCGACGCGACTGAAGGCTGGGTTGCGGCCTGAACAGGCTCCGGGATGTTAATAACTCCGCTGAGCAACCGTTTCAGATGAGCCCTGGCCGCTCA
>CAZTYW010000067.1:7610-10830 GCA_964617695.1 uncultured Dehalococcoidia bacterium
ACATCCACCAGTGACCACTCTCCCAGCGATCTGTCCATGTACAATATGACCCCGTTCGGGGCATCGAAAAACCGGGCCATGGCTAACCACCACCGGCTCTTCGCCCCCCCATCTTCTCTCGATATTCCAAGTTCCTCGAACAGCCGCCTGCCTTCGGCTTTGGCACGATCAAGGTACGGCGACCCAAACCTGGGCCACGCCAGATCGAGATTGGGCTTCTCGCCGGAGGTCATCCTGGCCATGATGGCGTCCTTGACCATCTCCATAGCCTTTCCACCGAGCACGGCAAACTCCCACGGCTGAGTGTTCTCCCATGAAGGGGCTCTCAGCGCAGCCGCCATGATACGCTCAAGGACATCTCTGGGCACAGGATCGGGTTTGAAGGCTCTCACGCTGATCCGGCGATTGATAGCTTCGATGACATCCATCAGCTCCTCCTCGAGTAAGTCAGGTTTCCCAAGCCTCAGCCATCGCGGCAAAACCCAGGACGAAAACGGACGGCTGCGCACCCCTCACAGGAGTCAGGCGCCAGAACCGTATGACCTATTTCTCAGCGCCATGCCTCCTGGCAGCAGCGAGCATGCCTTCCACCTTGTCGTCATTCCCCGCCAATAGCAGGACATCGTTTGGCCTGACGATCTCGGTCCGGTCCGGTGTCACCACCACTTCCTTGCCACGCTGAATCAGAAGCACTGCCACACCCCATTTGCCCCCACGACCCAGCTCGAGTTCAGATAGGCTCTTTCCCACAAAGTTCGGCAGGGCTGCCAGCTTGGCGACCCCGTAGCTAGCAGCGACGGAGACATAGTCCATGACATCCGTCAGGGTCATCTCGTGTGCCACCTTGGTTCCCATTTCCCTCTCGGGGTACACAACCTTGTCCACGCCGATCTTGTCAAGGATGGTGCCGTGCAACTCATTCTCTGCCTTGGCTATCACATAGCGCAATCCCAGCTTCTTGAGAAGTATGGCAGATAGCACACTGTTCTGGATCGCCGTACCTATCGCCACGATTGCCACGTCGAAATTGGCAACACCCAGTTCTTTGAGAATCGCCTCATCCGTAGCATCCGCCTGAACGGCATGCGTTACGTGCGACGATATGCCCTGGACTTTTCTCTCGTCAGTATCTATGGCGAGAACGTCGTGCCCCATGTCGAACAACGTGGTAGCCAGGCTCGCCCCGAACCGTCCCAGTCCTACGATTACAACCTGTCTCTTCATCTCGACCTCCTAGCCAATCCTTACCTGGTCTTGAGGATACCTGTAAGTTGCTGCCTCCTGACGCTGGATCAGTGATAGTGCCAGCGCAAGAGGCCCAAGACGTCCGCCAAACATGGTCGCAGTGATGATCAGTCGTCCGGCAGTTGACAGGCCCGCCGTTATGCCCGTGGACAGACCGACAGTGCCAAATGCCGATACCGTCTCGAAAAGAAGATCGAGGAATCTGAACTCCTCCGTCATTGTCAATAGCAGAACCACAGCAATGACCAATCCCAGAGACAACATGACAACAGCAAGGGCTCGCTGTATCTGTTCTGTCTTGAACTCCCTGCCGAAGGCCCGAGGATATTCTTTTCCCCGGAGCGTACTCCACAGAGTGGCAGAAAGCATGCCAAAGGTGTTGACCTTTATGCCTCCGGCAGTCGAGCCAGCAGCACCTCCAACAAACATCAGGATTACTATGAAGAAAAGTGAATAGTCGGCTATTCTGCCAATGTCGATAGTGCTGAAACCTGCAGTTCTACTGGTCACGGACTGGAAGAAAGCGTTCAGCAGTTTCTGGTGCAGAGGAAGTCCGTTCAAAGTAGCCGTGTTGGAGAACTCGGTCAGCAGAACGACCACCGTTCCCACTGCCAGCAGCGATAGGCTGGCTGCCAGGACTATCTTGCTATCGAGCGACAGCCGGGTCAATCGTCGGGTGCTCAGCACATCCGCCACAACAATGAAGCTAATGCCGCCAAGGAAGATGAGAGCTGCAGTCACCACCACCACCAACGTATCTCCTTGATAGCCCTGCATCGACACGAATTCGCCGAAGATGTCAAAGCCTGCGTTGTTGAAAGCCGAAACGGCGTGAAATACCGCCCTCCACAGCGCCGTGGCAGGAGGGCTCTCAAACCAGAAGCGAATCAGGAACAGCGCAGTCCCAACCCCTTCGACCAGTAAGGTAAATAACGCAATTCTCTTGACCAGCTTGACCAGACCTCCCAGTCTCTCCAGGCTCAAAGCCTCTCCAATCAGAAGTCGCTCGCGAAGCCCAATCCTGCGGCCCAGCACCAGCAGAAGAAGTGTAGCGCTGGTCATGAAGCCAAAGCCGCCTATCTGGATCAGGGCCAGTATCACCCCTTGCCCAAAAGAACTCCAATAGGTGCCAGTGTCCACCACGACATGGCCGGTGACGCATACGGCTGAAGTTGCAGTAAAAAGGGCATCGACGAAAGGTGTAGCCTCTCCTGTTTTGCTGGATACAGGGATCATCAGCAGAAGAGTGCCAAGAGCTATCACAGTGGCAAAGCCATACACCACGACCAGCGGCGACATGGCCCCGGTTCTTGGCCTCGGGAGCGCCCGCAACGGAACCCGCCACGGCTTCACACGGGGTACCCGAAATACCCTGTCACCGGGTCTTCGTACTTGCTTCTCTTCCACTCTCAGCTACTCAATTCGCCGTGACCAGATTACTCCCCTCCCAACCACTCCCCACCGAGATGACTAGCCGTCTTTGGCAGGCATGGTCATGCTCGCCACCCCGGCACAATGAGTCCCATCCCTGACAGCCAAGTTGTACTCCACATCTACCAGATGTTGGCCAGCATCGCCATATTTTCTCGCCACCTTGCCAGTCATGGTCAAGGTATCACCGGCACAACAAGGCACCTTCAAACGAAACTTCATCCATGTTATCTCTCCCTCAGGCCCGGACCAGTCCGTCAGGTACTTGCCCACAAAGCCCCCGGTGGTGATGATGTTGATGAAAACGTCCCTGATGCCTGCTTGCCGGGCGAAGCGGGAGTCGTGATGCGCAGGGTAGAAGTCTCTTGAGGCAACAGCAGCAGCAACGACGGTCGTGGTGGTTATCTCCCTGGCCAGGGGTGGAAGCTCTTCACCTTCGATCACATCTTCCCAGTACAGCAGTCTACTCCTTGTTATCCTCAGCAGGTCTATATATTAGCAGGGTCACTCGCTGGATGCAGACCAATTCGGCATTCTGATTCCT
>CAZTYW010000068.1:0-10774 GCA_964617695.1 uncultured Dehalococcoidia bacterium
CCACGGATGCAGGCTTCCGGGGCAGAATCCCCGGTCAGAGCGCCCAGCGACGGCGTATGGCCTCAGCCTCGCTGATGAGCCTCTCCATGAACTCCTTGATGGTTGGCACGCTGTCAATAACGCCTACCGCCAGCGAGCCGGGAAGAGACCTGAGTACCTCCTGCTCTATCTCCTCCTCGGGCACATAGGGCAGATCAGGTGAGTCCTTCAGCATCACCCGCTCCAGCCGCAGCAGCCACTGGTCCTCAGGCATGGAACCCCTCTCCCCCAGCACCGCGGCCAGCTCTTCAGGCTTCGGAGGCAGCAGACAGCGCTCGCGGTACTTCGGCTCAGTCGGGTCAGCCTCGGCCATGGACTGCTTGTGACGCTCGGAAATGGGGCATTCCCTGGTGGCCATAAAAGCAGTACCCATATACACTGCTTCCGCTCCCATCGCCAGGGCAGCCATGAGACCCCTGGCATCCGCTATGCCACCTGCAGCTATCACAGGGACCTTCAGCAGTCTCACGGCCCAGGTTATAGACACCAGTGTCGGAATCTGCTCGGTGCTCTTGAACCCTGCGCCTTCCAGCCCTACGATTACCACCGCATCGGCCCCCTGCCGCTCCGCTGCCAGGGCATGCTTCACCGTAGCCACCTTGTGAACCCACTTTATGCCAGCCTCCTGCAGCCGCCTGCCGTGAACGTCCGCCCGCGAAGCGGCCGTTTCCACCACCCCGATACCCCCCTCCTCGATGATGACTTCCCGCATCTCGTCTACGTAGGGACAACCCATCATGGTGAGGTTCACTGCCAGCGGCTTGTCGGTCATTGACTTGGCCCGGCGCAGCTCCTCCCGAAACCGGTCAGGAGTGCGCAGGGCTCCCGCCGCGATCATCCCCAGCCCTCCGGCCTCAGACACCGGGACGGCAAAGTCGGCTGTGCCAAAGCTCCCAAAGGCACCCTGGATGATCGGGTACTTCATGCCAAACATCTCGGTTATCCTGGTTTTCCACATCTGGACATGCCCCTTTCTGCTTGCGAGTCTACTCGGCTCAACTCCTTCCCCAGACCTCGCCCGAAACGACGGTCATCCAAAGGTCAACATATCGAGCAGCGGCTGGATTGCAGGTATCTCCTTGCCGCGGGTTGAGCAAATCACCGCCTCCACGCTGGAGAATTGGGCCAGGTCCCTGACGTTGCAGTACGTGGGGTAGGGTATGGCCATTTCGCCCCTTCGGCGCTTCTCGACGGCCTCCTGGGGACTGATCCACACGCTGTCTGTCGTCTCAAGCTCATCGTGAAGAGCTTCCTGGTCCGGAGGTGCCGGAGCTAAGAAAAAGCGAGTATCAAAACGAATGGGCGAGACGTGCGGCGTAATCCAGTGGGCGAAATACGACAGCTTATCGGTGGCCAGGAGCAGCCCCTCCTCCTGAATGATCGTGGCGAACGAGGAGGGGTCCTGGCTCACCTGCCTGCGGTACCCGGCGAAACGGGACGCGTCTTCTTCGCCGATGGCAACCAGGTGCGGAGGCTCCCTGTACGCCAGGAGGATTCCCGCCTCCTCAAAAGCCTCTCGAATGGCGGCCACAAAGAAACCCAGCGCCTTCACAGGCGGAGAATCGCCGTCAATGGTCTCCCGGGCTTGAAGGGACGTCATGCCGTAGCACATCCCCTCCATCTGGTCCGCACAGTCCGCAGCCTCCAGTGCGCCTCCAGGGAACACGTAGGTGCCAGGCAGAAAGCTGCTCCTGGCATGCCGGCGCAGCATCAGGACCTCAAACCTGGCTCCTGGCCCGTTGTCGGGGCGCAACAGGACCAGCGTAGACGAGTCCCTGGGAACAGCTACCATTCGATCGGCCCGGCGGACGATTCAGAAGAGTTCAATCCAACGGAGAAACAACGCAAATCACCATCTCCAGACATGCGGAGGACAGGTCACCCGCACCCCCACCCCACCCCCCAGCCGGTTCCGGCTGCCGATAATTTTAGCAGCAAAGCACGGTAGCCTCAAACACGCAGTGGCAGCAGGAGCTCCCGGGGGCCCGGCTGCCGACATTGCCCCGGCGCACCGGCCGGCGATGTATTCGTTGTGCGGCCAGATTTGACACCCGCCGCAGCCAATGGCAAAATGGCGCATCCAGAGGCACGCCGACAGGCCATCCAGTCCTCTGCAGTGGCAGTCACCTGACGGCGCTGGAGATTGAAAGGGGGGAATACCATGGCAAAGCTGCAGGTGGCCTTCATGTATCTGGTACCGGACGCAGATCCGGCCGAGCACCGGGCAACCATCACCAACAGCGCCTTGCTGGACCTGATAGTGGTGGCAGTCAAAGACTACCAGCAGGCGGCCCAGGTCAGCCAGGAACTGGTAGATCAAGGAGTGCAGGCGATTGAGCTGTGCGCCGGCTTCGGCAATGCCGGTCTGGCCAGGGTGGCTCAAGCTGTAGCAGGAAAGGCCCCGGTAGGCGCCGTACGTTTCGACTCCCATCCAAGCCTGGGGTTCCAGAGCGGGGACGCGGTATTCGACACGAAGTAGCCAGACAGCAGGGCAGGGCAAGCTGAAACCCGGTCCTGAACCCGGGCTGGCGGCACGTATCCGTGCCCGGAATGTGCCGGGCCACCGATTGCCCGGTCACGGGTCATTCAATCGCCTGGAGGACGCCGCCGGGCTATCCTGCCGCACGCGGCGGGCCATCACCATGGCCTTCAAGGCTCTGAGGGTCGGCCTCGACACCAGGAACGGAATGAGCGACCACATCACTTTGATCGGTACTGCCCGTACAGCACCCCTGCAATAGCCCTCGAGCCTCTTCGTCTCGAAATCGGGCTCAAACTGGAGGTCTGCCGACGAGTATGCCCTCATCAGGGCCATGGCCGGAGCCAGCACGCCGAAAAGGGCCCAGGTCTCATCGGGACTACCCAGCCCAATCCGGAAATCCGCCGTCAACTCGTTTATCTTGAGAATCCTGGGGATGCCCCTGGCCAGGTTGAGAAGCCTCTCAGGAAACCCGCGTGCGGTAAGCGCGGCCAGGGCAAGCCTGCTGAATCGTTCTCTTTTGCCCGGCTTGCTTTTCTCAACACCCTCTTTCCTGCGACCATCCCTGCTCCAGCCCATCTCCTTCTTGACCAGGCCAAACATCCAGCGCACCCTGGCCACCAGCCTGAAACTCATGTCCCCCTCGGCATAGAAGTTGACGTCAACAGGCATGACAAGCAGGACAGTGACGACCAGAACTATACCCGCCACCAGGCCGATAACCCACACGTCCTTCTTCCCTTTCCTATGTGTCTATTTGTGTCTGCGTCTCCGCAACAGGCTGGCTTCTTTGGCAGCCAATCCGTCCGCCACGGAGCCAGTGCTCTCAGTACACCCTGGCTTGTCCTGGCTGCGGTTGACCTGGACAGCAACCAGGACTCTGAAGAGGACACCGCTCGGGTTCGTGGGAAACACTTCTCACGCGGTAGACAAACTTGCAGCCCCCTAACTTGCACCACCGGTCTTCCTCAGGCACTTCTGCCGGGCGCAACGTGGGTCAGAGCCCCGGCGCCAGCCCTACCGGCAGCCTGCGAATATTCTAGCCCCGCGACCCCACAAACTCAACCCGGCGCCACTACGAGAAGACCCGCTTGATTCCCCTTTCGAGGCGAAGCTCCCCTCTGACGCAGGCATCCATACCTCTTATGATCGACGGCAACACAGGAGCCGAGAGGCTCAGCAATCTCAGCACGGGCATCCGCATCAGTACCCTGGAAGTAACGGGGGCCGATACCTTCATGACCGGCGCCATGGTGCCCGCCCATAGGGATATTGTGCCCCTGGTCAGTCTGGACTCAGACAGGTGCCCGGCGAACCTGATCATAGCAGGCATCGCCGAGGACAGACGCTCAACCGAGTTGACCAGGTTGTTCTGCGTTCCCTTGCGTGACAGCGCCGACTGCAGAGAACCCTTTGGCAGCGAACCCATCACCGGGTCGTACACTCTCAGGAAGGGAATCAGGATCGGCGCCAACCTCACCTTCTCAAGCTCGTCCAACAGTTCCTTCAGGTCTGCCATGTTCACACCCCCATCGATGCGGCGACCAGTTCGGTCAGGTCTCTCACCTCAATGGACTCGTCCGCCTCTTCGACTGCATCCTTAAAATTCGTCTTGCAGAACGGGCAGGATGAGGCCAGCACGGAGGCGCCCGCAGCCTTTACCAGTGGAAGCTTGTCGGCGCCTATCTCCAGCGCCAGGTCCGGGTGGGACTCCTTCAGCCCCCCACCCGCCCCGCAGCACCAGGCCGCGTGCTTCGTCGGATACATCTCAACCACCTTGACGCCTGGAATCGCCCTCAGGACCGCTCTGGGCTCATCGTAGACCCCCATTTCCCTGCCCAGGTGGCACGGGTCGTGGTAGGTGACTGTTGCCTTGATACGGTGTTTCAACCTTATCTTCCGGGCTGAAATCAGCCGGGCCATGTATTCGCTTATGTGCATCGCCCTGAACGGCAACTGGCCTCCGGCCATCTTCGGCCAGTCCTTGCTGATGGCCATGTAGCACTCCGCACAGGCCGTGACCAGCAGCTCAACTGCGTTCTCTCTCAGCATTTCCAAGTTGTGGTTGATCATCTTCTCGGCGACGTCTATGCTGCCAGTCCTGAGCAGTGGCGAACCACAGCACCACTCGTCCGGCAGGACCGCAAACTTGACCCCGGCACCCCTGAGTACATTGGCCGTCGCAGCGGCCACCTCCTGCCTGGTGTAAGAGGGAATGCAGCCAACGAAAAGGGCGGTTTGTGCATGCTCGGCTATGCCCAGTCCCTGGGCCCATTTCAACCTGTCAGCGTGTCGCTGTTCGTACGGATTGTAGTTCTGCTCCGTGCTCACAGCCATTCTCTTGACCGGCTCCGGCTGCAGGCCGAGATCGACGCAGTCCGCACGCATCGCCTCCAAAATCTGCACCGACTGCACGGGGTCGAAGGTCGCCCCGAACGCCGCCATGACAGGATTGATAAGATTTTTCAGAGCGCTCCCACCCACCTGGGCCATCATGTTGCCAAAAGGCTTGCAGATCTCTTCGCAGGAAGCGCACGTGGTGCAGTTGTAGACGCAGTCGGCGACTTCCTTCGAGTACTTGAGCGTTCCGTCCAGCAGATAAAACGCCACCGTATTGTGGCCCCTGGCCGAACTGTCTTCGAATCTGAGTTGCCGGTACACGGGGCAGGTTACGTAGAAGCCTGAATCGTCATTAATGGTCTCTGAACACATGGAGCAGTGGTTGCACAGCCAGGCTTCTTCTCTGCACGCCTCGAGTCTCATCATTCTTCCTCCAGGCCGAGCCCCAGGACCCCAGGGTTCATTATGCTGTTCGGGTCCAGGGCCTTCTTGATCGCCTTCATGAAGGCGATATACTCGGGTTTGGCCCTCTTCATCAGGTACTGGCTTTCCTTTCCGATTCTATAGAGCGCTACGGAACCCGTGTCCATGTAGTTCTCCATCACTGCCTCGTACAGCTGCTTGGCCCGTTTCACGTTCCGGTCCTGGTTGGTTATGAAATCGACCGGCGTCGACACTACACTCTGGCACACCCCGCCACTGCCGAGAAGCTGCGGGAAGATGTAGAAGGCGTCCGCTCCTATCATTGGCATGCCGCCGGTCATGGCGTCCTGGTTTTTCTTCATGATCTCCAGGGTGCTCTCCACCACTGCTTTCCAGCGAAGGAGCGGGGCCACCGAGCAGGTGCAGGTGTCATTCGGCCCCATGACTTTCCCATAGAGGCCCCCCGCTGCCCACTCCCCGGTGTCAACCACCGTCAGGTTCAGCGCTCGCATGAACCCCTGCACCGGTACCAGCGTGCCGCCGTACTCCCTGGCCATCTTGTCTATGGCCTTCTTCTGGGCTTTGAAGATCCCCCTGTCATAGGCCTCCGTCGTCAGCGCAACGATGTCTCTCTCGCCAAGCAGCGGGCCAATCATCTTCTTCATCGATTCGTGAAGGGCGAAATAGGCTATGCCCCATAGCTCCGTAACATAGCCGTGCCATTGCACCTTGAACATGAACTGGACCTGCGAATCCGTGTCTGGGAAAGTGTAGACCAGGGTGTCAGAGAAGTCAGGAAGCGGATACGTCTTCATGGTAACTTCCGTTATTACCCCGAACGCTCCGGCGGACCCGAGGAAAACGCCAACCAGGTCTGCACCATAGCAGTACCTGTAGTACCAGTCCGTTACCCTGGTATTTGCCAGGGAGCCCGTTTCGATGATGTCCCCATTTGGCAACACAACCTGCAGGGTTAGAACGTTCTCATTGACCCAACCGTATTTCGGGCTGTTTATTGAGAAGCAGTTGCCCCCGATTCCACCTCCGAGGGTGCCGCCAAGGAAGCCGTGAGGCCCCCGAACGCCCACGGTGATTCCCTTCTTGGCAAGCTCATGATGCAACTCACCCCACCTGATACCAGGCTGGAACCGCACTGCATTCAGTCCTTCCTGGTAGTCCAACACCTTGTTCATGTCGGTGGTGTCCAGCATGATGCCGCCAAGCTTCTTGAGCGGAGTGGCTGCCGCCGTCATGTCCTCACCGCCCCCCCTCGGTATGATGGGCACCCTGTGTGCGTTGGCCAGTTTGACTATCTCGGAGACTTGCTGGGTGGTCTGGGGCTTGACCACGACGTCGGGGGCTCCGTACTCCTCACTCAGGGGATGGAAGAACACGCCGCCAAAGTCCTCTATGGCGTACGTCCACCTGGTGACCTCGTCTGTCCGCACGTACTTCGCCCCCACGATGGCTTCCAACTCCTGGACGAGCTCTTTCGTTTTGACCTCTTCCATCTGGCCACCCCCTTTCTGGAGAGGACTCGTTGACGCTACACCCGGAAGGCCACCATTGCCTTCACTGCCGGGCGCCAGCCACGGAGCGGACACGCGGCAACCGGCCAGTCTGGCTTACACGTTGCGCCGTCTGGCAGTGACCACGTTTTCACGCCGTGTCGAGTACTTTCTCTTCCTTTAGCCGGTCTATCTCCTGTTGAGACAGGTGCAGCAAGTCACGGCATATGTCCTCAGTGTGCTGGCCCAGGAGCGGGGCCGGCCTGCTCGGCGGCAGGGTGGTCCCGGACATCCTGAAGGGTATGCCCGGGTAGACCCTTTTTCCCGCTACGGGATGGTCGACTTCTATCAGGGCATTCAGCCACTTGAGCTGCGGGTCGTTTATGGTGTCAACGGACCGCTGTGCCACACCTGCGGCTATGCCGGCCGCCTGCATGATGTTCATCACCTCGGTGGGCTCATGCTGCTTGGTCCACTCGGTGATCAGCCTGTCCAGCTCGTCAACATTCCTCAGACGGCTGACCGTGTCGGCGAATTTGGGGTCCCTGGTCCAACCAGG
Organism: uncultured Dehalococcoidia bacterium; assembly: GCA_964617695.1. Classification (GTDB taxonomy): domain Bacteria; phylum Chloroflexota; class Dehalococcoidia; order UBA2247; family RBG-13-53-26; genus CAZTYW01. Next base: position 7,349 of record CAZTYW010000068.1, read on the forward strand.
ATTGCCGATGGCGCTGCAGAAGCGGTCCCACTCATCATTGGTGAATACGCTTATGGCGCACCACTCGTCATTGCCCTTGCAGCGATAGCAGCCGTGAGGCGCAGCATACAGGCTGCGGTTGCCCACCGCCTTGGGCACCCGCTGGTTTATGGTGTAGTCGAGGTAGAAGTCCCCAATGAGGGATGCTGCCACCTCAATCTGGGACATGTCAATGAACTGCCCCTTGCCGGTGCGGTGCCTGTAGTCGAGGGCTGCCAGGACGGCAAATACGGCCTGCTTGCTGGCCATGTGATCGGGGAGGGGCACGTTGGCGCCCACAGGATAGGGGTCTTCCGGATGGGCCCACAGGTACAGCAAGCCGGAGGCCGCGGCGAGCATCGGGCCATACGCCTGATAGTCGCTGTAGGGGCCACCCGAGCCAAAGCCCTGGCTGCTCAGATAGATGATGTCAGGCTTGATCTTGCGGACGTTCTCATAGTCAAGGCTAAGGCTCTGCATAACACCGCCGCGGAAGTTCTCTCCCAGGATGTCGGTCATCTTGACCAGCTCTTTGACAAGCTCCTGGCCTTTCTCAGTCTTCAGGTTCACACCGAAGCTCCGCTTGCTGCGGTTCGACTCGTTGAACCCGGCAATGTTGTTCATGTCGGCCCCGATGGTCCTCATAAAATCGGGGTTGTCTCTCGACTCTATCTTGATGACGTCGGCCCCAAACTCTCCGAGTATCTTGCCGAAGTCAGGAATCACAGCACCGGTACCAAAGCTCAGGACTCTTATTTCTGCCAGTGGAGCGTTCGGCATTTCGACCCCCTTCCTATATGACCCCAGCCCGTCTCAGGGCTGCCAGGTCTTGTTTCGTCAGACCCAGTTCCTGGCAGTAGTACTTCTCGTTGTGCTGGCCAAGGCATGGCGCCGGGCGCCGCACAGCGCACGACGTCTCTGACCACTTGTACGGAGGCCCTGGACAGCCAAACTTGCCCACCACCGGATGATCCACGTCGACGAAGAACTTCCGGGCCTTCGTATGAGCGCTATTCACGAAGCCTTCCACGTTCCAGATGGGAACGATGGGCACCCCTTCCCTGTGCCCGGCTTCGAAGAGTTCCACCATGGTGTACTTGGTGGTGAAGTCCAGCATCAGGGCATACAGGTCCTGCGCGTTGGCAATGCGGTAGAGAAACTCCCTCCACTCGGGCAGGCACAGCACGTCAGGACTGCCCAGCACCTTCACCAGCGCATCCCACTGCCTTGGGGTGAGGGCCACCACCCGGACGAGCCCGTCCTTGCACGGATAGACGGGGTATATCGAAGCACCAAACCGCTCTTCAGGCGGAGGAGGAGGCATGTCAGGGTTTACGTTGTAGGAGTACATCGACACCATCCACGGATAGAGGCCGAGGCGTGAGCATTCATGCGTCGAAACGTCACAGTACTGCCCCTCGCCGGTGGTGCTCCTCTGGTACAGGGCCACCATTATCGAAATGGCGGCGATCAAAGAAGCGGCATCATACGACGGCGTCCCCGGCAAATTGATGGGTGCGCCATCAGAGAAGCCGCTGGTAATCATGGTAGTGCTGAGGGCATAGTGGACGATGTCCGAACCCTTCCAGTCCTTGTAAGGGCCCGTCTGGCCGAAATCGGTGATGCTGGCCATGACAAGCTTGGGACTGGTCTCCTTCAGCACTTCGTAGTCAAGACCGAGGCCCTTCATGTAGCCCGGAGGATAGGTCTCTATCAGAACATCCGCCGTCTCCACCAGTCTCTTGAAGATAGCCCTGCCGTCGGACGCCTCCATGTCGAGGGTTATCCCGTACTTGTTGGCATTGCGATACAGGAAGTAGAGGCTCTTCTCGATGTGCGGGTCGTCGCCGGCGAAGGGCGGCACATTGCGGGTCGGGTCCCCTCTGGGGTTCTCAACCTTGATAACCTCAGCGCCCTGGTCCGCCAGCAGCTTGGTGCAATAGCTGCCCTTATTGTCCGCAAGGTCCAGTACGCGATATGCGCTGAGCGAACCCTCATGGTTTTCTGACACAGTGACACCTCCTTCGGTGATGGCACACTGAGAGGTGAGTGGAAGGACGAACGGAACGAAAAGACAGCTTCACCCCCCGAGCGTGCTTGCCTTTTCTGAAAAGTAGAACCCTTTTCAGGTAATCATACCTTAAGAGCCCTGATTTGAGAAGGCCAGGCGTACCGATCGACGATCCCGCTGTGGTCTCTTTCCGTGCCCGGCCAGGGGTGGACGGAGCCAAGTCGACTGGGTCCGCCAGGGGTAGTTTGTGCGTGGCACAAAAGCGCTGACCGGCAGCTATGCAGCGCCCCCGGCGGCGGGCCTCTCGGGTCTAGAGGTATCTCCTGAACCAGCCCAGTGTCAGTCCCACCACCCGTTCGAGGTGGCCGGGATCGTCGAAGCTGTGGTTCCCGCCGGCGATTATCTCCAGTTGCCTGGGCTCCCCGGCACTGTCGTACAGGTCGCAGGCGTCACGTACCGGCACGGTCTCATCGTCGGTGCCCTGTATGATCAACAGGGGACGACCGATGGTGGCAGCCGCCTGGCAGATGTCGTACTTCTGCATGTCTTCCAGCACACCCAACTTCAGCCTGCGGCCTGAGGGAAGGTCGAAGAACTCGCCGCTGCGGTAGCTGGCGAAGAGTTCGTCCATCGCCATAGCAGGCCTGCAGGGTGTAGCCATCACCACCACGGCCTTTATCCTGGCGTCACGGGCCGCCAGCGCCACCATGCCGCCAAAGCTGGAGCCCACGACCCCTATCCTCTTTATGTCAACCCCAGCGCCGTCTACAAAGTCGATGGCAGCTATCAGGTCTTCGATCCTGCTGCTGAGCGTGGTGTCCTCGAACTGTCCTTCGCTCTTCTCAGCCCCCTCTCCACAGCCCCGGTAGCTGAACCTCAAACTGGCGAAGCCCGCATCGTATAACCTGCTGGCCAACACCAGCCACTTGTCGCCATCCTTGCTGCTCTCCAGACCGTGAGACAGAATGACACAGGGCGCCCCAGAATAGGGGAGCCCGAGATCGGCAAACAGTAGGCAGCCGTGGCTGCGAAAGCTGACAACCTGCTCCATGGTGTCCTCGAAACCCGAACCTCAGAGGCGGCTTCCCGGTCACAGTGTAGCATGACATGCCTGCATGCTCAAAAGCCTGGCGCACCACCAAAGAGGGGGCAAAAGAAATGCAGAGAAAAGTCAACAGGATGGCAACGCCCTGCGTCCCCCATGGTCAGGGCTCTGCTGCCAGACGGGGGCAAAGACGAAGGCCTCTACGGCCCGCTCAGTAGACCTCTTTCCTCTGCATGGCTACGCCGGCCAGCACCAGCGCAGCCACGATTACCCCTATCCAGACCCCCAAAGACACTGCAGGGTTCACCGTGAAAGCCAGCTCCGTCGGGCACATTGGGTTACCGAGCCGGAA
>CAZTYW010000069.1:0-10613 GCA_964617695.1 uncultured Dehalococcoidia bacterium
AGGCGACCACGACGGACACCTGAGTAGTTGACCCGGGAGCAGCATAGTTGGATCGGTGCCATCGGCATCCATGAGGCAGATGCCGCCCACCGACACGAAAGCGATCTGGCTACCGTCAGGTGACCATGTGGGAGACGAGCCGGGGCCCAGGCCCACAACGTCATCCCCGCCCCCACATGAGGCGAGCACCAGGGAAGCCAGGCCTATACATACCAGCAATCGAAGTGCGATTCTCATGTCTGTCTAACTCGCCGAGGCCACGATCCGGCCCAGATCCTCCAGCGTCGGCCATTCGTGGGCTTGCAGCCAGAAATGGGCGTCGGCGGTGAACCACTCCAGCTCAAACCGGTCTTCCGCTTCCCAGACGATGGCTTTCCTGCCATCAAACTGGGAGACCTCCCCCTGCCTTGCCCTGGACACCAGCTCGAAAAGGTCAAGGGCGGGGTAGGCAGTGGTGGTGACCTCAGCGTCTGCGGTGAGCACCATCTTCACCATGGCTTCAGCACCCCGCATGGCTATTAGCCCGCAGAGCTCCGCCAGGGTGTCAACTTCCTGTGGTACTCCTGGTACTCCGATAGCTTCATCCGAGATCAGAAGATACGCCGAGCGCGTCCCCGCCATACAGACCCTTTGCACTTCATACGCCGGAGGCAGGTCCAGGTCGGGAATGTCAATCCCCAGGAGAGACTCCGCTTCTTCCAGAGACATCTCCTGGATGTCGGTGCTGGAACTCGGAATAGAGCTGGCTATGGCTATCAACTCCTGTTTCGAAACACTCTTGGGTGCCCTCAAACCGAACTCCAGCATGCTGTGCCACCACACGAGTTGCCATACATCGTCGGTCTCATAGCTAGGCGGGACGTCCCCGCTTGGGGCGAAAACGAGCCTGTCGAACAGAATCCCCTCGACTGCTCCCACATCGACCACCTCGACCTCCCTCAGACCGTCCGATGCCGATGATTCCGCGTACTGCGATGCGTCGGGCATGTCGCAGACCTCTTTAATCTCCAACGCCAGCCTCGGTCCCCCCTGCCTTTTGAACTCGTCCTCCCATTCCCGCGCCCAACGCCTGGAGTTGAGGTCGATCTCTCCGTCAGAATACAGCAACAGGACACCCACATCAGAAGACCGGAAGCCGTAGGCGGCGATACGCTGCAATTCGTAGCCCTCGGGGATGTGCGTCGGGGTGGGGACAATCCTCCCTATGATGACCTCAGCCTCATCCAGGGTCGACACTTCTCCGAGCAGAAAGCCCAGATAAGAGACGTTCGTCGGCCGGAATTCGCCTGCTCGGCCGCAGGCGAGGCCCGTCCCGCAATACACCAGGCAAGCCAGCAACACAATCGTCAGGATTCTAATGGCGACAGTCATGCGCATCTTGGGTATTCTTGTGAGCAGTTCGTGTGAGCTAATTGTAAAGTCTTTGGGCCGACACGTCAACAGGATGTGTACGTCATACAACAAAGACTGTATCATCAAAGTTGCATGAGGGCGCTGTCCAGGCCAGGCTCCAGGCTTGACGCATCGTCTTCTGTGCTATACGCTGTTGAGAAAAACAGGCCACGTTTGGCCAAGTCTGGCAATAAGGGGGGTAACACAATGTCAACGTTGCGGAACTTCAGAACCAAATACGGCCCGTGGGCGCTGGTCACGGGCGCCGCCCGCGGGCTGGGCGCCGAGTTCTCGCGGCAGATCGCAGCCCTGGGCATCGACCTGGTGCTGGTCGATCAGCTCGAAGATGAGCTGGCACAGGTGGCCGCCGAGATCCAGAACGGTGGCCGCCAGGTGAGGGCGGTGGTAGCCGACCTGGCAGACGGAGGCTCCGTAGACGCCGTCTGCCAGCAGACCGAAGGACTGGAGATCGGTCTGCTTGTCAGCAACGCGGCTCACATGCCGGTGCGACTGTTCCTCGAAGCCAGCCTGGAAGACAAGCTGAGGACGGTGGCCGTGAATGTACGGGCACCGCTCATTCTGGCCCACGAACTGGGGCCGAGGATGGCAGACCGCGGCCGCGGCGGAATAATCTTCCTTGCGTCAGCGGCCGCCCTGCAGGGGGTTGCCTACGTAGCCGACTATGCCGCCAGCAAAGCTTTCAACCTCATTCTGGCCGAGGGCCTCTGGGACGAACTGGGCCAGCACGGTGTGGATGTCCTGGGCTTCATGCCCGGGGCAACACGCACACCGGGTTTAATGAATTCCAGGCCGCGTCTGGAACGCTCGCGGCTGGCAACACTAATGGAGCCAGAGCCAACCGTCAGCGAGGCATTGCGGGCGCTGGGCAGAAGGCCGAACCAGATCGCAGGCAGGAGAAACCGCTGGAGCGCTCTGTTGATGCGCATGATGCCGCGTAAGATGGCAATCACCCTTGTCGGGAATACCATGCGCGCCTGGTATGGGAACGAGCAATAGCTGCCTACGCTAATCAGGCATGCGGACCACAAACGGAGGACAAGCGAATGGAGAAGATGGTCTACCTGGTCTGGAAACATGAAACAGACTCGTCAACCGACTTCAGGCAGAAGTTGTTGGGTACGGTCTCCCAGCAGCTTATCAAGCTAGGCGTGCACAAGTTGCGCGTCAGCGTGGTCGACGAAGACGTCGCCCCGGCTGACCCAATGCGTATCGAAAACACCAGGCCGCCCATGTCTGGCATGGTGTCCGTTTGGGTGGACACTGCTATCAGTCGAAAGCCGGTAGAGGAGGCAATCCAGAGCTCCGTTGCCCGCATGGCAGGGTATCTGGTGACCGAGTCCGAGCCTATTGTCAACACCAGGCACGTGGCAGCCGACGGCCAGCGCACACCGGGCATGAACCAGGTCGCACTCCTGCGTAGACCTCCACGCCTCGACTACGGTCACTGGCTGGATATTTGGCTTGGCAGCCATACCCAGGTCGCCATTGAAACACAGTCAACTTTCGGCTATCGCCAGAACGTGGTCGTCCGTCCGCTGACGTACGCCGCACCGCCGTATGATGCCATCGTTGAGGAGAACTTCCCCGAGGCAGCCATGACAGACCGTCTGGCATTCTATGACTCGGTTGGCAATGAAGAGCAGTACAAGAAACGCGAGCGGCAAATGGTGCAGAGCTGCTCCAGGTTCATCGACTTCGACAAGATTGACTGCATACCCACCAGCGAATATGTCATGAAGTCCTGAGCCGTTTGGCTGTGTCCCCCGACAGACACACGGATGTCACCGCACTCCCGGCAAATGGAAAGACCGGAAGGGCAACGTGCGTCCCTTCCGGTCCTTTCTTTGACCTGATCGTTTTGAGGTGATAGTCCCTACGCCTTATACGACTTCGGCTGGGCCGACTCCTGCACTCTCTTTCTCACCTTCCACAACTGGTCAATCAGGGAATCAGGCTCTTCTTTGCCAGCCTCTTCCCAGGGTTTGGCCAGCCCCATGTCCGCGGCAATGATCTTGTAGCAGTTGTATGACTCGCTGGCACCCGCATTTGAGCCCAGATGCCAGCACCCTCCCGTTGCATACAGGTTCTTGATCGGCGTCCTGTGGTTGGCCAGCTCAGGGGTGGGCCTGTTATTCTCTACCTGATAGTACGTGCGGTCTATCCCAGCCATCGTACCCATCGGCGCCAGGTTCTTCATGCGCAGGTTGTCGTAGGGGCTATTGGTGTCAACACCAATCACGTTGTCCCAGGTCATGTTAGGTGCGTACTGCTCCCAGATCTGCATAAGCTCGTCGGCATATCGTTTCTTTATCTCCAGCCATTCCCTCTCAGTATGCCTCGTCGCCGGTGGCCCAAGCTGTTCGTTCTGGACCACGTGCTTTCCGGGAGGAGCATACGAGGGATCAGCCAGACTATGGCAGCCCACCGTGGGGGCATAGTCTTCGAGCGGCGGCCACATACCCATCTTGGCGTATTTGCACTCCCTGGCGATGTGCTCCGGATCGGGGTCAGGCTGGAGTCCAAGCCATTCACATTCGTGTATGTCTGGATTAAACGCTTCAGCCTTGTACTTGGGGGCCTCGTGGAGAGCAAGGGTATACCACATGAGGCAGCCGAAGGACTTCTCCAGGAGCTCCACACGCTTGGCCGTCTGGTCATCAATATGCTCCCTGCCTATCAAATCGAACAGCAACTGGTGCGGGGCCAGCGTGCTGACCACGAGCTTCCTCGCTTTGATCTCACTGCCATCGGTGAGACGAACGCCCGTGGCGGTCCCATTCTCAATGATCGCCTTCTCCACCTCAGCGTGGGTGAAGAACTGGCATCCCTGCTGCACCAGGATCTGGTGAGCGGCGTGAGCTATCTGGTGGGTGCCGCCCCTGCAAAAACCGATGAGCGGAAGGTAAGAGGCAAAACCCATTGCCGTAGCGCCCCACCCAGGCTCGTTTATGTCATTGACTGAAGAGACGGCGAACCTGAGAATGCACGACTGCAGTTCCGGACTCTCAAACCACTCCTTGATCATGCGCAAGCTACTGGCGGTCAAGACCAGCGAGTCCGGCGTAAAGCCGGCCTCAATCAGCTTCGGGTACACCTCAATCTGCCTGTTGAGGATCTCGGGTGCGAGCCTGAACTCGCCCGGATTGAATATCAGGTCAGCCTGGACTCTCCAGTACTCGGTGCTATGCTCCAACTGCGCCAGCTTGAGCCACTTCTCTGCATCCTTCTTCGAGAAGCGGGCAATCTGCTCGGCGGTACGCTCCTGGTCGGGATCGTACTTCTGACTATAGATGGAAAGGCATGTCTCGGCATCTCTGAAAACGAAGCCGTCGCTGCACAAATGCTGGTCCCATTGACACCCATATTCCCAGAATTCGGGAAAATCGCGCCACACGGGCAGGTAGTACATCGGCAAGATGATGTTGGCATGGGTATTGCCTCGAAAGCCCGGTGCCGCGCTCTCCTCGGTGGCCAGACAGCCACCAATCTCGTGTCTCCTCTCGAATATGCCTACGCTCATGCCACCGTATTTGATCAAATACATGGCAAGCAGCAGCGCCTTGTTCCCTCCACCAACAATCACCGCATCAAAAGTCCCGTCAGCCATCATACCTCCTTGTTCAGAAGCGTTGAGATACAACCCAAACCGCAAGACCTGCGGCCAAACTCAACATTGCCAGCATCAAACGCTGCAATCCCTCCATTTCCTCTCGTCAGCTCGGAAGCCCCTGCCAGGCCCCCGTTGTTGACAACTTACCTGAGACCACCGCCCCGACCCGATAAAGAGAACCTCCTCGCACATTGTCATCCAATGACAGCTTGCTCGCTCCAACGTCCTGCCACTGTGTTTGCAGCCATTGGCCAAGATATGAGATGTCAACGAGCTAAGAGCCAACCGACCAGGTCTCTTCAGGGTGGACCGGCCGACAGGTCCGATGGCAGCCGGTACCACCAGACCCCTCACCCAGGGCTCTACCTAAAACTCGCCGGGATGCTTGGCATCCTTGAACCAGTGAGTCGGTATAAGCAGGAAACTGATAATCGAGGCTTTCAGAACGCATCTGAATAGCTTCGCCAAGTCCTGGAGACTCACGGCTGCGCGAATCCTCCAGCGCACCGGCTCCAGGGTATCCACAAGCATGATCAGGTAATCGCCCTGACGTACGACGTCGTGAATCTTCCCCGTCAGCTCGGTCTTTCCTAGCCCCGTTGATCTGAACAACATGTTGCACTAACCCCCTTCGAGTGTTATATGTAGTTGCCTGCCCGTGCCTCGGTGACCATTTCAGGCTCTTTCCACCACTTCTCTATCCCGTAGTCCTCAGCTACGCGGTTGGCGCAGTTGTATCCCGGCCCCCAGATCACGCACCCGCCCGGCCACACGCTCGAACCACCCACATAAAGGTTCTTCACCGGAGTGCTGTTGTGCGAACACTCCTGGTTGGGCCTCAGAAACCCCATCTGCAGCGGGTGGTACATCCCCTGCTTATAGCCTCCCTTCACCATGTTGGCAAACTTGTTCTGAATGTCCGCCGGTGAGGTTATGTACGTCCACAGTATGTTGTCCCTGGTTACGTTGGGGGCGTACTGCTGCAGCTTGGCGCACTGTTTCTCAGCCCACTCCTCCCTGAACTTGCGGTTCAGCCACTTCTCGGATCCCCCGTCCTTGAGATCGAAGGGGGCCATTTGCGACAGCAACCCGGAGCACTTGCCCGGCGGGGCCTGGTACGGGTCGTGCACACTGGGGAAGCAGGCATTGTAGCCAACATCCTCCCGCAGCGCGCCGTCGCGCATCGCATCCCAATGGCCCTTAAGTGCCTCCAGGCTGTCATAGCCGATCAGGTAGATGAAGGCCTCATTGATCTGCGGGTCGGACTCAGCCGCTTTGAACCTGGGAGGTTCTGCCATGGCCAGGTGCACATCAAACAGGCTCCACTTCTCCCATTGCCAGCTCTTCACCATGTCCACGAATTCCTTCGCCAGATTCTGCTCTCCGACATACTTCAGGAACGTCTGGTGTATATCAATGGTGCTGACAATCGCCTTGTCTGCAAAGTACTGGGTACCGTCCTCCAGCTCCACGCCCTTAGCTGCGCCGTTCTCCATGATGATTCGCTTTATCTGGGCACTGGTCCTCACCTGCCCCTGGTTTTCGAAGTACCGCTTGAGCAGGGCATTGGAGATCCGGTGAGAGCCACCAGCCACCAGGCGGTAGTTCACCAGCCTGTTGAGATACAGGGCAATCAGATAGCCGAGTCCCGTCTGGCTGTAGTCCATGCCCCAGTGACAGCAGGCGTAAAGCATAAGCGTCCTGACATACTCATTCTCATACAGGTCGCACACCACCTGCTCCGGGGTCTTCTCCGCCATCTCGTACATGGCCATGCCTATGTCCGTCATCTGCGCCTTGGCCGCCATGAGAGGAGCCGGCTCGGGCGGGGCGAAGCAGATCGGCGCGGCCAACTTCTTCATCATCTCATCATAGAGCCGGTACATCTCCCGGTAGCTGTCGGCGTCCTTCTGGGAGAACTTGGCTATGGAGGCGCAGGTCTTGTCCACATCGGCGTAGAGGCAGAGGCACTTCCCGTCCTTGAGCGGCATGGCCCACTGCAGTTCAGGCCGGATATGCCTCACATCGTACTCTTCGAAATTCATGTCCTTGTACACGGGGGCGTAGTCCACCATCATGTGGTAGATAGCATGGGTGTTGTGGAAGAAGTCCGGAAGAGTCACCTGTTCGGTGGCTAGCCCTCCTCCCACCTCAAACCTCTTCTCCAGCAGCAGGCACTTCTGACCGGCCTTGCTCAGGTATGCCCCAATCTCAAGCCCGTTGGGGCCACCCCCAATTATGATTATGTCGAACTTGTCTGCCATCTTTCCTCCTTAGCTCAGCTTTTTATTGGCTATAGCGGGCACACCCGCTATTTGTTACCCAGGCTTGAACGACTCACGCATCTTCTGCATACACCACCGGGTGTACTGGACCAGCGAATCGGGCTCCTCTTTCCCCGGTTCCTCCCAGGGTTTGGCCAGGTCCAGATCCCTGGCGATGGTCTTGTAGCAGTTGTAGCCCGCCTCGCAACTGGCGTTGCCGCCTATGGGCCAGAACCCGCCGGTGCAGTAGAGGTTCTTTATCGGCGTCCGGTGACTGGACAGCTCCGGCGTCGGTCGGTTCGGCCCCGATTGCCACAGGGTCCTGTCTATGCCGGCGAAGTTGCCATGTGGCGCCAGGTTCTTCAGCCTGAGGTTGTCGTACGGGCTGTTGGTATCGACACCGATGACATTGTCTGCCGTCATATTGGGCGCGTGCTGTTGCCAGATGCTGAGCACGTCCTCGGCATACTGCTTCTTCACCCTCAGCCACTCGGCCTCACTCAGGTCACTGGCCCTCGGACCCTGCATCTCGCTCTGGGCCACGTGCTTACCCGGCGGCGCATACGCCGGGTCGGCCAGGCTGTGGCACCACACAACGGGGTTGTAGTGCTCGATGGGCGGGAACATCCCCATCGCAGCGTAGTGGCACTCTATAGATACGTGGTCAACATTGGCCTCGTTGGCCAACCCAAGCCATTCGCACTGGTTGACATCCGGATTGAAAGAGGCAGCCTCATACTTGGGCGCCTCGTGTAACGCATAGGTGTACCACATCAGGTTACCCACATTCCTGGTCGAAAGATTGTCAACACGGTGAGCTATCTTCTCCCCGATGAGGTCCCTGCCCACCATTTCGACCAACTGCCATGCACTCAAGCCGGCGGTAGCAACTATCTTCCTCGCCCTGACTTCGGTACCGTCGACCAGTCGAATGCCGGTGCAGGTCCCGTTCTCTATGATGGCCTTGGCCACCTCAGCATGGGTGAAGAACTTCACACCGTTCTGCACCAGAATCTGGTGGCAGGCGTGGGCTATCTGGTGAGTGCCTCCCCTGGCATAGCCTAAGGTCGGTAGCGTGGCTGTCATACCCAGCGCAGCGGTACCAAGCTGCACGTCATCGGGATTGGTCACGAAGGACACTACAGCTCTCATAACGCAGTACTGCAGCTCTGGGCTTTCGAAGTACTCACGGATCGCCCGCTTGGGACTGGCCGCCAGCAGCAATGAATCGGGGTCTATGCCGGCTTCGAGGATCTTGGGGTAAGCGGCCACCTGCCTCTCAAAGAACTGAGGTTCGATCTGCCAGTCAGGGGGATTCATCAGCGGGTCCAGGGTTACCTTCTGGAACTCGTCGCACTGCCACAGTCTCCAGAGCCTGAGCCACATGTCGGCATCTTTCTCGGAGAAGCGGGCGATCTCCCTAGCCGTCTTCTCCTGATCTGGGTCGGCCTTTTCGCTGTAAATGGTGAGACAGGTATTGTTGTTCTTGAAAACTGACCCATCGCTGACAAGGTACTGGTCCACCTGTCCGCCGTAGTCCCAGAACTCGGGGAAATCGCGGTACAGAGGCGCATAGTACCAGGGCAAGAGTATGTTTGCATGGGTATTGCCACGAAAGCCCGGCGCAGCCGTTTCCTCTGTAGCCAGGCCACCGCCAATCTCATGCCTTCTCTCAAATATTCCAACGCTCATGCCACCGTATTTGCTCAAATACATGGCCAGCATCAGCGCCTTGTTGCCGCCACCGCATATGACCGCATCAAATGTCTCATCGGGCATAGTTCCTCCTTCAGGATGCTAGTGCACGCTCAAGGGCACCAGGCTAGAACTTTATAACGCTCCTTACCACCTCCCCTTTCTCAAGGGCTGCAAAGGCCTCGTTGATCTCGTCCAGCGCGAATTGTCTCGAGATCAGCTTGTCAACCGGCAGCTTGCCGGCCATGTACAGATCAGCAAATCTTGGTATGTCGACTGAGGCCACTATGTCGCCCTGGACGCTTCCGGTGATCGTCTTACTCAGCAGGAACTCGAAGGGGGCCAAACTTAGCATGGCCCCCAAGGGGGCCATGCCGGCCACAATGCACTTCCCTCCCTGGCGAATCGAGGCGAAAGCCTGTGCCATCACATCGACATTGCCGATGCACTCAATGCTGTAGTCCGCTCCTTCACCGGTTATCTCCCTGACCTTTGTGGGCGGATCTTCCTTTGAAGCATTGATCACGAAATCAGCTCCAAGCTCTTTCGCCTTCTCCAGCTTCAGGTCCAGGGTGTCAACTGCGATGATCTTGCCGGCACCGGCCAGATTGGCTCCCATGACAGCGCTCAAACCCACACCGCCACAACCGAAGACTACAATGCTCTCGCCAACCCGGACCCCTGCCGTGTTGATCGCAGCACCGAGCCCGGTGGTGGTGCCACACCCCATCAGACAGAGCACATCCAGGGGGGCATCCTCCCTGACCTTCACTGCGGAGCGCTCGTGAACCACTGCGTACTGAGCGAAGGCGGCCAAGCCAAAGATGTGGTTCAGCGGCTGATCGCCTTTGTGCAGGCGAATGCCTCCCCCTGGCAGCGTCGCCATCATCTGAATGGGCAGGTTCTCCACACACATTGTTGGCTGGCCCTGGACGCAAGGCCGGCACTTGCCGCACGAGAATATCACCATCATCAAAACGTGATCACCGGGCTTCAAAGCGGTTACGCCCGGCCCCACTTTCTCTACGACCCCACCCCCCTCATGGCCCATCACCACGGGATGGGGAACAGGCATCTCACCCTTCATGAAGTGGAGATCACTGTGACATACCCCGCAAGCCGCCATTTTGACCAGAATCTCGTTCTCCTGTGGCTCATCGAGGGTAACCTCTTCCACAACCAACGGCCCACCAACCTCATACTGTACTGCAGCCTTCATGTTTCATGCCCTCCTCATAAAGAAAGAAATCATCTGACCATTGTCTTGACAGGGTGCGCCAAACACGTCCCCGCACGGTGCCCGCCGGTCGGCAACGCGCTGGCTCTCAAGAACCCACGTCGGCACGGGACCGACGATATCTCCGCAAAAAAACCGACGTATCCAGGAACAGCGTTGCCATAACCGCCCTCCTCGATTCCGTCGGCATGCGATTCGCCCGATGTTTTGCCTCACGGACGACACCGTTCATCGGCCACTTCCCGAAGGTGACAGCCGCCAGGCGGACTGTCATACTCCGCCGTCATACCACCTCCACGGTCTACCAATACAGGTACTGTTTTGCACTCCAAGCCGATCTCAATATGTCCGAGGCAATGCCTCTGTGTGACGTCTTGATCCCCTTCTAGTAAGT
>CAZTYW010000070.1:0-10613 GCA_964617695.1 uncultured Dehalococcoidia bacterium
GAACAGGATGTTATAGTTGGCAGGGTCATCCCCGGCTTCTTCAACACCGTGGACAATGAAATGGCTGCCGCCAAACCGGCAGACGAGACTTCGGCATACGATATACTGGCAGCGATTCCCTTCTTGGGTCCGAGCGCATCCGCCGGCTGGGTAGCTGACGTGGAGGCGGGAAAGAACTATGCCGATCGCTTCTTTGTGTGGATGTTGAAGGGCGCCGTTCAGGCCAACCCCACGGGCTATGGTCTTCCTGCCGATGCCACCAATGAGGAAATCGAGGCTGCGGCCCTGGCTTTTGCCATACCCGCGTTCACCTACGGCACGGCGGGCTCCATGTACCCCACGAAGCAAGCATCGCTGATACCCGCCGGTAAGACATGGGAGGAGTTGACCCCGACCGAGCAGGCAACCATCAACGCCACGGTGTACAACATGCTGCCTTCGGTATTCACCAGTGACGCCGAGCGTGACGCCGTGAGGGAGGCGATGGCCCAGGCGCTGTTTGGGGCGTCGTACGCCGACGCCACCACCGACGAGAAGGCCATGGTTGACAGGGCCATTTTCGGTGCACCCATAGGTTCGCCTGTTGGTCTGCCCGACGACCCCAAAGAAAGGGAATACATTGACTTTGCTGCGGTGCCGGGAGCCATTCTGGGCTGGGGAGAGGAACTCGCCGATGCAAAGGACCTGGACCAGAACCTGGGCTATCTGGTACTGAACAGCAGCGTAGGTTACTCGGCGGCCGAGGGCTGGAAGGCCGACGTGGAGGGCGGTGCGCACGTACGAACGGCCTTCTTCCGATGGCTGTCAAAGGAGTCTGTGAGCCAGTCAGCCGGCCTTGCCTCTCTGATCCAGCAGAGTCAGGTTGAGTTCTCCTTCACGATAACCAACCCGAACGACTACGAGATCAGCCTGGACCAGTTGATGATAAACTTCCAGGTTGACACCACCACCACGCCAATCTCTGCTGTCGATGCGGCGAAGCTGGCCATTGGTGACAAGATCTGGATACCGGCCGACGGGGAAATCACCCTGCCATTTTCGGCAACGGTGAACACGATTCAGATGATCACCTGGATGGCTGTTGCAGGCGTGGAGACCAACGCCGCCAGGGCGCGGGCGGCCGATGTGTGGGCACAGATACACCCGGCCGACGGCTCGGCGGGCACGGCGGAGTGGGACATCAGTATCGATGCCACCATATCCAGCGAGGAAGAGACCATCACTGAAACCTACGAGCTTGAATGGCCGACCAGTTGACCTCCTGAATCTGGGACGTCAGTGTATAGAACTGGAGGGGGACACCGATGTCCCCCTCCGGGGTCGTTGTGTTCAAGGCAGTTGTCGTAGCGTGGGATATTGCCTACCCTCGCAGTGAGAGTCCTCCTTCCCCTACGAGCTGCGCCAGCCGCTGGTGAAGTTCCGGACAGTACCCCGTGCTGAGGCTGGGCATCTCCAAACTTACCAGCCCGCCGTCAGCAGCAATAGTCAGGTATACCTCGTCTTCACCCTGGTACTCCCTGAGGACATCGAGAATGCGATAGAAGCGGTCCAGGTCTTCCTGCTCATTCTCCGTCTGTGTTATGGTTATCACCAGCCTGCTCTTCACCGGCCCAGGAGCCCCGGCAACCGCCTCTAACGGCTCCGGTTCCATTTCCTCAGGGGTATACTGGCTAACCTGCTCGCAGACCAACTGTATCTCGTCCTGCCTGGCCCTGACCTTCGCCTGCACCAGGAGAGTATTGCCGTCCACCCACAGTTCTCTTGTCTGCTCGTAGACGTCTGCCCAGCAACTGACTTCAATGCTGCCCACCAGGTCCTCCAGGACTGCCCTGACAAAAGGACGCCCGTTCCTGGTGGCGCCCTCCCTGACCGAAGTGACCAGACCGGCCACCGTCACCACCTGCCCCACCATTTCCCCGTCGATCTGCCCGCAGAAAGCCGTCGTATTCGAACCTGCAACATGCGCAGCCCGGGCGAGGGGATGTTCCGACAGGTAGGCACCCAGCAGCTCCTTCTCCCAGACCAGCTTCTCCTTCTGCGGCAGATCAACGTCCTCCAGCTCCAACTCCGGCAGCGGCATGGCAACGGCAGACCCCCACAGATCGAACATACTGGCCTGTCCCGATTCCTTCAGCCTCTGCTCGTGCTGCGACAGCCCCAGAATTCGGTCAACCCGGTTCAGCAGCGCTCCCCGGTTGCCCAGCGAGTCCATAGCCCCGGCCTTGATCAGGCTTTCCATCACCCTCTTGTTCATGCCGCGGAGGTCGGCCCTGCGGCAGAAGTCCTCAATGGACTTGAAAGGCCCGCCTGCCTCCCGGGCTCTGAGGATGGGGTCGACGGCAGCGAGCCCAACGTTCTTTATGTCAGCCAGCCCGAAACGTACCGCACGCTCCCCGTCTGCCTCAATGCCGAAAGTGGCCCCGCTATGGTTAACCTCCGGGGGCAGGACCCTGACACCAAGCCTCTGGCACTCGGCCACCGCCACAGCCACCTTGTCCTGCTGGCCGCTGTGTACGGCAAGCAGCGCCGTCATATACTCCAGAGGATAGTTCGCCTTCAGATAGGCAGTCTGATAGGCGATCATGGCATAGCTGACACTGTGGGCCTTGTTGAAGGCATAGCCGGCGAAAGGCTCTATAAGGGTAAAGACCTCCTCGGCCACTCCGGGCGAAAAGCTCTTTCGCTTGGCCCCGTCGACAAAGCGCTTTTTTTCCCTGCGCATTATCTCGGGGACCTTCTTACCCATCGCCTTGCGAACGACATCGGCTTCGCCCAGGCTGTAGCCAGCAAAGGTCTGCACGATGAATAGCACCTGGTCCTGATACACGATGACGCCGTGAGTCTCTTCCAGAATGTCCGCCAGAGCCGGATGAGGATACCGGATGGGCTGCAGGCCCTCTTTGGCTCTGATGAAAGTCGGGATGTGTTCCTTCGGGCCAGGGCGGTAGAGGGCCACCATGGCGGCAACATCACTGAAGGTCGCCGGCCTGAGTTCCTTCAGGTAACGCCTCATGCCCCCACCCTCCAGCTGGAACACGCCGCTGGTCTCTCCACTTGAAAGCATGGCGAAGGTCCTGGCGTCATCCAGAGGAATATGGGAGAGGTCAAGCTCTATCCCTCTGGTCTGAGCTACGAGGTCCTTGGCTCTGGCCAGGATGGTAAGATTGGCCAGACCCAGCAAATCGAGCTTCAGCAGGCCGACCCTGGCGATGTCGTCCATGCTGAACTGGGTCATCACCAGACCACCGGCCTCAGCCCTGCTCACCTGCTGGAGAGGCGTATACTTGACCAGGGGCTCCCTGGAAATGACCACGCCAGCAGCATGAGTGCTGGCATGGCGGGCCACGCCCTCCAGCTTCATTGCCGAGTCGACGAGCTGGCGTATGATCGAGTCCTCTCGATAGATGCGGCCAAACTCAGGATTCTCTTCCAGGGCCTTTCCCAGCGTCATGGCCGGCCCAAAGGGAACCAGCCTGGCCATCTGGTCCACCTGGCTGTACGGCATACCCAGGGCTCGGCCCACGTCCCGGAGAGCCGCCCGCGCCCCCAGGGTCCCGAAGGTGATGATCTGGGCCACATGATCCTGTCCATACTTCTCGACCACGTAAGATATGACTTCGTCCCGCCGGTCATCCTGGAAGTCGAGATCGATATCCGGCATTTCCTTGCGCTCCACGTTCAGAAAGCGCTCGAAGACGAGCCGGTGCTTTAGCGGGTCAACGTCGGTGACGCCAAGGCAATACAGGATCAGGCTGGCAGCGGCGCTGCCGCGCACTCCGCAGAGGATGTTCCTTCGCCTGGCGTAGAACACGATGTCAGACACCACCAGGAAATAGTGCGCAAACTGCGTCTGCCGGACTACCTCCAGCTCATACTCCAGGCGGTCCTTCACCTCGGCCGAAGGCTCGGCGTAACGCTGGGCCAGACCCTTCCAGCACATCTCGGCCAGGTATTCGTCAGCCGACCTGCCTTCGGGCAATTCCAGCTCAGGAAGGTGAACCTGGCCAAAGTCCAGTTCCAGATTGCACGCCTGCGCGATTCGCTCGGTATTCTCCAACGCTTGAGGAATATCGGCGAAGAGCTCCGCCATCTCCTGGGGGCTCTTGAGGTAGAAGAAGTCCCCTGCCATTCTCATGCGCTGCTCATCATGAACAGACGTATTGGTCTGGATGCAGAGCAGCAGGTCATGCCAGGCGGCGTCCTGCTTGTCCACGTAGTGAACGTCGTTGGTGGCCACCAGCGGTATGTCCAGCTCCGCACCGAGCGAGACAAGTTGCTCGTTGACCTGTTCCAACTCCGGGATTGGATGTCTCTGAATCTCCAGGTAGTAGTCGCCGAAGACCTCTTTGTACCAGCGTGCGCTCTCTTTCGCCTCCTGAATCCGCCCCTCCAGGATGAGTCGAGGCACCTCACCCTGAACACAGGCGGATAGCGCCACCAGTCCCTCGCACCTGCTGGCCAGGAGTTCTCTATCCACCCTCGGTTTGTAGTAGAAGCCCTCCAGGTGAGCAGCGGTGCACAACTGGAGCAGGTTCTGGTAGCCTTCCAGGTTCTTGGCCAGCAGGACAAGGTGAAAAGAATTCTTGTCGCCGGAGCCACGGCTGTGCCGGCTGGACGGAGCCACGTAGAACTCGCAGCCGATGATTGGCCTTACGCCGGCCTCCCTGGCCGCCAGGTAGAACTGGATCACCCCGTACATTGAGCCGTGGTCGGTAATGGCCAGGCTGTCAAGGCCCAGTTCCCTGGCTCTGGAGACCAACTGGGGAATGCGACACATGCCATCGAGGAGGCTGTACTCGGTGTGGACGTGCAAATGGGCAAACATGGATGACTATTCCTGGGAAGCGCTGAAACATTATACCACCCACCCAGTCGCCGACAAAGGCTTCGGCAGGCGCGGGGTATTCGAAACCTCTGCGTGCGGCAAGGAGAGGGGTGTGTCTTTCCCGATGACAGGGAAAGGCGGAAGGAGGCAAGCCCCGTTGTACAGGCGAAAGACCTACCGGGTAATCGAGGTCGTCCCTGACCCCGAGTACCGAGGCTCAACTCCGCCTGGAAGGGCGAGCCGCTCAGCGAATTAGTTGGCCCGCGGGGTCTCCCCGGGGAGACCGGGGTCTGGGTGTGTGTCTTGGCGCTTCCAGAGGCCAGGCCCACCCCCTCTCCCTCGACGGGAGAGGCCGGGTGAGGGTGAACTCCCCCTCCTCATGTTCTCCTCCCGCCAGGGGAGGAGAGAATCGGGAGTTCGGTCAGGTCTCTTGCGTGTACCACGGGGCGTGCTTGCTACCTTGTCTGACTGTATTGGACTGGTACGCCCCTTCTCTCAGTGGTCGGGGCGACCCCGAGTACCGATCTGACGCTACTCAGGCGCGGCGGGGGACTCGCCATCTCTCTACGGCATCTCTGGCCACGCCCTTTTTTGGCCGGGTGTTATAATTGGTTCTGAGTATGCTGACCGGCGCTCCTAGAGCACCGCTTGAGGTTGAAGGGAGGAAGTCATGGCAAGGTCTCCTGACGATTGGCTGACCAGCGTCCAGAGCATGCAGAAGGAGATGGAGCGGTGGCTGAACTACCTGGGGAGTTCAAAGCCACCCTCCGGACGCTTCGCCCGCATGTGGGAGCCAGCCGTTGACGTTTATGAGACCGCAACAGAGGTGGTGGTACTGATGGAGCTCGCAGGTGTGAAACAGAGCGACATTGAAGTCGTTGTTGAAGACAACACCCTGGTTGTTAGAGGACAGAGACGAGACGCCACTCCTGGCGCAAAGAAGACCTACTACCAGATGGAAATCCATAGAGGACCTTTTGAGCGTGGTGTCCTGCTGCCTGCCGAGGTCGATCCAAACAGGACCAGAGCTTCCTTCGAGGACGGAATACTTGAAGTCGTCCTGCCAAAGCTGATCAAGGAGAGCACGCTCCGGGTAAGGGTGAGGAACCTTGACCAGTCCTGATGCCCCGGCAGGGCGGTCTGGATTCCACGTGACCATTCTCGTCCGTAAGCCGCAGTCCTGGTGCGCTGAGTTTGCTTCCAAAACGATAGGCGGAGGCGAGTCATGGTGGTAGAAGATCGACAAGAGGCCACACGAGAGATGAAGGTACCCATACCCGAGGAACTGCCCATTCTTCCTGCCAAAGACAATGTCCTGTTCCCGTTCATTATGGCCCCGGTGGCAACCGACAGACCGGACATTGTTCAGGTGATTGACGCGGCTATGGAGGAAAACAAGCTTATCGGCATCTTTGCCCAGCGCGGCGACGCTGACAAGCCGGCTGGTGATGAACTGTACTCCGTGGGCACGGCGGCCCTGATCGCCCGCATGTTCAAGATGCCCGATGGCTCCATCCATGTGTTCTTGCAGGGTCTGTCCAGGATCCGTCTGCAGGAAGTGGTCCAGACCGAACCCTACGTCAGAGCCAAAGTAGCAGTGATCGACGTCACCACGGAGAAGACCACCGAACTTGAGGCCCTCACCCGCAACCTTCGGAGCCAGTTCAAGAGGGTAGTCGAGCTTGCCCCCAATCTTGCCGAGGAACTGGGCATTGCAGCCGTGAACATAGCCGACGCCGGCAACCTGGCTGATTTTGTGGCTGCTCACGTCAATCTCAAGCGCGACGAAGCGCAGGATATCCTGGAGACCCTCGATGTCACCGAAAGGATCAAGAAGCTGACCGGTTACATCAACAGAGAACTGGAGATACTGGAGCTGGGCAGCAAGATCCAGTCTCAGATCAAGGGTGAGATGGACAAGGCCCAGCGAGAGTTCTACCTCCGAGAGCAGTTGAAAGCCATACAGAAGGAACTGGGTGAGACTGATGAGCGCACCGTCGAGATCAACGAACTCAGAGAGAAGATAGAGCAGGCACAACTTCCACCCGAAGCCCAGAAGGAGGCTGAGCGTGAACTGGACCGCCTGGCAAAGATGCCTCCTGCTGCTGCCGAGTATACGGTGTCGCGGACGTACCTTGACTGGCTGGTCAGCCTGCCCTGGGCCAGGGGCACCGAAGACAACCTCGACGTCAATCAGGCCAGCGCCATTCTGGATGAAGACCACTACGACCTGGACAAAGTGAAAGATAGAATCCTTGACTACCTGGCAGTCCGCAACCTGAAGAAGGACATGAAGGGGCCAATCCTGTGTTTCCTGGGTCCCCCAGGAACAGGCAAGACCTCCGTGGGCCGGTCTATCGCACGCGCTCTGGGCAGGAAGTTCTTCCGCATGTCTTTGGGCGGCATACGGGACGAGGCAGAAATCCGGGGCCATCGCCGCACATACGTTGGTGCTTTGCCCGGCAGGATCATTCAGGGCATCCGTCGGGCCGAGTCCAACAATCCCGTGTTCATGCTGGATGAGATTGACAAGGTCGGGATGGACTTCAGGGGCGACCCTTCGGCGGCATTGCTCGAGGTACTGGACCCTGAGCAGAACTTCGCTTTCGTTGACCACTACCTCGACGTCCCATTTGACCTCTCCAGGGTGCTGTTCATAACCACCGCCAACGTCATTGATCCCGTGCCGCCTGCTCTCAAGGACAGGATGGAGGTCATTGAGCTTCCCGGTTACACAGAGCAGGAGAAACTGCACATTGCCAGGAGATTCCTCGTGCCCAGGCAGCTTCAGGAAAACGGCCTTGGCGAAGATAGACTGCAGATCGTGGACGACACCCTGCTCGCCGTCATTCGAGACTACACCAGGGAGGCTGGGGTGAGAAACCTGGAGAGGGAGATCGGCACCATCTGCCGTAAAGTGGCCCGGCAGGTTGCGGCGAACGCCGACCGGGCAACCACCATCCGTCCGGATATGCTCCACGACTACCTGGGCCCGCCGAGGTTCCGCTATGAGCTGGCTGGGGAGGCCGACGAAATCGGTGTGGCAACCGGGCTCGCCTGGACGCCCGCTGGCGGCGACATCATCTTCGTGGAGGCCACCCCGGTGGACGGAAAAGGTAATCTCATCCTCACTGGCAAGCTGGGCGAGGTGATGCAGGAGTCAGCTCGCGCCGCGCTGACGTACACCAGGAGCAGGGCTGCCTCACTGGGCATTGAGGACGACTTCCAGGAGAAGAAGGACGTCCACATCCACGTTCCTGCCGGAGCCATCCCCAAGGATGGGCCATCTGCCGGCATAACCATGACCGTGGCCCTGATTTCGGCCCTTGCCAGGCGCCCGGTAAGCAAGGAGGTGGGAATGACCGGGGAGATCACGCTGCGCGGCAAGGTACTGCCTGTTGGCGGGATCAGGGACAAGGTACTGGCTGCCCATCGGGCTGGCATCAAGAAGGTTATCCTGCCCAGAGAGAACGGAAGAGACCTTGAAGAGGTCCCCCAGGAAGTGAAACAGGGGCTTGACTTTGTCCTGGTGGACTCCATCGACGACGCACTTGAAGTTGTGCTCGGACCCAGGGAGAAGAAGGGCTAATACAGGGCTGGCCCGGCCGTGAACCGATGCGCTGGCGGTATCCCTTGACAAAGCGGCATCACTGACTCAGGCACGGGCTTCATATTTGCTCTGGCAGGCCGACTCCCATCGCTCCAGCCCACAGGCGTTGCAGTTCAGACTGCAGTCGAGAGTTTCCCTGCCTTCAAAAGTGCGCTGGTACTCCTGCCGCAGAAAATCGGGGCTGACCCCCACGTCAATGTGTGACCAGGGCAGGAGCTCATCCAGTGGGCGCTGACGATGCGCATAGAACGCGGGATCAAGTCCCGCTTTGTCAAAGGCTCGCAGCCAGTTCTCATACTTGAACCGCTCATCCCAGGCGTCAAACGTACAACCCAACCGCCAGGCATGGTGGATGGCAGCGCCAATTCGGCGGTCTCCCCGCGACAGGACCGTCTCCAGCAGGCTGGTCTCGGGACTCTCCCAGGACAGGCGCACCCTCGAGCTACGTAGACTCTGTCTGAGTGTCCGGTACTTGAACTCAAGCTCTTCCTGGCTGTTCTGAGGCACCCACTGAAAGGGAGTATGTGCCTTGGGTATGAGAGTTGACACGCTGAGTTTGATCCTCGGTTGCCCACCGCTCCCCAGGCGGCGCAGCCTGCTCACAAGGTGTGCGATGCTTTCGACATCGTCCGCGGTCTCTGTCGGCAAGCCGATCATGAAGTAGAGCTTGAAGTTCGCCCATCCTTTTTGCAGCGCATCGGCCACCGTGCCCAAAATGTCGTCATCACTGACGGCCTTGTTGACGACGCGCCTCAAACGCTCGGTCCCCGCCTCGGGCGCAAAAGTAAGGCCCGGTTTCTTGGCAAACCTCAGGGAGTCCATCAGGCCTACCGAGAAGGCGTCTATCCGCAGACTGGGGAGTGACAGGGTAAGAGGACAGTCGGCATATCGCCTCGCCAGAGTGTCCACCAGTGACTCGATGCCCGGATAATCACTCACGCTTAGCGAGACCAGCGACACCTCACCGTAGCCACAATTCTTGAGCAGCTCACCCACTGCACCCACAATCTCCGGTGGGCTTCTAAAGCGCGGCGGCCGATAGACTATTCCGGCCTGGCAGAAGCGACAGCCCCGCGTGCAGCCACGCTGGATCTCAACTGCCCCGCGGTCATGCACGACTTCTACATAGGGCACCACGGGCCTGGTCACCGGCGGGGGCAGCTCCGCCACCAGGCACCGCCGAATGCTCGGACTCGCCTGGGCCGCAGCGGACCGGAAAGCAGCCAGGCTGCCGTCGGGCGAGTAGTCGACCGCGTACAGACTCGGCACGTACACACCAGGCAAAGCAGCCAACTGGCACAGCAGGTCCGCCTTCTTGCCTCCCTCCTTCTTCCACCTTCGGAACGTCTCCACTAACTGCGGGGTTGCCTCTTCTCCATCACCAATCACGAATATGTCAATGAATTCCGCCATTGGCTCCGGATTGAGGGCGCAACTACCTCCAGCGATCACCAGGGGATGCTTCTCGGTCCTCTCACTGGCCATGACGGGCATCCCGGCCAGGTCCAGCATGTTCAGCACATTGGTGTAAGTAAGCTCGTAGCCAAGGGAGAAGCCGAGGATGTCAAACTCTGCCAGCGGTCGCCCAGATTCCAGGCTGAGCAGCGGAATGCCCGCCTGCCGCATGGCTGCTTCCATATCGACCCAGGGAGCGTAGACCCTCTCAGCGAGGACTCCTGGTTTCCGGTTGAGCAAATCGTAAAGAATAGGCAGTGCCATATTGGACATGCCTATCTCGTAGAGGTCAGGGTAGGCAAGGGCAACCCTCACCTCCGCCGTCTGCCACTCCTTCACCACGCTATTCCACTCGCCTCCTGTGTAGCGAGCTGGTCGGGTAACCTTCTGGAGAATGCTGTTGGGGTAAGCCATAGAACCTGCCAAAAGACTATTATAACCTGTAGCCTTGACCCGCATCCAATACGACCGGGCCCCCAGGATCAAATCGACCTCCCGCGCCCGCCGTTTGCGGCGGGTAGCGGTCCATGGCAAGCAACCCAAAGGCGGAGCGCCGGTTCCTCGCTTATGATGCCGCCCCATCACCGGATGGCCGCCTCTTGGGCTACCTTGACATCGGGAAAATCGGCATCTTACAATTAGACTCGCTGCCGAGGTAGCTCAGGTGGTAGAGCAGCGGACTGAAAATCCGCGTGTCAGCAGTTCGACTCTGCTCCTCGGCAC
>CAZTYW010000071.1:0-10590 GCA_964617695.1 uncultured Dehalococcoidia bacterium
GAGTCCTCGTGTTGTGCTTTCGCTGAGGACAGGCGTTTTCAGGGAGTTTGCGTTTTCGACCAACAATCCACAGGAAGTGATCAGGTTGGTGAAGGAGCGGATAACACGATAATACCAATGCCCGCTTGTGGGCCATCCTCCTTGATCGGCTGGAGCGCCTGCTACCACCTTCCGGATTACTCTTCTTCGATCGAGGGTGCTAGAATACAGTGCCGAGAGATAGCAAATCCAGTCTCTTCCGGCAGCCACTCAGGTATGGGAGGCGGCATTGACCAATGACTGCATTTGAAGAATTGACCTCTCTGGCCACCTACCCGGTCGGCCCGGCCGTTGATCAGTGGAAAAGAGAAGGCAAGAAGATCGTCGGCTTCCTGTGCGGCTACGTGCCCGAGGAAATCCTGTACGCGGCCGACATACTCCCTTACAGGCTCAGGGCCCCTGGCTGCGCCGAGACCACAGCCGCCAGCACGTACATGAGCCACCTGAACTGCAGCTTTGTCCGCGCCTGCTTCCAGTTTGCGCTGGAAGGCAAGTACGATTTCCTCGACGGCCTGGTCCTCACCAATAGCTGTGACCACATCAGGCGCCTGTATGACCTGTTCCGCGAGACGGCCAACTACCCCCTCATACACCTCATCAGCATTCCTCACAAGACCAGCGACGAGTCGATTGGCTGGTACCGGGACGAGATCGTCAGGTTCAAGGAAAGCGTAGAGAAGTCCTTCCAGGTGGAAATAACTCCGGCCGGCCTGAGCCACGCCATTGGCGTTTACAACCAGACCAGGAGCCTGCTGAGAAGACTGTACGAACTCCGTCAAAGCGACAGCCCACCGCTCACGGGAGCAGAGAGCCTGAGCATTGTCCTGGCAGGTATGACGACTCCCAAGCACCAGTACAACCAACTGCTGGAAACACTGCTTGAAGAGCTGAGCCAGAGGCCGGGAATCTCCGGCTACAGGGCCAGGCTGATGATCGCAGGCAGCGGCGGGTGCGACGATCCAGCCTACTGCCAGGTAATGGAGGAGCTCGGTGGGCTGGTCGTCACCGACTCCGTTTGCTTCGGAGGAAGGTACTTCTGGGAGCCGGTGGAGGCCGCCGATGACCTGTTTCTCGGTCTGGCCAGGTCGTATCTCAACCGGCCATCCTGCGCCAAGATGACCGATAGGGTGGCACAGAGGGTCGATTTCGTGAGGCAAATGGTGGAGAAGTTCAACGTTGACGGCGTTGTCTTCCACAGGCTCAGATACTGTGACCTCTGGGGAGGTCAGCTCCTCTACCTAAGGGACAGGCTGAGAGAATCAGACGTACCTCTACTGGAGCTGGAACGCGAATACACGCTGGGCGGCACCACGGCACAGATCAGGACGAGGGCCCAGGCATTTCTGGAGAGGCTAGAGGGGCGTAGACATGGAACAGACTAGCGGCATGCTCACGGAAATATCGGATACCGTTAGCTTTATAAGGGACAGCATGGTGGGCAGGTACGGAGACAGACACCCCGAGTGGGCGTGGGTATATCAGTTGCTGGCAGACTACTACGAGCGGGTATCCAGAGCGAAGGAAACAGGGCAGCCGCTGGCCTGGATCAATTTTGGGGTCGCTCCAGAGCTGTTCTGGGCGATGGATATACTCCCGGTCGTCATAGATGTCGTGACCGGGCTGACTGCCCCGACCCCGAAGGCCATCAAGTATATAGACATAGCTGAGGAGCGCATTCCGGACCATGTTTGTTCGAACAACAAGGTCCTCATCGGGGCTGCTCTGGCCGGCGACATACCGCTCCCCGATATCCTGGTGCATCCTTCGCATCCCTGTGACTCCAATCTGGCAACATACCCGGTGATGGCCGAATACTTTGGCTTCCCCTATTTCTGTATCGACATGCCCTACTTCAGGAGCGAGCCAGGTTTCCAGTATGTGGCTGGCGAACTTGGGAAACTGGTCTCGATGCTGCAGGACATCAGCGGGCGAAGACTGGGCATCGACAGGCTCCGGCAAGCAATGGAATACTCGAACCTGGCCCACGATTACATCCTCAAGATCAGCGAATTGCGGCAGGCCGTTCCCTGTCCTTACTCCAGCCTGGAAACGATTTCGGAGTACGGGGCAGTATTGAGCCTGGCCGGAACGCCTCAACTGGTCGACTACTTCGCCAAAAGATACGAAATGACAAAGGATAGAGTGTCCAGGAGGCAGGGACATCTGGCGGACGAAAAGATCAGGCTGGTCTGGATCTACGGTGCGCCAGCCTTCGACATATCGATCTTCATGTGGTTGGAGAAACAGTACGGGGCCGTATCTGTAGCCAACATGAACAACAACTTCGTGATGAAACCGGTAGAGGACATCTCGGACTACGGCAGGATACTACGAGGTCTGGCAGAGAAAGTCACGTATTTGCCGATGACCAGGGAATGCGGTGGCCCGTGGGAGAATTACCTGGATGCCACCATCGACCTGTGCAGGCGCTACAAAGCCGATGCTGCCATATTTGCCGGCCACGTGGCCTGCAAGTCCAATTGGGCCGTAATGAAGCTGGTCCAGGACAGAATATACGATGAGCTGGGGATTCACACCCTGATACTGGAAGTCGATCTCTTCGATCCGAGGGTTGCCTCTTCGGACGACATCAAAGCCAGGTTCGACAAGTTTTTTCAGGTCCATTTTGGCTGAGTACCAGGCCCAGACCCCTGGGGCCGAACGGAGGTCAGAAGACACCGTGCCCAAGAGCGAAGGCCCTGAAAGGGCAATCAAGATAGCCGTCACAGGGAAAGGCGGCAGCGGCAAGACAATGCTGACCGCCATAATGACGGGTCTCCTGGCCAGAAACGAAGGACTCAGGGTGCTGGCCATCGACGCTGATTCGGCGGTCAACCTGTGCCATGCGCTCGGCGTGACCGAATACAGGACCGTTGCAGAGATCCGGCGGCAAATAATCGAAGACCCAGGCGCCAGGGCCCAAATGCAACAGGAACATATTCGGGACGTGATGGCGGCCGCTCTCGTGCCAGGGCAGGGATTCCATCTGCTGGTGATGGGGCGCCCTGAAGGTCCCGG
This sequence comes from uncultured Dehalococcoidia bacterium, assembly GCA_964617695.1. Classification (GTDB taxonomy): domain Bacteria; phylum Chloroflexota; class Dehalococcoidia; order UBA2247; family RBG-13-53-26; genus CAZTYW01. Next base: position 3,058 of record CAZTYW010000071.1, read on the forward strand.
CTGCTACTGCAGCGTCAACGACCTCCTCAGATACGGCATAGAGCGCCTGTCACACGACTTTGATGTCACCCTGGTCGACTGTGAGGCAGGGCCCGAACAGGTGAACAGAAGGGTCGTGCAGGGCGTGGACGTCCTGCTGATCATTACTGATACGTCAGTCAGGGGTGCCCAGGCTGCAGGCTCCATAGTGGAGGTAGTGCAGCGAGACGAAGCACTGCGCCCGGCCCGGACGGGGTTGATCGTCAACAGGACCAGAGGCGACGATGAACTCATGACCCGGAACGCCAGCAAATGGGGCATCGAGGTCCTCGGCCGTATCCCGGAGGATGACAACGTAAGAGAGTACGACTCGGTTGGCAAGCCGATGGTCAGTCTTCCAGATGGCTCGCCGAGCGTCAAAGCCATTCGGGAGATACTGCGAAGGGTTGTTCCCTTCCAGCCATAGAGTGGTGGACCTCTTCTCCGATATGACGAGCGTCAGGCCCGAACCGACGCAGGGAGAGAGCCTGAAATGGATTTCGGCCTATCCGAAGACCAGCTGAAGTTCAGGCAGGAAGTAGCAGATTTCTGCACCAGGACGCGGGGCTACGAACTTGCCGATTTGACACAGGAAACCTTCTTCTCCCCGCAGTACTACCGCGACCTGGCTGCCAGGGGCTGGATAGGCCTGCACTGGCCCAGAGAATACGGTGGCCAGGGGCGTAGCTGGATCGACCTGGCCATTTTCAATGAGCAGATGGGGTATCACCAGGCACCAATGGGCGATCTGTACTACGGGACTGTCGGCCTTTTCGGGGACTTCTGTTGGGCGCACGGCACCGAGCAGCAGAAAATGGAGTACCTGCCGAGAATAACCAGGGGTGAGATACGGTTCGCCAGGGCCTACACTGAACCCGAGGCGGGCTACGACCTTGCCTCGATACGGACCTCTGCCAGGGCCGATGGCGACGACTACGTCATCACGGGCCATAAGCACTACATCACCGGCGCCAACGTGGCCGACTACCTGTTCCTGATGGCCAGGACCGATCTGGATGCCCCCAACGAGAAAGGCATCAGCTTCTTCGTGGTGGACATGAAGACTCCCGGCATCACCGTGTCTCCTATGTGGTCGGTGGCCATGAGGACCAACGAGGTCTTCCTGGACAATGTCAGAGTGCCCGCACAGAACCTCATCGGTGAGAGGGGCTCCGCCTTCCAGTACATAGACGGTGACCCCCACTTCCGCTACGAGACAAGCCTGGGCTTTGATCTGGGTAGAACGTGCCGGCTGCTTGACAGGCTCCTCCGCCACGTGACAGGGGAGACCAGACAGGGATTGGCGCAAAGCGCCGAGACACGCCAGCGTCTGGCCGAAATAGCCGTCGACATCCAGGTGTCACGGTGGATGACCTACCGCGTGGCCTGGATGAGAAGCGAGGGCCTCTCACCGGTCTACGAGATATACGTCCAAAAGTTGTGCCAGGCACAGTTGGAGCAGAGATTGGCCAGAGTTGCAGTCGACATGCTTGGGCTGGGCGGACAGCTCATGATCGGATCGAAGCACGCTCCTCTGCGGGGCATGATGCCGGTCCACCTGGCAGCCAGCCTGATCAGTTTCCTTCCGGGCAGCCCCGAGATCCTGAGAACCGCCATCGCCCGAAAGGGATTGGGCTTGCCTGCTTAGCCACAGCGTGATCTTCTGTGCGTAGAGGCCCTGGCCACATATCCAGCAGGCAGACACAGGAAGGAGACCAATGCGAAACATAGAAAGCCTGAGCTTGCAGGAAGCAAAAGCAACCGTGGAGGCGGTCCTGCAGGAGGCGGCGACCCAGCCCGGCCAGCCGGTGGCAATCGCCGTGGTAGACAGCCGCGGAGATCTCATCAGTTATGCCAGGATGGATGGGGCCAACCAGTTCAACCAACTGATGGCCACCAGAAAGGCCGCCACCGCCGTGCAAATCGGGATTGACACCTCCCTCCTCGGCCAGTCGCTGCCGGCACTCAACATGAGCATCACTGACTTCGGCAGCACGGAGCTGACGGTGGTACCAGGCGGCATCTGCATAAGGGCCCCGGGGACCCACTCGGTGATAGGCGGTATTGGCGTCAGCGGCCGGTTGGCACAGGAAGACGAGGCGCTGGCCCGAAAAGGCCTGGATGCACTGAAGGATCTCCGGAAGCCGTAGCCGGCAGATCGCGGGCAGGATGGCCTGAGACTGCCGGGCACGCCCGATCGTCCTCTCCCTTCGGGATGTCTGGCAGGCAACTGCATAGGTGACTTCAGCCCTCAGCTCGAACCCGCCCATCCCCTTTCACCAGCCATCCACCTGCCCGCTGCTGCAGCCTCCACTTCAGAGATGAAGCAGGTTGTGCAAAAAACTTGCGCTACGACGGAAGTCAAACTAGCATTATTCATAGAGGACTTGACTTCTCGGAAGACGCACCGGGGAGCAGCCTCTGCCGGGGAGACAGCCGGTCAACAGCCCTGCCGACGGCTGGCCATAGAGGAGGAGAACACGACATGCACGAGTGGAACCTCTCGGACCAATACCTGAACACGTGGGCCCTGGTGGCACAAGCCTTCGAGGCGGCATACAGGGCTGTAGAGGCAAGACTGGGCGAGCACCAGATTACTCTTTCCCAGTTCCGCATACTTCTGATCCTGGATGTGGCTGCTGAGCCTCCAACGCCCGGCCAGATAGCCCGCTACATCTTTCGCGAAGCGCACAGCACCTCAGCATTGATCAGCCGCATGGCAAGGGCCGGCTACGTCAGGAAGACCAGGTGCAGGGACGACGACAGGAAGGTGGAAGTCAGGATCACTCCAAAGGGCAGGCAACTCCTGCAGCAGTGCAGGCGAGATGGGATCGAGTACCCGGTAAGCCTGCTCAGTCGCTGCTTATCCGAGGAGCAACTGGAACAGTTCAACGAGCAGCTAAGGAAGATACGTGACTGCGCTCTCCAGGACCTCGGTCGGCAATTGGAGCCACCGCCTTCTATCGATAGCCAAGAGCTGGCAATCGTGTAGGCTGAGTTTGGCCTCGAGCCACATCGACCCAGCCGCAATGACGCGTATCTCTCCCACACCATAAGCGAAACGTAACAATTTCGGTGCCTCCTTGACACCCTTCGCAACCGTTTCTTGACCACCCGCGGTTTATGCTAGTTTTGTGTTCCGCTTCGACGGGAGGTGGTGGCATGGGCGGACGAGCCATCCTGTTCGCCAGCGGGCCGGCCACGGGCTGGCATTGTTGACAGCCCGTGAGATTCAGCAGTCAGGAGGATCAAGCCATGAGGTACCTCGTTATCAGCAGGCCAAAGGACGTATTCTACTCGCTCCCGGATGAGAGACGCATGGTGCTTATGGAAGGAACGATTTCTTACGTGGACAAGTATCGAAAGGCAGGAAAGTTCAAGAAGGTCCACCACATGCCAGGCTGGAACCGCACCATGCTCATTCTGGAGGTGGATTCCCAGGAGGAGGCCGAGCGCATCGCCCTCGAGAGCCCCATGTACCAGTTCACGGATATCGAGACATACGCCATGGTGGAGTGGGACACCTTCCTCCATGAATTTAGAGAGGCCTATGCGCAGCTAGCCGCCACGAGGTAAGCAACTCCGTCAAGGCGTGCATCCGCCACCAAATCTCATGGGGCATCAGGGCGCGATGCGGTATGCGCCGGCCGTGCCGGCAGCAGGGTCAGCCCAGAAGGCTATCGGGGCCGATCCTTCCCGCGGCTCTCCTCGGCCTTATAACAAACACGTAGGTGGCCGCACCCGCGCCGCCTACCACCAGCAGTATGCCGATGGTAATGCCAGCAATGGCCCCAGCCCCAAGCCCCGCGTTCACCGGCAGGATGAAGCTGGCAAAGTTCGTGGTGATGACGTTGCCCGCGTCGTCGGTGGCCCGCACCTCTATGGTGTGGTCTCCAGGCAGCAGGAAGGTGTTGAAGTCATAGTCCCACTTGCTGCTGTCTTCTGGATCAACCTCAAAGGGCGCCCTCTGCCACGCACCACCGTCCACGCGGTACTCCACCAGGACTATGGTGCCGGTAGCATCGGTGATGCTGCCGCTAACCAGCGGCATCCGGCTGCCCAGGTTGCCAATCTGATCGCCGGCAGTGGCCACCGGCTCGGCGGTGTCCACGGTGAAGCTATCGCTGGCATAGCTGGTGGCCACGTTGCCGGCCATGTCGCTGGCCCTCACCTCCACGGTGTGGTCCCCATCGTCCAGCGCAGACATGGTGAAAGTATAGCTCCCCGTCCTGGCATCAGCGGGGTCGGCGGTGAAGGTTGCCGCAGTCCAGCTACCACCGCCGACGCGGTACTGGACCCAGGCTATGGCCGTATATGCATCCGTCACCGTGCCCGAAAACGTGGGAGTGTCATCACTGATCGGGTCCGGCGTCAGAGCCGTGATCGCCGGCACTGGGGGGCTGCCGTCGGTGACGAAAAACGTCTCATCCGAGTAGGATGACCAGGCACCGAAGTTGTCCCTGTACCTCACCCGCCAGTAATAGGTGGTCCCCCCGGTGAGCACGCCGTCAGGAACCGCCACGCTTGTCAGGCTGGCGGAGCTGACACTCTCCCAGACCGGGCTGGAGTAGTCACCCTGCGCCGTCCTGACCTGCCACTGGGAGGCAGCATGGCTATCGCCTTCAGGATCGGCGAAGGTGGCGTTGGACAGAAGGGTGGGCCCCAGGACAGTGTAGGCACCTGCGACGGGAGACGAGTTGCCGGGCTGCTGCGGGGGCTGGCTGGACACGAAGACCTCCCAGTCGTTGCCATCATGGTGATGCCACACCACGTGGCCACCATGTATCCGCTGCCCGTGGTCGTCCCTGTCGTTGTCGGTAAGCTGTGTGGTACTGCCGCCATCATAGAGGAAGACCTCGCGGTCCGCCCCGCCGACGTACCCGTGCCACGCCACCCGGCCCCCGTCTATCTCCGCATAGTAGTCTTGATAGTCATTGTCGGTAAGCTGTGCGGTGCTCTCGCCGTCATACAGGTAGATCTCGCCGTCACCCCCACCGGGGTGGCCGTGCCAGGCCACCTGGCCACCGTCTATGGTCGGCCAGTAGGAGCTGTACCCCGCCTGGCTAAGCGCGTAGGCTGAGGTACCATCATACAGCCAGACCCGGTAGTAGGAGCCATCGTATGCGTGCCACGTCACCTGTCCCGCGTCTACGAGCGGTCTGTCCAGATTGCGATTGCTGTTGGACCAGTACCAGTCCAGGGTGTCGTTGCTCGCATCGTCCAGAATGACGTAGTACTCGGTGCCATAATACGTATAGATGTTCAGTTCCCAGGTCACCCACCCGTCGTCTATGTCCGGAGTGGTCTCGTGCACATCCGCACCACTGAAACCCCAACGCTGACTCAGGTTGACTATCCCACTTCCGTCGTAGAGGAAGATGTCTCCGTGCGCTCCATCAGGGCGCCCTTCCCAAGCTACCTGCCCGCCGTCTATGTGCGGCTCATAGTCATGGTACGTGTTGTGGGTAAGCTGATTGGTGGCGGTGCCGTTGTAGAGGAAGATCTCCCAGTCGTTGCCATCGTACCCGCGCCAGGCCACCTGGCCGGCGTCGATCCTCGGAGACTGGTCATCGTAGGTGTTGTTGCTGAGCTGCAACACCGCACCGGTGGTGACGTTCATCAGGAATATCTCGTAGTCGCTGCCGTCACTTCCACGCCACACAATCATGTCGCCGTCGATGTCGGGCCATGAATCATAGAGGGCGTTGTTCGTAAGCTGGATGGCCTGGGATGTCGCCGCTGCGGCGCTGGCAGGTGTGACCCCCACCACGACTACCGCCAGGAGCAGCGACAACACAACCACCACCGACAGGCTTCTCATGTGTTGGGCTCGACTCATCGGCATCACTCCTTTACTTTCCGTCGCCCTCACCAAGGCCAGGACGCCAAATCAAAAAAGCCGGCGACGGCGTTCACGGCACGCAGGTTATGTCAAGCATGATGTGGACACTGCTAACCTTGGCCGCGGACACCCGCCGGTTATCGCCCGCCTCCACGTCCTCCCAGGTCACGGCCTACTCCAGCTCTCCAGATGGCAGGCCCTCACCAGAGACGCTGGACACGGTGCAAGTGTGTCAATTGTCCCGCCCCGCTACCGCCACAGGCAAAGTTACTTCCCTCAAGACTGGTAACCGTGTGTAGTCTCTACGCAGCATTACGAATGCAAAACCGCCTATCGATCGTGTCAGCAAGAGTCCAAATCACCCTGTCCAGACTTGGCTGCGAACCACGTACAGTCCCTCAGGCCAAGCTGCTGCCGGGCGCTCTCCCCCTGGCTTCGGGGCCCAGTTTCGTGCGCTGAGGGGCACAACAGGCAGCCAAAATGTAATCTTTCCGTAACCCGGGACCACCCGCAGGTGCCCGCCGGTCCAGCACCCAATCGCCAGCCCGCACGCCAAATGCTGACGCCGGCTGGCCCCGGCAGACGGGGCTGGCTCGCGGCCGCCTCAAGTCGCTGCAAAAGTAAAGGGGCGCCACCCGCTAGGGTGGCGCCCCACGGAGCCGCCTGTCCTATGTGCGCCTGGGTGCCGATGGCACCCGCCGAATCTCAACTACGCGCCCAGGTCCTCTTCAACCTCCCCGGCCGCCTGGTAAAGAACAGGTGGCCGGAAGCGGGCCCCTGAAAAGCAGCGCAGTTCGTCGGCACCAACCTTGCACACATCTGGGACCGTCTGTTCACTTCCTCCCTGCCCGGCCGTCGGTACGAACATAAAGGCGGACACGTCCCGTCTCCTCTGGCCGCCTCAAGATAATAAGATACGCAACCACTGCGGCCAGGAGCAGCAGACCGCCAATACTGGCCCCCACTATGACCCACAGGCTGAGGCCACCGCCGACTTCGATGGAGAAGCTGGCATAGTCTGCCGTCATCACGTTCCCGGCGTCGTCCGTGGCCCTGACCTCTACCGCGTGGTCACCGGGCTCCATCCCCACGTCAATGCTGTAGTCCGCCCGGCCGCTGTCCTCCGGGTCAAGCTCAAAGGCCGCCGCTTGCCATCCACCGCCGTCCACACGGTACTCCACCGACACTATAGTGCCGTTTGCGTCAGTCACTCCTCCCGTCAGCCTATACCCACCGGCATCGTCCCCCGGCACCACCTCCCCGGCGGTGGCCACAGGCGCAGCCGTGTCCACCATGAAGCTATCGCTGGCACAGGCAGTAATCACGTTGCCAGCTTGGTCGCTCGCTCTCACCTCCACCGTGTGGATACCGTCCGCCAGGCTGCCGGTGGTGAAGCTGTAGCTCCCCGCCCTGGCATCTCCCGGATCAGCCGTGAAGCTGGCCGCCATCCAGGCCCCACCATCCAGGCGGCACTCCACCCAGAGTATGGCCGTGCGTGCATCCGTCACCGTGCCCCCAAACGTCGGCGTGTTGTCGTTGGTAGAATCAGGTGTGATGACCGTGGCCATAGGCACACCGGTGTCCACCATGAAGCTATCGCTGGCATAGGCAGTAGTCGTATTCCCGAGTTCGTCGGTGGCCCGCACCTCCACCGTGTGGCCCCCGTCTGACAG
>CAZTYW010000072.1:0-10444 GCA_964617695.1 uncultured Dehalococcoidia bacterium
CTACACCTGCCGCCCGCAGTCGTATCCCGCCGTGATGGCTGCCATGACCGTACCCTGGCCCTCGCCTGCCACGCCACTCGCATCGCCCACTATGTGGGCCTCGATGCCCTTTCTCTCCGCCACTTCAGCCAGGAACACGTTTGGCCTCCTGTCACTGGCCAGGACGATGGTGTCAACCTCCGGCAGCCTTTCCCTGCCGTTGCCGGTCACCATCCACACCTGGTCTGTGGGCAGGACCTCGACCTTCTGCACGTTCTTGTACCTGGCAACCCCCCTGTCCACCAGTCTCTGCACCAGGTAGCGCCTGTCGCTGGAGGCCATCTTTTGGGCGAAGTGCGCCCCGTTTTCCACCACGTACACCTTCTTGCCCCTCTCCGACAGGTAGTCCGCCACCTGCAGGCCGATCTGGTCTCCGCCGGCTACCAGGACGGTGTCCCCCGTCAATCGCTGCTCCTCCAGGAGCTCGTCCGCCATAAGCACCTCGACGTCCTTTATGTTGCCCAGGCCGTCGACGAACCCCAGCGGCACCTCGGGCAGGCTGCCGGTGGCTATCACCACAACGTCCGGCCGTATCTCGTCCAGCAGGTCCCCGTTGACCTCCGTGTTCAGGCGGATCTCCACGCCCAGCTTGTTGAGCTGCCTCTCGTACCAGGGAAGGATGTCTCCTATCTCTGCCCTTCGTGGGATCATGGCTGCCAGCCTCAACTGTCCGCCGATCCATCCTCTGCTCTCACACAGGACCACGTTGTGCCCGGCAAAGGCCGCCCGCCTGGCGGCTTCCAGCCCCGCCGGCCCCGCCCCGGCCACCAGCACTTTCCTGGCCGAGGCCTTTTTCTCCCCCGGCACCTCCTTCAACAGGTACTCTCTGCCCACCCGTGCGTTCACGGCGCAACTGGCCTCGCCGTACCTGAGGACGCCTTCAATGCAGCCCAGGCACTCCGCCAGGCAGTACCTTATGTCCCCGAGGTCCCCGTTCCTTGCCTTGTCGACCATGTCGGGGTCGGCGATCTGCGCCCTGGACATGACCACCAGGTCTGCCTTCCCCTCCTTGATTATCCTGTCGCCCACCAGCGGGCTCTTGATCCGGCCCACGATTATCACCGGGACGGAAACGTGTTTCTTGACCTCCTGGCTGAACCGGGCGAAGGTGCCCTGCTCCTCGTACATGGGCATTATGGTGTAGGGAAGAGTGCCCATTGTGCTGGCTCCGGCCGAGATGCTGATGTAATCGACGCTTTCCTTTTCCAGGACAGGTGCCAGCCGACACAGCTCGGTTAGGTTCCATGCCCCTTCCCCGATGAAGTCGTCTCCGTTCAACCGCACGCCCAGCGGGACATCTCGGCCCACCCTCTGCCGTATGGCACGTATCACCTCCAGCAGGAACCTGGTCCTGTTCTCGAAGCTGCCCCCGTACTCGTCCGTCCTCCGGTTGTAGTAGGGGGTCAGGAAGGTGTTTATCAGGTACCCGTGCCCGCCGTGGATTTCGAGGAAATCGAACCCGACCCCGACGCATCGCTCTGCTCCGGTGGCGAAGGCCTCCACGTACTCCCTGAGCTCGTCCCGGGTAGCTTCCCTGACCGGTGCACCGAGCTGCGCCAGCTCCGGAATCACCGATGCGCACACGGACTCCTGGGGCAAGTGCGCCAGGCCGGCGTGGTTCAACTGCGCTCCGAACCTGACGTCGTAGTTGTGTACCGCGTTCACCATCTTCTCCAGGCTGGGCAGCACCCTGTCTTCCCACAGGGTCACCATCTTGATCCTGTCGGGGTCGGCCGTGCCCAGAGGGTGCACCGGCGTGGCGCCGGTGACAATCATGCCCGGCCGGCTCCTGGCCCTCTCCACCAGGAACTCGGTGTACTGCTCCGTCACGCATCCCTGGTCGTCGATTCCAAAGCCGGGGTCCATACCGGACATCACGATCCTGTTCTTGACCTCCATCTGGCCTACCTTGATCGGCTGAAAAAGGTGTTTCAGGCTTGCCAAGGTGTCTTCCTTTCCAGCTATGCATTGCGCTGCGGGCTGTGGACGGGTGGCCGGTTGGGGCCGGCCTGCGCCTCACTCCTGCGCAATCACAAAGTTCCTCAGGCTTCCAATATTTTCGATTCTTACTTCCACTACATCGCCGGGGTTCATACGGCCGATGCCCGACGGCGTACCGGTGGCGATGATGTCGCCAGGCAGGAGCGTCATCACGCCCGAAATGAAGCTCAGCAGCTCGTGTACGCCGAAGATGAGGTCGCCGGTATGGCCCGACTGGCGAAGCTCGCCGTTGAGGTAGGTCTCCAGCTTGAGGTCGCCCGGGTCAAGGTCGGTCTCGATCCACGGCCCTATGGGAGCGAACGTGTCGTAGCTCTTTGCCCTGGTCCACTGACCGTCGTCTCTCTGGGCGTAGCGTTCCGAGACGTCGTTCACGCAGGTGTAGCCGATTATGTAATCTTGTGCCTTTTCCTGTGCCACATTCCTGGCCCGCTTGCCGATGACCACTCCCAGCTCGCCTTCGTAGTCGACGCGGCGCTTGGGGACGGACGGCAGGACGATGTTCTCGTCCGGGCCTATGACTGCAGTAGATGGCTTCAAGAAGATCAGCGGCAATGGAGGCAGGGGCAGCCCTGTCTCCTGGGCGTGGCTGCGGTAGTTGAGTCCCAGCGCCACTATCTTGGAGGGCAGACATGGGGCCAGCAGCCTGACATTGTCGAGTTCGCAGGTGCCGCCATCGAATGAGAAGGGTCTGCCGGGGTTGGTGGCCCGGGTGAAAGGGCTACCCCGAAGGCTGCGTATGGTGTCGCCTTGCAGCACTCCGTATTTGACTTTGCCTCCGGCAGCGAAACGAACGATGCGCAAATCGGCCTCCAGCGTCTATTATAAGCGACATTCCCGCCTCGGGTGAAGTCGACGGCCCGCATGCGCAGGCTGTTGCCGTTACAGGTCGCGCCCGTACCGCACCATGCCCGGGCAGCCGATCAGCGCCTCGAAATCCGGATGCCGCTTCTCCTGCGACCAGGTGAAGCCGGCCTTCTCGTAGGCCCGCTGCGCAGGCGTGTTGCCGATGTAGAAGCTGACCTGGGCCAGGCCGAAGCCCAGCCCTCTTCCTTTGTCCAGTATCTCCTGGAGCAGCCGGTCTACGGCTCCCTTGCGGCGGTACTCCGCAAGAGTGGCAACGTGCTCCACGATCCAGGCACCCTCCAGGTCGTCGGGGTGGCAGGTGAGGAATGCCTCCAGGCCCTGGTTGCCGGCCGCCATGTCCTCCTCCGTCAGCCCCACCTGTGCCGCGGCTGCGGCAAGGGGCTCCGCGACGGTGAGCTCTCCGTTCGTTGCCGGGTCGTAGCCGCTCAGGGCAGCTATCGGGCGCCCGTCCACCTCGGCCACTAGGAACTCCGTGTAGCAGCACATGTGACGCGGCCCTGTCGCAGCCAGTACTTCAAGCAGCTCAAGGCATTTCTTCTCCGGCTGTGAGATGATGATGTCCCAGATTCCCCGTTCAAGGTGTGACCTTCCTGCCATGAGCATGACCCATCCCAGCAAGGGCGCATCTTCGGGCCGGGCCGGCCGAATCCGGATGTCCATTGGCTCTACTCCTTTCTCGTCTGCGGTACTGAACACGTGCCATCGGTAGTGCCCCGGATCGTGTGCTGTCACATGGTGCTGCCCCCTTCTGAGACCGCGTCGGAGGCAATCAACCGGTTTCGTCTGCGCATGCGCGGGAGCGCGCGGATTCCTGCCCTGTCTTGACAGGATTGTACCGCAAACAGGGGCCAAATATGAAGTCGTGGCGCAGCTACGAGGCTTGCACGGAGTGTGTTTGGATGGTGGGGCTGCGATCGGGGTGGGTGAGGGACGGGTGAAAAAGTTGCGCCGGCACGCCCATTTGGCGTCTGGTGCCGGCGCCAAGTCTGGCGAGTTCTCGGGATAAATGGTGCCGGGGGTGGGGGTTCCAGTACAGGATTGAACGGGAAGCCATCAGGTCCCGCCCCCGGCCCGCTTTCAGACTGGATGCTAAATCTCTCTAAAGTCTCCCTCGACGGTCGGGTCAGGGTCCTGCCCGTCCCCGGCCGTGGCTCCGGCCGCTGCCTGACTGTAGACCGCCTGGCCCACGCGCTGCAGCGCAGCCTCGAGTTCCTCCACCGCTCTCCCGACCTGGTAAGCGTCTCCGCTCTGAAAAGCTGATCTCACCGCGGCTATTTTGCCCTCGACCTCGCTCTTGAGTTCCGGCGGCACTCTTTCCCCGTGCTCTCGCAGAGTCTTCTCGGCCGTGTAGATTAGCATGTCTGCCCGGTTGCGGGTCTCCACTTCCTCACGGTGCCGGCGGTCTTCTTCGGCGTGGAGCTCTGCCTCCCGGACCATGCGGTCGATCTCTTGGCGTGATAGCCCGGAGGAAGCGGTGATGGTTATGCTCTGCTCCTTGCCGGTGCCTTTGTCCGCAGCCGAGACACTGAGAATGCCGTTGGCATCGATGTCGAAGGTCACCTCGATTTGAGGCACTCCCCGCGGCGACGGCAGAATGCCGTCCAGCATGAAGCGTCCGATGGTCTTGTTCTCACCGGCCATTGGCCTCTCACCCTGAAGGACGTGGATATCCACGCTGGGCTGATTGTCGGTCGCCGTGCTGAAGGTCTCCTTCCTGGAAGCTGGGATGGTCGTGTTGCGGGTTATGAGCGGCGTCATGATCCCGCCCAGGGTCTCGATGCCCAGTGTCAGCGGTGTCACGTCCAGGAGCAGAACGTCCCTGACGTCACCCTTTAGCACGCCGCCCTGGATGGCGGCACCAATCGCCACCACCTCATCTGGATTGACGCCCTTGTTTGGCTCCTTGCCGAAGAGCTGTTTCACCTTCTCCTCTACCGCAGGCATTCGGGTCTGCCCGCCTACGAGGATCACCTCCTCGATCTGCCCGGGTGTCAGCCCGCCGTCGGCCAGAGCCTGCTTCACCGGCTCAACTGTCCGCTCGATCAGGTCGGCTACCAGTTGCTCCAGCCTGGCACGGCCCAAGGTCAGCACCAGGTGCTTCGGTCCGCTGGCATCGGCGGTGATAAACGGCAGGTTGATCTCCGTCTGGAGCACTGTTGACAGCTCGATCTTGGCCTTCTCAGCAGCCTTCTTCAGCCGTTGCAGGGCCATCGCGTCCTGCTTCAGGTCAATGCCGTGCTGGCGTTTGAACTCAGCCGCTATCCAGTCCACGATGCGCTGGTCAAAGTCGTCCCCACCGAGGTGCGTGTCACCGCTGGTTGACTTGACCTCGATGATGCCGTCCCCCAACTGCAGGATGGATATGTCGAAGGTGCCCCCGCCGAGATCGTACACGGCGATGGTCTCGTCTTTGCTCTTGTCCAGCCCGTAGGCCAGGGCGGCCGCGGTTGGCTCGTTAATGATGCGCAACACTTCAAGGCCGGCTATCCTGCCGGCGTCTTTGGTTGCCTGGCGCTGGCTATCGTTGAAATAGGCCGGCACGGTGATTACTGCCTGGGATATCTTCTCTCCCAGCTTGGCCTCGGCGTCTTGCTTCATCTTCTGCAGGATGAAGGCCGATACCTCGGCCGGAGCGTAGGCCTTTGATCCCATCACTATGTGTGCGTCTCCGTTGGCGGCTCTGACCACCTTGAACGGGACGAGCGTTCGGTCACGCTGCATGTCTGGCTCGTCAAACTTGCGCCCCATGAACCTCTTGATGGAGAAAATGGTGTTCTCCGGGTTTGTCACTGCCTGCCGCTTGGCGGTCTGCCCGACGAACCTTTCGCCCGTCTTCTGGCTGATTGCCACCACGGAAGGCGTTACGCGACCACCTTCGGCGTTTTCCAGCACCACCCTATCTCCCGCTTCCGCTACTGACATGCAGGAGTTGGTGGTCCCCAGGTCTATTCCCAATACCTTGGCCATTCTATTCCTCGTTCAATCTATCTGTATTCTATTCTTCGTCGTCCTTTGCAGACTCACGGGTTTGTTTCCAGCCTGCAGTACCTGTTGCTGGCCAGTCCAGGTCCGATCTCACCCTGACCCTGTGGCCCGCTTTCGGCACATCCATGCACGAGATCAGCCTGTCCATAAGGTCCTGGCACTCTTTGGTGTAAGGGCAACCGAGACAGTCGTTGTACTTCTCACTGCACGCCTCTGCCCATCGCTGTATGATGACATCATCACGTTCCTTGGTATGCCATCGGGCGCTTCTGTATCTCATTTCTGGCTTCCGTTTGGCCGACTGCATTCCAATCACTCTCCTTCGACTTCCGTCGCATCCCCTTTAGTCTTGCTGGTCTTGACGCTCTCTCTCTGTCTCACCAGCCATTCCTCATACTCCTCTTGGGTGGCTCTCAAGCAGTCCGGCAGAAAGTTCTTGAACTCTTTTCGGGCGCCGCACAACTTGCACGCCCCTATGCTGACCGGTCCATCCGCTCCTTCAATTACCCAGTGATGACGGCAAGCTACCCGCATTTTGGCCTGGTTGCTCATCTCTTTGCTGTCCGTCGCCGTCGATTTCATTTCTTCACCCCGCGGATCACCGTAGCGATTCTATGTCGCCAACCGACAGGTGTATGCGACTTTTGTCCCAAAATGTTGGCCCGTGGCGCGCCCGAATCATGCAGGAAGGAGGCTTGCGCCAAACTGGTGAACCGTCTAAATTCGTGTGGGCCGGTTGTGGCGTGACAGGTCTCTTCAGTCCCGCTCGGGTCCGCCATGCCGTTCGGCGCCGCTTTGCCTGGACGAGGCGGACTCTGGTAACATTTGTCGGCAGTGCTAAAATATTGAGGGTGCTGCTGAGAAGGTGTAGGGAAGGACATTCGTGGGCGTGTTGCGCGTTTCTGGTCAAGCCGGCAGGGGCCTTCGGAACGGTTGGCTTCGACAGATTTGGCGCGTTAGGAATGCTCTGGAAGCTATGAGACTCTGGTCCGGCCGGCTTGTTCCCTTACTGCGAGAGGTACTTGCCGTCCTTCAGGCCACCATTCGCAGGTTCTCCGACCAGGAAGGCATGCACCTGGCTGCGGGGATAGCCTACTATGCACTGCTTTCCATATTTCCCCTGGCGCTTCTCATTGTCAGCATTTTCAGCTTCTTCGTCGATGCGGATGAGGTGGTCAACTGGGTCATTGAGCGATTTGGCGAGGAGACCCCGGTATCACTGGAGTTCCTCAAGGGCACCATAGAGCGCGCCATCGCAATCCGCGGCTTCACCGGTCTCGTGGGTATACTGGGGACTGTACTGTCCAGTACCCTCGTATTTGCAGCAGTAATGCGATCAGTTAATCGTGCCTGGGGCCTCCTCGGAACCGGCACCAGGAGTTTCTGGCGCCGGAAGCTCTGGGAGTTCACTTTTCTGGCCGCCCTGGCTTGCCTGTTCTTGCTCTCCTTTGCAGCCGCCAGCGTCTTCGAGGTGTTGCGGGATGGTCTCGACGGGTCAGGTCTCTGGCTGGCTACGGGCAACTTCCTTTGGACTTTCATTTTCAACGTCGTCACTGTCGGTGGCATTGCTATCATCCTTCTGCTTCTCTACAAGTACGTTCCGACCACAAAGGTGAGGTGGCGGGAAGCATTGCTGCCCGCCCTGCTGGTGGCGGTCGCCTTCAAGATCACGAATATCTTGCTTAGCTGGTACGTAAGCAGCCTTGGCTACTACAATGCTGTATATGGCTCGCTGGCGAGCATTGTTGTCCTGATGCTCTGGATTTACGTTATCGCCAATATCCTCATCATTGGAGCAGCCCTATCGGCAGTGCTGGCTGATAGATGGCGGCCCCGAGCCAGGGCCGACATCATCCCGGTCAGGTGAGTCCAGCGTCCGGCATCAGGAACGCGCTCACGGATCCGCATGCGGCTTGCCCAATACTAGAACAATGTCTGGGCATGACACCGGAGACTGAACCATGGACTGGGCTGACATTATTGGTCTTCTCCTGGCGATGGTGGCGGCCGTCGGCCTGCCCCTGGCTCTCAGGAGCCGGAAGCGGGGGGAGGGCAAGAAGGCTGAGGAGCTCTGTCAACACCTTCACGGAATTGGAGTGAAGGCGTCTATGGCGGAGGAAGGCGCCGGACAGGCCCAGTCAGGTGTGAAACGCTCCTGGGGGCAGACGTCTGTGGGAGTGATCAAGCTCGCAGGCAGAAACATAGGTGCCATAAACGTCATCGGTGTGGCCAGCCAGTTCGGAGTGAAATACTTCCTGGACTACCAGGTACCCTGCCTCGGCTCACCGGGCACCGGTGCAAAAGGCAGGAAGAAGACCAGGATGGTGAGGAAGAAGAGCTCGGCTGGCTGGGGCCACAACCTTGACATTCATTGGAAGGGAGACAGGGATCTGGCCCGGATGCTTAACCTCGATTACAGGCTGAAGGACAGGCTACTTCAGTGCGACCCGGTTGAGCTGAAGTGCGG
This sequence comes from uncultured Dehalococcoidia bacterium, assembly GCA_964617695.1. Lineage (GTDB taxonomy): Bacteria > Chloroflexota > Dehalococcoidia > UBA2247 > RBG-13-53-26 > CAZTYW01. The sequence goes on from CAZTYW010000072.1 coordinate 8,357, forward strand.
CGTTCAGGTCTTCCCCGGACCTGACAACGGTTACGCCAGAATACGAACGGCCTACAACTTGCCGTCGCCTCAACTATTCGAAGCCATAGACATCATTGCCAGGCGTCTCAAGTGAGCCAAACGCTAGCCGCTGCCTGATTCGCCGCGTTGGTGATATTCCGCAACAACAATCTCGTAGGGGCAGCTTATTGCCCCGGTGGAGCATACCGCTTCGCACTCTGCGCAATATGTGCATTCCGTCCTCTCGACGACCGTGACCACGTTGCCGGCCATGGCCAGCGCCTTGCAGCAGCAGACCATGACGCAAAGGCTGCACCCATCGCACAGGCTGGTGTCTATCAAGGGCCATTCAATCATTGTCGCCCCCTAACGCCCATCATGTTATCACACACCTGATCACCGTTATGTGACCTTTGTCTCTCTCAAGTCGCCGGTACACCACTCAAGTCCTCCAGGATAGCCCTGTTGACAATCACGATGCGATGGCGGTCCATCCTGATCGCCCCTTCGTCCTCGAGAGCTTTTAGCGACCTGCCCACGACTTCTCGGGCCGTCCCCACCATTGCTGCCATTTCCTGCTGGGTCAGCCTTGGTGGCGTGCCGGTTCCTTCGCCAGGCGTGCCGTGGTCTGTGGCGTACTTCAGAAGCAGGTTGGCCACACGACCGGTGACGTGTCTGAAGGACAGGTCTTCCACCAGCGACACGAAGTGGCGCACCCTGCCCGCCAGGACCTTGACCACGTTGGCGGCTATGTTGGGCTGGCTTAGAAGGGCTGCCACGTCGGCTTTGCTTATGCCGTACAGAGTAACCGGGCTCATGGCCACAACGCTGGCCGGGTTTGGCTCACCGTCAAATATGGGCACGTCGTTGAACGACTCTCCGGGTCGCAGGACGCACAGTATCTGTTCCTTGCCCTCGGCCGAGGTCTTGAAGGCCTTCACCGCCCCTGAGACGACAAAGTAAACGGCTTCGGCCGGCTCTCCCTCCAGGAGGATCAGCTCATTCCTCTCGACGGACTTCTCGAACACATGCTGCTTCAGCGTGTCCAGCTCCGCCGGGTCCAGGCCGGAGAAGTAGGGTATGGAGCCAAGGAGTTCAGTATCGACAGTCATCCGCCACCGCGCTGCGAAACAGCTTCAGAGCCAAATTATAGTCCTACCCCGCCAGCGGTTCCAGGGGCGTTGACCGTGCCCTGGTTCGTCTTTGTCGGGTTGCGCTCAGGAGCGGGACGCGTAGTTTCTGGTTCCAGGGCCTGCTGACGGAGGTCGGCTGACAGTGCCGTCATGCCTGACAAGGCTTTGAGCCTGGTGCTCCGTCTCACCATAATGCGACTCGTTTCTCTCCAACGTGGAACGGCATTGAAACCACCTCGGTAACCTTCGAGACCATTTCGTAATCCACCACCTGCTAAGGTACGGGTGTAGCGTCGAATCCAAAGGAGCTCTCTGTGGTGAGAGCTGGCGCCAGGACCGAGAGCCAGGTGCCGCTGATGGAAGGGGGTGATGGCCCAATAGAGATGCCAACAAGACAAACCTGGCTCTTGGGTGAGACGCACGTGCGGAGCTGTGACAGGCGGGGGCCCAGGAGCTTGAAGGACAATCGAGCTGGATTGCGAACTGAGGATGTTCAATGTGCCGAACAGGCAAGGAAGTCGAGAGGAGGTAGGTAGAGGATGAGAAGTAAGAAGCGACACGGATTTATGGCGGTTTTGCTGGTGACGGTGATAGCGCTGGTGCTTGGCCTGTCGGGTACGGCATCGGCAACAAACAACACCCCGCAGGTGGGTACGCAAATGGCGGTCTGCCTTGACGGCTCCGGCAGCATCAACCCCGATGAGTGGTCGCTGATGGTTGGCGGACTGGCCGCGGCTGTTTCCAACGTGAGCGTTGTGCCGCAGGACGGCTCCGTGGAATTGACCGTTATCCAATTTGCCGGCTCCCTGGCCACGGTCGAGGTCTATCCCACGGTTATTACGCCAGCGACGATCGGTGAGGTGACCAGTAACATCACGGGCATAGGGAAGCGAGGCGGCCTGACGCCGATTGGCGCAGGCATCGACCTGGCTACGGCCCAAATAACCGGATCCCC
>CAZTYW010000073.1:0-10284 GCA_964617695.1 uncultured Dehalococcoidia bacterium
CGGCCTGTCAGGTTTTCATCCACGGCAGGGTACTGCCCGGCCAGCCCGATGACGGAGCGCACCGCTGCAGCCTGCCGCACTACGTCGTAGCCTGCCACCTGAGCCCGCCCGGCATCCGCCGCCAGCAGGGTGGTCAGGATACGTACGAAGGTGGTCTTGCCTGAGCCGTTGGGGCCGAGCAGCGCCAGTACCGTGCCGGGCTGTACCACCAGGTCAACCCCGTCCAGCGCCTGCACCTTGCCGTAGGCCTTGCGCACACCCTCAGCGCCGATGGCAGCACGATCGGCGGAGAGAGCGGCCGTTGCAGGTTCCGCGCTGTGATTCATTCTTGTTCTCCACGGAATGGCGTACTGTTGGCCTGCAGTGCGGGCGCTTTGTTCCCTAACTCGGCTGAGGCTGTCTGGTGCGCGTGACTTCTCTAGACTAGCAAAAAAGGGTCTGAAAAAGGGTTAAGACGGGGTTAAAGAAAGGCCTCGAAGTGGTTACAGCACCGAGGAGGGATGACGTTGTCCGGTCTCTGGGAAACCACAGAGGCCGGCTTTGAGCCTACCGCCGCTCAGAGCCGGCCCCCTCTTGCCAGGCTTGTGGCACCTCTGCTTCCGTCACCGTCTGAGTTCCCATACTCTTCTGTGAGACGGAAGCCGCCCCAACTCCGAAAAGCTCGTCTGAGCTATGGCGCTACGACCTTGTACGGGCGCATCATTTCGTTGTCCTCGTGGTCCAGAATATGGCAGTGCCAGACATATCCCGGCTCTGCAGTGGCATCAAACGAGTAGGGAGTGACCACTGCAGCACTAAAGGGCGCAAACCGTACGATTATTCGGGTCACCTCGCCCGGGTTCATCCTGAGTGTGTCTTTCCACCCAGCCTCATTGGGGTCCGGGCCAACCGGCTTGCCCTGCAGGTACGAGGCGACCGGCACCGGATTGTACGTTACCAGAGGCTCCCCTGTGTCAGGATCAATTGGGATCGGAATAACAGGGTTGGCTGCATTGTAAGCCTTGAGATACTTGTTGGTCTGGAACCTCTGACGGCTGAGAAGCTGGAACTGCACCAGATGCAGGTGAATCGGGTGCGTGTCCGCCGTCAGGTTGATGACCTCCCAGATCTCGGTGCTGCCCAGCTTCACGTTCTCTGTCACTGCGGTATCCCACATCTTGCCATCCAGGAACATGGCCAGTGGACCTCCGGGTCCCATCACTTCGTTGAGGGTCAGCGTCCTGGTCACCGGCCCTGGCGTCAGTGTGGGGATGGTGTTGAGGGTGGCCGGGATGACGCTGGTGTCTGTACCGGTAAGTGGTACCACCCGAAACTGCATGATCTGGCTGACCGTCTGGGGGTCTGCGGGAGCGCCTTTCGGAAACGGCGTCTTGGCGTCATTGGTGAGGAGTATCTGAGTCCCCACTGCAAGGCCTGAGAAGTCAACGACAATGTCAGCGCGTTCCCCTGGCGCGATGAGCAGTTCATTGATCTGTACGGGTGCACTCAGGTAGCCGCCATCCGTCCCGATCTGGAAGAAGGGCTGCTTGTTCGAGAGGCTCAGATTGTAGAAGCGGGCATTCGAGCCGTTCAACAAACGAAAGCGGTACTTACGCGGCTCCACGTTGAGGTACGGCCAAATCTTTCCGTTCACCACGATGGTGTCGCCGAAGAACTCCGGTACCCAGAACGGATGTACTGTCGGGTTCACGCCCACAGCCGGGAAGGCGAGTGAGCCATCGACGTTGAAAGACCGGTCCTGTATCACGATCTCTCGTTCGTAGGCCCCGCTGGGGAGGTTCAGGCCGCTCTCAAAACCGGGATCTTTGAGAAGGTAGAACCCCGCCAGACCCATGTACACGTTCAGGCGCGTAATGCCGAGGGCATGGTCGTGGTACCACAAAGTGGCGGCCGGCTGATCGTTGGCATAGGTATAGACCTGGTTTCCTTGCCAGGCTGGGCCCGTTATTGCAAACCCGGGTGTGAACCAGGCTTCAGGATGGCCGTCGCTTTTCGCCTCGACTTCCCCACCGTGCAGGTGTACTACCGTGGGGATAGGACCGTCATAGGGCAACATCGAGTGTCCAGTACCAAGGGGGTCCGCCCAGTGAAGGGTCTGGTCCACCGGCAGGGGGTGGGTCAGCGGGTTGCCGGCGGCATCAGTAAGGTTGTTCAACCATTTGACTTGAGTGGGCACGTACCTGGTCGCCTCGATGGTGGCGCCGGGGTACGTGGCCGTCTCTTTGGTGACTCCGTATGCCCACACCGTGGTGTTGGCAAGCTGGCTGTGAAGCTTCTGGCTGACCTGCCACATCCCAATTTCGAGATTGGCTCCCGTTAGTTTGGACGGGTCGGGCAGCGGGTCCATATACTTCGTTAGCATCCTGGGATCCAGCGGCGCTGGAGCCTGAGCCTCGGCGAGCCCACCACTTACAGACGGCACAGTCCATACCGCCGCAAGCACCAGGGCCACCACTGAAAGCAAGAATCTGCGCTTCGTCATTGTTCTTTCCTCCTTTCTCCACCCTTGTCGTCTGTTGACTTGTTTTGACCTGACGTCCGCCAGTCATTTCCTCCGGGTCTAGCGAGGCGGGTCGTGATCCACAACCTAGGTTAGCACTGGTATGGAAAAGAAACGGTTAATATCGGTAACGCAGGCGGCTCAAGGCGGTTACGTTGTTGTTGTAGCAGACGAGCGAGAGCCGGGGCCCTTTCGTTTTGCTCAGCAAACTGTGTCTGAGCACGTGCGGGCGGTTTTCACATCAAAGGATAGGGCACCAGGTCCGGCTCGAGGGTCAGTGGGCAATCTGTTTGTCACTGGGACGAGCCCGGCGAAAAGTCGGCACCGAGACTCGTCGCTGGATCGGGTGGCTCGCCGTTTGCCGCGCCAGGCCGATTCTCAGACGCGCTGGATATCGGAAACAGGGGTAGGGAGTGGCAAGCGAAACCCGACACCAGGGAAATGACGGATTCTCCTGCCAGGACTATGCTACTATCCCATCCCTATTGCAGCGCGAAAGCCTGGCAGCGCTCTCCTACTCCTCGCCGTTCTCTTCGTCGCCGGGGTACAGCGAGAAGGCGTCTTCCCTGATGTAGATCTTGGGCTTGGGCTTATTCAGAAGGCGGCGGTTGACAACCTCCAGGTCTTTTACGTCCACACGCTCGGCGTCACTTGGGAGCGTAACGAACTCCTGTCTGTTCGAGGATACGTTCACGTACCTCATGTTAGGGTGCTCCTCAAGTACTTTCTCCAGGGTCTGGCGCAGCCTTACCCGGTTGGCCGAATCTCCCAGGTACTCTCCCCACCCCAGGTACCTGTGCAGATGGATGGCCGCTATGAGCGGCGTGGTTGCAGGTGTTTCGGTCGCCGCCTGGCTGATGGCGTCAACGATGTGGTCCTCGTATGACTTCTTCAGGCGGGCTGAGACCGAGCAGACCGCCACCCGGGTCGCCTTTTTCTCACCCTTTGGATTGGAGCCACCGATCTGGACGAACAGGTTGCCAGGGTCTCGGGCCAGCAGACCATTGATTTCGGCCAGGCTCAATCCGCTCAGCGGGACGTCCAGCTTCAGCAGCTCCAGGTCACAGAGAGACCCGATGGTAACTTTGCGCACGTCTGAACCCCTGGCGATTGCCTGGCTGAAGCGGCCGACAAGGCCGTCAACGTCGGCGGTGCTCGGCCTTTCTCTCAGGTTGATGCTGAGCCTGTAGCTATACCCCGAGTCCTCGACAAGGCGGTAGAAGCAGCCGAAAAGGTACTGGAGAACGTCGAAAGACATGCCCAGGTGCGACAGCGCGCCCGTCATCCTGCAGTGGACGGCTATCTCTTCGCTGCCTTTTCGCAGCTCTATGTCCGGCTCGGCTCTGGCGGTCGCTGGGTCCATAAACAGCAGGCGGGCCCTGTAGTCCTTGTACTTCTGTCTGACGTCCAGCGCCACCAGCAGTTCCAGTATGAACCTGTTGAATTGCTCCGCGCCCGATACCTTGTACCTGATGTTGTCCGCTACCAGATTCTCTGGTATGAGCGACCAGTAGTCCTCGAGCAGAAATATGCCGCCCACTACCTGTGTCAGAGTCTGCACCGGCTGGCCATACCAGTGGCCGAAGGGAACGCGCTCTTTTCCGGCGTGGTCGGGATGATGGTATTGATACAACAGCGGGATGATGGGAGACGTTGCCGGATGTCTGTGTGACCAGAGGTTGATCGGACTGTGCTTTTCTCTGAAGTCTTCGTACGCTGCCAGCTCCGACTCAACCCAGGCCTTTCCGAGGAACTCCTCCAACCTGTCTACTTGCGCGCTGCTGACTTCCACTTCGATTGAACGCATGGCACGTTCATTATACTACAGGCTCAGTCAAATACGACTTTCTGCCCTGCGCCCGGGCGCCGTTGCCAGCTACGGGCGACGGCCGAGCCTTCTTTCGGCCGCGTTGTTCCATTTCGGCCCTCATGCTAAAATCTGCCCCGTGATGCGTGTCGTCTTCATGGGCACACCCGCTTTCGCCGTCCCTGCGCTGGATAGTCTTGCCCAGAGCCAGCATGAGCTGGTGGCGGTATATACCCGGCCGGACAGGCCAGCTGGCAGAGGGCGCCGGCTGGTTGCTTCACCGGTGAAAGAGGCTGCGCTTGCCCGTGGGCTCGTCGTGCAGCAGCCTGTCTCATTGCGGCAGCCAGAGGAAAGGGACAGGCTAGCCGCCCTTCGCCCCGACGTGGTTGTGGTGGCTGCCTTCGGCCAGTTGCTGCCTCAGGCCATACTGGATGTTCCCCCTTACGGCTGTGTCAATATCCACCCATCGCTGCTTCCCAGACACCGCGGTGCTTCACCGGTTGCCGCCGCAATCCTGGCCGGCGACGACGTCACGGGTGTGAGCATCATGCTGCTCGACAAGGGTATGGACACCGGCCCGGTACTGTACCAGGAGCAGGTCGCAATCTCTGACGGGGACACCACCGGCTCCCTGACCGACAGGCTGGCCCAGGTTGGGGCACGCCTTCTCATCGGAACCCTGCCAAAATGGCTTGGCGGTCAGCTGGCTCCCCAGGCACAGGACAGCGCCAGGGCCACGTATTCGGAACAGATCACCAAAGAGAGCGGCAGAATAGACTGGCGCCGCCCATCTGTCGAACTGTGGCGCAGAGTCAGGGCCTTTCAGCCCTGGCCGGGCTGCTACACTACCTGGCGAGGCAAGCTGGTAAGAATCATCGAGGCAGTCCCTCTGCCTGGAGAAGGTGAGCCGGGAAGAGTAGTGCCGGTGGCAGTAGCCGGGGCTGGGTCCGTTGGAGTGATGACAGGTGAAGGCATACTGGGTCTGCGGAAGCTTCAACTGGAGGGCAGGCGGGTTGTGGCAGGAGAAGAGTTCGCCCGCGGTCAGCGGGACTTCGTAGGCGCTTTGCTCCCCTCTTGGTCCTGAGACAGGGTCTCCTTGATAAGGCTCTCGCCGTACTTAAGCAGAGTCCTGGCGCGTTCAGCAGAGGTATTCCTGAGTTCAAGATATGTCTTCAGGGCGTCGACCGGGGCCATTTCTTCGGCTGAGCAGCCGCTCAACCTGGTGCGCCGCTGCCTCTCAACGTCTTTGGCAATGGTGACGTACTGGGCCCGGCTCAGGACGCTGTGGATCTCCTGCTCACTGATGAGGCCATCGGTGTGTTCCGGGATGGTGATGTGCACCCTTACTATGGCCCCCGGTATGTCCTCCGCTCGCCGCGTCACGTCGCGCACCACGGTGGCCGTCGGGTCCGGGTCGTCGGCGCCTACAGTGGTCCTTATAGTCACAAAGCGACGCGCCGTTGATGCCTGGAACGTGAAGCTGGCTCTCTCACCCGGCCTTTTCGCCGGGTCTATCTCCACTACGCAAAACCCTTTGACGTCATCTTCGTCGCTGAAGTCAATGCGCTGCAGGCTTCCCGCGTACACAACCGGCGGATGGTGCGACAACACCTGCTGCTTGTGGATGTGCCCCAGGGCTACGTAGTCGAAGGCCGGATCGGCCACGCTGTCCAGGGGGAGGACCGGGTCCTGGCCAAGTATCATGCCTCTCTCCGAGCTGAGGGCGGCGTTTGCCACCGAAACGTGGGCGCACAGGATGGAAGGCAAGCCGGGGTCAACACTTCTTGCACTGCGCGCCACCATGTGGGACAGCGTTTCCTCCAACCTGCGTTTGAGTTCATCAAGGCTGAGATGCCCGGCATCCTCGCGGGTCAGCAGAACGCCGCGTCTCAGCCAGGGAAGGGCGGCGATCTGTACTGGCCCCCCTCTTGTCTCGATGGTATGGACTCCAGGTTGGTCGGCCACAATGACGTTCTCAACTGCCAGTGTTTCGAAGATCTCAATGGCTGTGGCCCGACCGATGGCACTGGGCAGGTCGTGGTTACCTACCAGCAGGAAGACGGCTATTCCCCTGGACGCCAGTCTGCCGACTCTTCTGGCGAATGCCCGCTGGTGCGTTTGCGATGGGTCGCGGCTCTTGTAAGCATCACCTGAGAATACGACCAGGTCTATCCGGTTCTCCAGCGCGAAGTCGACGACCTGGTCCAGCGCCGCCTGAAAATCAACCAGACAGCAGGACAGGCCCGTGTTCGGGTCAATGCGGGTGTAGTTCTCCACCCCCATGTGGAGGTCAGCAAAGTGAAGGACACGTATCACCCTTGTAGCACCCTACCAATTTCCGCAGGTTCGTGGCGTGTCAAGTTGCGCCCACCGGCGTTCTCGCCTGGGCGTCGACCGTCGACCGCTAGCAGTGAAGATACTGGTTGATCAGGGACCTGATCCGGTCTTGCTTGCCGAATAGCGTCTCGCTCAAGTCCTTGTCGTTGTAGCTCTTGAGCGCTTTTGCCACGCCGTCGATGACCCCGCTGGAGAAGACTCCGTCCCTCTCATAGATGTCGCGGTCCTTCAGAAGACAGTCAGCCGATTCCCAGCATGAGACCGGCAATTGAGGCAGTCTTTCCTGCACCTTCTGATGCTCGGGGGAGAAGATGTTCACGTCGACATAAAGCTTCTCGGCTAGCTCCAGGGCACCTTCCATCTCCAGGCCATGCCGGGCAGCTACGGCCAGCCCGGCCAGCAGCAGGTGGACGTTGGCTGAACCGTCAGGGCAGCGAAACTCGACCGTTTGGCTGTCCGTGTACCGCGGGGCACCTGGTGGCTCCTGCGGGTTGGCGTCTGCAGCCATGTCCCTGGCGCTCAGCCATCCCAGGGGGACTCTCACCAGCACTGACCTGTTTCTGTCGCCCCAGCACACGTTTGTCGGGGCTTCCTGGTGGGGGACCAGGCGCAGGTAGGAGATGGGTACGGTATTCCCGAAGGCCGTCAGGGAAGGGGCCAGGCTGAGGAATCCAGCAATGGCCTTCTTCGCTGTGTCGCTCAGTCCATTTCCATCAACCATTACGTTTTGCCCGTTCCGTACCAGCCTGGTGTGAATGTGCAGGCCATTACCGGCATGTCCGGCCAGGATCTTGGGGGCAAAGGTAAGGACAACGCCGTACTTGTACCCGATCATCCTCAACATCCATTTGGCAACAACGAGTTGGTCGGCGGCGTCTTCTACGGGCACGGGAGAGAACTCGACCTCATGCTGCTCCATCTCCGCGTCTGCTTCAGGGATGTTGCCGACTTCAGTGTGGCCGTACTTGATCTGCCCGCCCGCCTGGGCGATAGCCTGCATGGCCTCACATCTCAGAGTCTCCCATTTGGCAAATGGGGGAGACTCCTGGTAGCCCTTCTGAACCACAATCGGATAGAGACCCTGGCTGGTGTAGAAGACGTAGTACTCCAACTCACCCATGGCCTCCAACGTCAGCCCGGTGCTCCTCTTCAATGCCTGGTGGGCCCTTCTGAGGACAATCTCCGGGGAGCTCGGCAGCGGAGTGCCGTCCTTCGTGTAGTACGAGCAGAGTATGTCTACTGTAGGGATGGCTGTGAACGGGTTGACGTAGGCAGTCCTGTAACGGGGAACCACATACAGGTCGCTTGAGGCAGCATCTATATAAGGCAACAGACTGGAACCGTCTACCCTTTCACCCGTTGACAGGAACTGGTTCAGTTGGGCTCTGCTCGTAATTACGAAATTCAGGGTTTTGAGCCGGCCGTCTCCTCCCACGTGGCGGAAGTTCACGCTCTCAATCTGGTTTTCTTCTATGAACTTGATCAGGTCTTGTTTGGTGAATTCGTGTGGTGGCTTGCCAAGGTACCGGACTATCTTGTTAGGGTTCATGGCTATCTGCGCATTCGTCACCATCATTAGCTGCACACCCCCCTTTTTGCATTGCCAGCCAGCGTCTACGGAAGCCCTGCGTTATCCTGCTCGGCGGCCTGCGCCGCCGTCTGTGCCCTCGGCAGAATTCACCAGGGACTTCTCTCTACCTGATACGCGGAACCAACGCCGGCGACGGTTGTCGCCGGGGAATTGTCTGGGCGGATATTCCTGCTGGCGGCCTCCCCGGCCGTGTGCCACGAAAGGCGCCATAATGCGAAGCGGGTGTCAGGGATTGCCCCTGACACCCGCGCGACTGTCCGATCACCGCTGTCATACCCCTCCACGTTCCGATGGAGGCCAGCAAATCCAGTTGTTCTTGCCATTGAGCCTGTTGGATTAACCCCAAATTATATTACAGCTTTAACATATGGCTTTCAACGTGTGCCTGTCGCTGCTCGTCACCGGCGTCTGGAACCAACCACTGTGCCCTGCTTGGGTTGGGCCCGCGTGTGGATGAGAATCTTGACGGTTTTCTACTCTTTTAAGAAGTCCCCGCCGAGCAGGTCGGGCACCATGCCCATCAGGTCGCCCACCTCCATCATCGGCTCCTTCACCCAACCCTGGTCAAAGCGGGTGAAGTAGTTCCATGTGGTGAGCTTCTCCTTGATCTTCCAACCTTCATCGGTCCTGGCAAACTTCTCGAAGGAACGCCCTGAGGCCAGAACGGGCTCGTTTGTGAGTGCCCATGTCAGTGCAGCCTCCCAGTAGAAGCGCCCCTCAGCGGTGTCGCCGTTCACCACGATGTGCGGATTATGCATGCAGTGCATGGCAAAACTGAAGCCCATGTGCATCACACTGCACAGCTTCTTGAGATTCTCTCTGCCCTGGGCGCGCAGGCCCAGGTCGCCAAAGTCCATCACCCCGTCCTTGGTGAAGACACTGGCGTACAGGTCCGCGTCATGCGTATCGGTGGCATAGGCGTAGTCCGCCTCCAGGTTCACGATCTCGTGTACGGCTTGCAGTTCTCTGACCGCGTCTTCTAGCCTCGTCTCCTGGCGCATTGGTCCCCCCTTTCTGAGACTCGAAGAGTCCAGCACGTGCGCTCATCGTCTGCGGAAAGCGACATAATCTTGCGGCGATTGCCTGTGGCCGTATCATGTCGCCCGCACACCGATGTGAAGGCTCTGGGGCGGAGATACCCCGGTGTTTGGCGCCGCGGCTAGGCTGGTAAGCCGAACGCCGTCCTCACCCTGGTCCAGTCGTCCTTTGACGGCAGGACGTAGTTCCTCGCCCTGCTTGGGATCGGCAGCCCTGTTCCTTTCCTGATGTCGACAGCCATTTCGGCCATCTTCATGGCCACCATAACGGAGTCGAGGATGGGTATGTCTTGCCCGCCCACGGTGATCTTGTTGAAGCCGACCATGCTGCAGAACATGCTTGTTGCGGCGCAGCCAAGCACCACCACGTCGGCACCGTCGACTACACACTCTGTCGCCACCTCGGCCACGGCGTCGGCGCACGACTGTGGGTCTGCCAGCCACCGGTTGAAAGCCTGTGCAAAGGGTTCCTTGTCGAACCTTATGCCGTTGGGTATCAGCCGTTCCTCCAGGCCGTGCTGCCTGACCTGCTCTGAGAGCTGGCCAAGCTGCCCTGGCATGTTGGTGCCTATTATGGCGAACTTGCGGCCTAACTGACAGGCGAAGTGCATGCTCGATTCAGCAGGTCCAAAAATCGGCATGCTGACCACCGCCCTGGCCTCCTTCACTCCGGGGTCGCCAAAGCAGTGTACGCTCCCGGCGTCGAAGCCTTCTCGGTCGGCCTCAATGAATGCCTCGACGATCTCTCTCTTGTCCATAAGGGCGAAATAGGGATTGTCGAAATCCAGGACGCTGTCTCCCTTGAGCCCGTGCTTAATTGGCTTGAGCACCACTTCCGTGTCTGGGCGCAGAACCTTGTTGAAACTCTGCTGCGCTGCACCAAACCACATATCCAGGAACTCATCGGGCATCTCAGTAATGTGGATCAGGCAGAGCTTCATTTGGCCTCCTTGTCGAGTTTTGACTGACGTATAACATAGGCCCCAGGTGGTGTCAAGGACGGCCATGCCGC
>CAZTYW010000074.1:0-10056 GCA_964617695.1 uncultured Dehalococcoidia bacterium
GGGTGGCGGAGCAACCATCTTCACCGCATGGCCTGCCGCCTTGAGCGCCTTCTCGGCCGCGATGGCGTGGTGAACATCGGGGAACAGGACTAATCCGCCGCCTTCAAAGGGTTGCTTCTTCCGTCTCAGGAACGCCACGGGTGACTCCTTTCTTCGCCTTTTCCTTAGCCCTGGCCTTGACTTCGACCTTCTCCCTCATCAGTAAGCCTGCTGCCAGACAGAAAGCCAGGCCTACTCCGACGGCCGCAGGGCCCCAGGTGCCGGTGCCGCTGGGGCTTGATGCCAGCAGGAAGTTGTGGGCGAAAGCGGCTCCTGCCAGCAAGCCGAGAACCGTCGCAGCCGCGTCACTGTCACCTTCCCCGGAGAGAATGAGCTGGCGAAGGGGGCAGCCGCCGAGCAAGGTAGCCGCCAGTCCGACCAGCAGCATGCCAAAGAAATTCCACAGGTGGTTGTCATGGGCCACTGGCTGCCCGACAAAGCCCCAGTCGATGTAACCCAGGGCCGCGTTGGCAACGAAAGCCCCGATCAGGAATCCTGCGATGCCGCCGAAAAGGTAAAAGTCCCTGACCATCATGACATCCCTCCAGCCGCCCACGAAGCACATCCTGGTCCTCTGGGCCAGCACACCCACGACCAGGCCAACGACGACTGCGGTGGCAACCGGCACCGCCAGCGAGCCAGGCCCCGTCTGGCTGAAGAAAATGAATCCCGGTTTGATTACCACCAGGAGCAGCACGCCCAGCATGGCCAGCGGCATGATCCAGCCGGCGGCAGAATTCGTCCTGGTTGACCGCCCCAGGTTGAAGCCTCTCTTGAGGAAGAAGATACCGATTCCGGCTCCCACCACGACACCGGCCAGGGCGGTGATGCCGTTGAGATCGCCTCCAGCCAGGCGGAGCAGTGCTCGCACCGGGCATCCCAGGAAGACCAGGGCTCCGATCATGACGAAGGCTCCCAGGAAGAAGCGTATCACAGGAGACGAGCCGCCCCTGGCTCTAAACTCGCCAAACACGAAGGCTGAGGCAAAGGCCCCGAGCACCAGGCCCGCAATCTCGGGTCTGAGGTACTGCACCGCTCCTGCCCGATGCAGGCCAAGACCACCGGCGATGTCGCGCAGGAAACAGGCAACACAGATACCCATGTTTGCCGGGTTGCCCCACCTGGTCATCAAGGCGGCCAGGACCCCAAAGGTGAGTCCAGCTACGATAATAAACGTGCGCCTGGTGAAGACTCGGCTCAAAGGCATTCCTCCCTCCGGTACCCGACGACGCTTGCCATATCCTGTCCCTGCCTGGCTGTTCGTCGCGGTGAATTCGTGCAGATGCTATCATAAGTAAACATTTACCAGCAAATAAGAAAAGCTTATAATTGTGCTTGGAGGTGTACCGTGAACATCGATCACCTGATGACCTATCTTCAGGTAATGAAGCTCGGCAGCTTTTCCAGGGCGGCCCGGCAAATGTCGATCAGCCAGCCCGCGGTCTCTCTCCAGATCCAGAAGCTGGAGCGGGACCTCGGTGTGCGCCTGCTTGATCGTGGTCAGAAATCGGTCACCATGACGGAAGCCGGGAAGCGGCTGCTGCGTTTCGCCCGAACCGTTGCTGAGGAACGGGCGCGGCTGTTGAGAGACCTCGAGCGGTTGGCTGGGGAGGTCAGAGGTGACCTTGTCATTGCAGCCAGCACCATCCCCGGTGAGGTGCTGCTTCCTCCGATGGCGGGAGAGTTCAAGGCACTGCACCCGGCGGTGAGCGTAAGGGTGGACGTCTTCGACTCCGGCAGCGTTATTGACAGGGTCCGAGGTGGTGACTACGAGTTGGGGTTCTGTGGCAGTCCACCAGGAGGCAAGGAGATGGAGTGTGTCAAGATAGCGGAAGACGAGATCGTCCTCATCGTGCCGACCGGACACCCCTTCGCCCGGCGGAGCGGCATCTCGGTGCGTGAATTGGAGGGAGAGCAGCTTGTCATGCGCGAGGATACGTCGGGTACGCAGCGAAGTCTGAAGTCCCTGCTTGCCGAGGCAGGCTTTGACGTCGGCAGGTGGTCGCCAACCCTGGTATTGGGGACCAGTCAGGCTGTGGTCGGCGCGGTGGAGGCTGGGGTGGGGATTGCTTTCGTTTCGAATCTGGCGATAGGCAAGAGCCTGGCTCTCGGGCTGGTGAAACAGGTCCCCGTTGACGGTCTGAGGCTGGGTCGGAGCTTCCACTGCATATATCGGCGCGAAAGGGCGGTCTCCCGCCTGCTGAGGGAGTTCATCGCCTTCGTTGGCGCCAGGACATGGCAGTCATGAATTGCCGGCTGCCCTGTACGCCAGTCGCCGGGAGCATGCTCGGTCTGTTGTCCCGGCGGTGGCCCTGAATGGGAGGCCTGGCATCTGGTCTGAGGAGCGGCGTCAGGCTGCCTCAACTTGACAATGGAATTCGACGTATGATAAAACTCCAAACAGAGCCAGCCTAGCAGAGAGCAGGCGAGTTATGCCTGAATCAAGTGATTGGAGTGGTCGCTTCGAGCCTGGTTTGAGTGCCAACAGTTGTCCCCCTTGAATTCCTGCTAAAGCTGAGGCTGGTGTGAAGTCTGACCAGCTTCAACTTTTGTAGCGAAATAGAGCTTGTAGATAGCATTTGGGCGGTTGGCGTGTCACCCAGGCGGCCCGATTGAGAGCAGGAAAAATGGGCGACTGGCTGTGGCGCGGGGTCTCGCCGGGATCAAAGCGATAGCGTAGAAAGGTAGGTTCCAGATGCCTGAAGAGATGAATGACTACAGCAGTCCGTACAGGCACGATTTGACCTTCAACGAGTTCTCCAAGGAATTCATCCTCAAGCTGATGAAGATATGGCAGTACGCGTGGTTGCACATGACCGAGGCCTGGTACGATTCGGTGAAGAAGAGGTTCGGCGACGAAGCGGCTGACGAGTGCGAGACAGAGGCCTGGTGCAGGATAGGGGAGCGCGTCAACCCCAGGTTCGCCAAGGTGGGCAAAGTCCAGTTGAACACCGTGCTTGATTCGCTCAAGTGCCTGCAGTTGCCGCTGGACAACACTACGGAAGGACTGTTCCCCGCCATACCCGAGATCATAAACGAGAATCACGTCATATGGACGATACCGAGATGTCGCTCCCTGGAGTTCTTTGAGGCCAAGTGCCCCGAGAGGATAGACTGGGTATGCCACGTCAATGAGAAGCGGGTCATCGAAAGATATCTTATTAACCCCAAGATAAAGGTGACGCCGTTGAAGCTCCCACCTCGCGATAATCCAGAGGATATCGCCTGCAAGTGGGAGTTCAAGATGATGGACGAAGACCAGTGGAAGCCGGTCTCAAAGTAGGGTTCAGAGCGAAACTGTAGCAAAGGAGCTGAGAGATGGCCAATCAGATAGGAAAAAGGTACTTCTGCAGCAAGTGCGGCTCGGAGTTCATCGTCACCCGCGGCGGTGAAGGCACCGTTCAGTGCTGCGGTCAGCCGATGGAGATGAAGAAATAGGGCGTGCCAGGCGCCTTTCTCATTGGTCTGGACGGCGACCAGCCGGGTTGCTCTGTGCAGCGAAAGCCCTGTGCGGATCCGTTGTTAGAGTTGGTGGGATCTCAGACAGACTGCAGGCAGGAGGTTGCGAACTGAAATGGCGAATCAACTAGGCAAGAGATACCAGTGCGAGGTCTGTAACACTGAGGTTTTGTGCACCAAACAGGGTGATGGTGCGGTTAGCTGCTGCGGCAAGGACATGGCAGAGCAGCAGCCCAGGCCTCTACCCTCTTCCGACTAGGGTAACAAGGACGTCTTGACATAGTCCTTTGCCTGTTGTCATGCCCCCAATTGCCAGCGGGTTCGTTTCGATCTCTCGGTCGCAACAGTCCCTTTTGTCCATCCCTCTCTCTCCTCCATTAGGCTGCTTGCGTTGGGATTAGCTTTCACACTGACGAGCGTTCTGAGAATTGGCGGAGCTACTGGCATCCGTGATGAGAGCTGCTCCAGCTTGAGTATGGAGATCGTTTTGTGACGCGCTTCATCCTGGTCAGGCATGGGCAGACCGCGTGGAACGAAGGCGAGAGCGAGCGACTGCGCGGCCGGGCTGACATCGAGCTTGATGACGCAGGCGTATGGCAGGCGAAAGCAACGGCGGAGAAGTTGGCGCGGTGGCAGATAGCCGCCGTCCATTCCAGTCCGCTCAGGCGGGCTATGAGCACCGCCGGCATTGTTGCACGCCCACTGAATCTCAAGGTACAGCCGCTGGAAGGGCTGGTCGACATAGACTACGGCAGGTGGCAGGGGCTGTCGCTCCAAGAGGCGGCGGCCGATGACAACCGCCTGTATCATCTCTGGCTGGAGAGTCCTGAGTTGGTCACCTTTCCGAACGGCGAGAGCCTGGAGCAGGTACGGCAGAGGGTGCTTGGTGCCGTGGAGGGCCTGGTACCAGAGCACGCGGGCCAGACAGTGGTCCTCGTGTCGCACAAGGTGGTCTGCAAGGTGCTGCTTTGCGGCCTGCTGGGTCTGGGCAACTCGCATTTCTGGCAGGTGCAGCAAGACCTGTGTGCCGTCAACATCTTTGAAGCAATTGGAGACGGCTTCTGGATAGTCAAGATCAACGATACCTGCCACCTGAGGGAAGTGGCGTGAGGATTGAGGAGATCATGCCCCAGCTCCAGCGAGAGTATGGGCCGCGGTGCCGGCAACCGGGGCGGGACCCGGTGTCCACGCTGATTGCCACCGTCCTTTCTCAGAATACCTCGGACACAAATTCACGAAGGGCCTTTGATTCTCTGGTCTCCACCTTCGGCACCTGGGACTTGGTGGCTGATGCCGGTGAAGATGAAATAGCCCGCTGCATAAGGCTGGGAGGCCTGGCCCGGATCAAGGCTGTGCGCATAAAGCAGATTCTGCAGAAGATACGCCAGCGGCGCAGTTCTTTTGACCTCAGCTTCCTTGGGGGTCTTCCCCTGTCTGAGGCCAAGTCCTGGCTCAGGGACCTGCCTGGGGTAGGGCCGAAAACCGTTGGCTGCGTACTGCTTTTCTCACTGGGCAGACCGGCTTTGCCCGTGGACACGCACGTTTTTCGGGTCGCCAGGCGTTTGGGCCTGATCGACTCAAGGGTCTCGGTGGAACGGGCCCATGAGATTCTTGAGGAGTTGGTCCCGGCGCAGCATATCTACGCCTTCCACCTGTACCTGATAGAGCATGGCCGGCGGACCTGCAAGGCCCAGCGGCCCCGCTGCCACCTCTGCGTGCTGCAAAGCGTTTGCCCCAGCGATGTCTTCAAGGGCGACGTCTGACGCGCCGTCTGTTGGGAGCCTGGGGTTGCCCGAAGCCAGCCACATCGCTACAATGATCCACGAACAGGTGGGCGGCCACAGCAACAGGGGGTCTCTCAAGTGCATAAGGCGAAAGTAACCATCATCAATGTCACCAGCTACATGGGTATGGACCTGGCGCGACTGCTCAGTCGCCATCCTGGTGTTGACATAGTCTCGGTTACGGGGCGAAGTGAGGCAGGGAAGGAACTGGGCGAGGTCTTGCCACACCTCTCGGAGATCGGTCTCCAGGTTGAAAGGGAGCCCAGGGAGGCAGACGTCGTATTCTCCTCCCTGCCGCACAAGGCAAGCGCGGAGGTCGTTCTGCCGTTGCTCAGAAAGGGCATGAAGGTAGTTGACCTCAGTGCCGACTTCAGATTGAAGGACCCGGCGGAGTACCCTCTGTGGTACGACTTCAGCCACCCGGCCCCGGAGACACTGCAGGGTGCCGTCTACGGCCTAACCGAGCTGCATCGTGCCGAGGTGGCCGGTTCCTCGCTGGTGGCCAACCCTGGGTGCTACCCCACCGTGGCTGTGCTGGCCCTGGCTCCGGCGGTCAGGGCGGGGCTCATTCAGGCCGACATCATAGTCGACAGCAAGTCCGGGGTGTCGGGGGCGGGCCGGACACTAAGCCTCACGGCACACTATGCGGAGGTCAACGAGAGTGTCTCTGCCTATGCTTTACAGGGACACCGCCATCTGCCTGAGATTGTCCAGGAGTTGAAAGCCCTGCAGCCCGACGGTCCGCTGTCGGTCACCTTCCTGCCGCATCTCGTTCCAATGACCCGCGGCATCCTCAGCTCCTGCTACGCTCGCCTGACAGAAGGAAAGCTGGCTGCCGGTGAGAAGGGGCTGGCAGAGCTGAAGCAGGTCTATCGGGACTTCTACAGGGGTGAGCCTTTCGTGAAGGTTGTGGACTCGCCTCCTCAGTCCAAGCATACCTGGGGGAGCAATCTCTGCCTGGTCCACCCGACCATCGACCTGAGGACGAACAGGCTGGTAGTGGTAAGTTGCCTCGACAACCTGGTAAAAGGAGGGTCGGGGCAGGCAGTCCAGAACATGAACCTGATGCTGGGCTTTCCCGAGACCACCGGCCTGGAGTCTCTTGCCATCTATCCTTGACCCACGTTATACTTCAAACGCGCGCCCTCATCGTCTAGAGGCCTAGGACATCGGCCTTTCAAGCCGAAAACAGGGATTCGAATTCCCTTGAGGGCATTTTGTTGCCCGGCCACGCGTCCTGCCAATCTTTTTCTGTTTGTTCTTTGAGCAACCGACGGTCTGCGCTCTGCTGCTGTTTCCTGGTTCAGCGCGACTGCTGGTCGACAGGGCCTGGTGGGACCTGGTGCAGCAGACGGGGTCCTGGCACATGACCAGGCCCTGAGGGCGCGTGGGCAGGTCTTGCTCAGCAGTCTCCTCGTGGGCACGCTGTGTAGCGCGCACAGATTTCAATGGCGTACGAATAGTATTGGAGGGAATACATGGATTATAGACTTATTCCCCTGTATTTCATCGTCGGTGGCACTGTGGTGACGCTGGTGACCTATTTTGGCGGCCAGGCAAAAGGTGTGCTGGCTGCGTTCACAGCACTTTTCCCCAGTATCACTGTCATAACCCTTTGCACCATCTATTTCAGCAGCGGTTCCGGGCCCGCCGTCTCGTATGTCAAAAGCCTGGTCTTCATGCTACCTGCCTGGCTGATCTACGTCGGTACTCTCATATATCTTGTACCGAGGTGGGGTCTTGCCCCACCGCTGATTATCGGCATTTTGCTTTACTCAGGTGCCGGCTACTTGACCATGAGGTACACCTAGACCCTATATGTGTATTCAGGGGCAGCACTTTTTCTATGAGGCGAACATTCTGTTTCGGTCGGATCCTCGCTGACTGGCCGACCTGAAAGTAACTAGCTAGGTTCCCGCCACGGTCTTTGCGTTGGACATGCTCGGATGCATTCGGGTCGAGACTATGGGCTTGCACGGATAGTATGTTTGCATCGCGGGCAGCGCCACACTTCCCTTGTGCAGGCACCTTTGAACCGAAATTCTCTTCTCATGTTGGCACCGCATTTTGGGCACATCGGACCCTCATCATCGTCTTCAATGTGATATCTCACTCACGTATCCTCCCACATAGGCCATTGTAGATGTGGACATGAGGCAGGTCTGTGACCTGTGTCACTCTGATGCGCATGCGCCCCGGATGCGTACCCGAAACCTGCGTGTGAGAGGCTGACCTGAGCCTTTTTGGTCAACTGGTTGAGCCGAAGTATCGTTACTGGAAGTATGGTAGGAGTAATACCATGCTAGCGGCGGGGCACGAAGCCCTGCCGAGATCGAGATCTTCATAATATTCACCCCCCAACTGAGAGGGCCTTCCAGACAAGAACGGGAGGCTCTTTTTTTTGGCCGAGGGGAACGTATCAGGGTGGCACTTCCCTTGGCGGCAGGCGCAGGCTATAATCTGTAGCCAGCTAGCTCGGCCGCTTTGCCACGCCTGGTCTTGTGGAGGCATTGTTGTGATTGCGAGTTGGCTGACGGGAGTAACCATGAAGCGGGCGCTGGCCACCATTGTGGCGGTCGTGTTTCTGCTGACAGGGACAGGCTGTGGTCAGAGCCAGGCATCGATTTCTGTGGAGGAACTGGAGTACAGCATTTGGGTGCTGGTGAATCAGGAGCGGGCGAACGAGGGACTTTCACTGCTGAGCAAGAGTGAAGACCTCGGGACTCTTGCCAGGCAGTACGCCGAGGCCCGCTTCTCAGACGAAGAAGTCGAGTGTGGTGACATTCGGTATCTGAGGAGCAATTCCTGGAGCCTGGATTACAATGGCGGGACACCGCAGCTTGACCACGACAATGCCAGAGACCAGGTGGCATACTGTCTGGAACAACCGGACCTGCGAGAGAACATGCTCAGGCCTGAGGCAAGATCAACGGGGGTGGGCATCGCCGTCATAGGTGACGCCGTTTACTACACGCAGGTGTTCGACGTGGTAAACCTGGTGGGAGGGGGCGGCCAGCCGATTGTCCTGGATGAGAACCCCGAGGCGACCGATCCGTCCTCGTGGGAGGAACTCGAAGCGTTCCTGGAGACCGACAACACGGACGAAATCACGTACGAGCCGGGTTCATTTATCTGTACCGACTTCGCCGAGACACTGCACAACAATGCCGAAGAGGCCGGAATAAGGGCGGCTTACGTGTCCGTCGGCTTCAACACCGAGCCCGGTCACGCACTCAATGCCTTCTCTATTGACGATCAGACTGTGTACATAGACGTGATTTCCAGTGACAAGGTAGCTTACGTCCAGGTGGGCGGGGAATACGGCCTCATCAGGCTCGACGTGGCCACACAGTTCAGCTATAGTTACTTTGAAGATGTTCAGGCGTGCATTGCAGAGCGTGAACAATATGATGAGGATTTGCAGCGTTATGAGCAGGCTGTCGAAGAATACAATGAGCGCGGGGAAACGGAATTGTTCTGGAGTCTGATTGACCCCTTCAAAACTCTGCCAGAGTTTCAGGCAGATCTGCAGGCCCGAGACCAGGCAATAGAACAGGAAGAGGCGAGCCTGGGATTGACGGGTTCGTACTGGAATGCACTGGGGTCTCTGGTAGGTGTCGACGATCCGACAGTGGTAGACTTCTACGTCCACTGGTAAGATGTAGACCGCAAGTTTCAGAAAGGAGAAATGTTCGGTAATGAAGTACGTGCTCAGGGTGGGTGGAGCTGCACTTCTTGCATTTCTCCTGGCGGTTGTTGGTGGCCTGATGGCAAGGCAGGAGAGTGGTGGAGACCTGTTGGCCTTTCTGTTTATCGCAGGTCTGGTCGTATATTCCATCGTTCTGATCAAGCTAGTGAATCGGGTCGGATTCTGGTTCTGCATCGTCTTCGCTATTGAGTGGGCGCTGCTGCCGATGGCAGCCGCCGTCAATGCGAGTCAGGTAAAGGGTACTGGCTGTGCCGGGTTTGGCGCGGCGATCGCCGGGGCCGTGCTGCTCGGCGTGACTATACCGGTGGGTGCCATCGGGTTTCTTGTTTTCCTTGCCCTTGCCTTCTTCGTTTTCAGAAAGCGGGGTGAAGAACTGGCTGTGGATAGGGATGAGGTGTGGAAAGACCGAAGTTTGAGGAGCTAGTGACGACGGCATTGGCCGAACTTCCGGCGGAGTTCCAGAGGAGGCTGGAGAACGTTGACGTGGTGGTGCAGGACTATCCTTCGCCGAGGCAACTGGCCGGGGTGCGGCGTGGCATGACCCTGCTGGGGCTCTACGAGGGGGTGCCTCAGACCAGACGGACCAGGAGCTATGGAATGGTGCCACCAGACAGGATAACGATATTTCAGAAGCCCATTGAGGCCAAATGCCGCCGCGAAGACGAGATTGCGAAGGAGGTGCGGCGGGTTGTCCTCCATGAACTGGCCCATCACTTCGGGCTCGGTGATGAACTGCTGAACACGATAGAGTCCGAGAGGCCGAGGAGAAAGCGGCGGTGAGGCCTTTGGCCCTCAGTCGCAGCGGGCAGCACCTTTCCCCATGACGCGACCAGCCGGTTCCTGCGTCTGCTTGCGACGCCCACTTTCTTTCCCAGTGGTCGACATGGGCTGACGCTCGGGAGACCGGTGATTGGGTTCGCAGGCCTTGGTGCCCTGGCTGATTCTTCAGTCTGGATTCTGGGTTCCGCGCTGGTCTCGATAGGCTATGAAGGCCGGGAATTGAGGCTGGCAGGTCACGCCAGTTGTCTGATTCTGACAAGTACCAGGAGGGGGATCACAGATGGT
>CAZTYW010000075.1:0-9210 GCA_964617695.1 uncultured Dehalococcoidia bacterium
GGGCGCAACCCGCCTTTCACGTGCGCCTTCCGTCATGGGACGCTGCCTGCATCACGCGGGCGTGCGGTCCGGGCATTCATCTGAAAGTCCGGGGTGTCCCACGGTGGGTTCTATTTGATGCCACCCGCCCTGCGTCCGGCGGGACCAGGCCGAGGCTTGCAGGAATTAAGGCTACCTTGAAAGGTCACCACCCCACACCCATCCACGGTCAGAGGCGGCCTTCTGTCTTCTACACCGACCGCTTTGTCTGTCTCTTCTGTCTGCGCCGCTTGTCCCGTTTATGTTGTCTTTCACGGCGTTTCTGCTGCTCATGTTGCCTTTTGCCCTTATTGTCGGCGGTAGCCACCAATCGGCCTCCTTCTCTGCTGTCATTGTACCAGTCCTGTCGCAACTTGGATACACAGTCGTGGAAGAGTCAGCGGGAGACGCCGGGGGCTCAAGCCAGAGCGATTTCCATCTGCCCGGGTCCTTGATGGTGACGGTCACCGGGAGAAATGCGCCGACCGCTGTTGCAGCCAGCACGCGCTCGGGGCGTGCCCATCCCTCTCAAAGCAGCAGGCCCAGACTTACCAGGGCAAGCACCAGCAGCACGGCAAACATGCCTGCCATCGGCCACTGGCGCTTCTGGGCAAAGTACCCCGGGCTGACTATGACCGTGTACAGCAGCATCCCCAACGGCACAAAGCCGGCCTCGGAGGCCCACGACGTGTCGGCGAACAAAGCGGAACCGCCGACCAGTAGTGCGGCTGCAGTGGCGAACTCCGCCGCCAGGTGAAAGCCGATCCTGAATGGCTCGGTGGCAAACTCAGGCACCTGCCTCCGGGCTATGGACAGGACCCACAGCCCGATCATGCCCAGGCCGACGACGATCATATAGATTGCCGCGAAGGTCACGCGCATCTCCTTCCGCTCAGAGGCTTGCCCCTATTCTCGTCGATAACTCCGCTCCGCCACAAGCCAGGCCATAGGACAACGGTTGGAGCGTGTGCGTTGCGCCCGGTGCAGGCTCTCCGAAGTGACGGCTGGCGGCCCTGGGCGGGTGCTATAATGTGTGACAACTCCGCTTCTGCGTCTTGGCAGGAGCACCTGAAGTCACCCCACGAAGACAGTTGTAGCCGGTCCTGGTTCAAGGGTAGGAGGTGTGTTGTGTGGCACTGTGGGGAAGGCACGGGTTGGTGGATGGTATTTGGCTGGCTCTGGTTTCTTATCTTTGTAGCAGCCGTGACGGCGCTGGTTGTCTGGGTAGTGAGAAGACTGGCCGGGAGAGAGGAGCGGGCACGAAAACCCTCTCCCCTGGACATGGCCAAAGAGCGCTATGCCAGAGGCGAGATTTCCAGGGAAGAGTTTGAGCAGATCAAGAGAGACGTATCCTAGCGGTGGACGAGGGCTTCAGTCCTCCATCTTGAAGTCCCATATGCAGGCGACCTGGTCTGTGCTTTCCCGAGGTGGTAGCTTGGGGAAGCTGGTCTTGATCCGGGGATTGAAGCGATGGGCCATCTGCGGCACCAGTTCAGCGTCCAGCTCACACATGAATGGGGTCTCGCCCCGCTCCAGCCTGGTGTCGTGGCTCCTCTCAGCGTAGTCGAGGGCACGGCAGCTTTTCACCGTGATTATGCCGTGATGCGGGCCCTCCAGCGCGCAGTCGAGCTCCATTATGCCGGCTACTCCAGGGTCAATCTGGTAGAACTTCAACAGGCTGGCAATGTCATCTCCGGCTATGTTGCCTGACTGCCGGACCCAGCTGTACTCTCGCGGCAGCTCCCTCCTCCAGACTTCACTGTCCCACTCGATGGCCTTTTCTTCACCCAGCTTCTCGGCCACCAGCGAATACCACAGCCCGTCTATCAGCACAAACAGCCTGCACGCCGTGTGCCAGAACTCGACCAGCCTGTCGCTGGAGAAGTCCTGCAGCCTCAACTGCGGTCGGAACTCCCCACTGTAATCGCTGAGCTCTTCCATTGCTTCTTCCTCCTATTCTAGTACGTCATGCTCATGGTACAGCCTGGTTCGGGCCGCGGGCAACGTCCGCAGGGTACCCGCGCTGGGACCTGCGCCGGGGTGGGTGAGGCGGCCCGTGCCTGAGAGGACAGATCAGCCTGGGAAAGCGGCTTCAAGCATGGTCAGAAAGCGCCTGTTGGATTGCCGTCAGCAGCCGGGTCCCGACGTGACGTTCTTGAGACCCGTTCTTAAACGGACTTAACCGCCTCTTAACGCGTACGGTGCTAGCATTGAAACAGAGGGGTGGTGTCGCGGCAGTTACGACCGCGGCAGCCGGAATCTGACAGGTTGCAGGTGAGCGCGGATGAAACAGCACCGGAAGTTGACTGCGGCTGTGGGGGCCTTTCTTGTGCTGGCCGTGGTTGGGGCGTTGGGTTGTCTGGAAGGCCCCCATGCTGGCCGGGCCCTGGCTTCCGCGCCTGCAGCCTGCGATGCGGATACGGTAGACACCGGTCCGTTTGGCGGCCGGCACAGCCCCCCTGCCTTCGCCCGCCCAGTCGACCCGATGATCGGACGGTTGGGCGGCGGAGCGCCCGCAGGGCTCAGTTACGAGCTGGCTGACGGGGAGGATCAGGACACAGACGGCACAGAAGACATTGAAGCCTGGGCAGTAATCATTGGTGTGTCGGACTACAGAGAGCTTGAGCCCCCGCCGTCCCCCGTGCCCCCTTGGGAGGACTACGACCTGACGTACGCCGCCGAGGATGCCAGAGGACTCTACTGGCAACTGAGTCCTGCCCTGGGGGCGGACCGTGTGAGACTCCTGGTCGATTCGGGTGCGAGCAGGGCGTCGATCGAGGATGCCGTGGTCAACTGGCTGGTGCCGCAGGAGGGCCCGGAGGACATCGTCATGTTCTTCTTCTCGGGCCACGGTGACTCCTCGCACATCCGCCCGCACGACTCGCTGACGACCTCGCATGTCAATGACATCGCTGCTGATGAGCTGGATGAGTGGCTCGGTCTGCTGGAGTCTGAGAAGGTGGTAGTGATGCTGGACTGCTGCGAGAGCGCGGGGTTTGCCAGCGCGCTGGCGGGGGATGGGCGTGTCATCCTGGCAAGCTCTGCCGCTTCGGAAGGTGCCTGGGAGTTTCCCGAAATCGAACACGGCGTATTCTCACACTATCTCATTCACAGCTTCGAGGACCCGGCATCTGTGGATGTCAACGCAGACCGCAATATCTCTGCCGAGGAAATCTTCGACTACCTGGACCACAGGGTGACGTCCCACGCCGTGGAGCACCTGGAAGAGCAACACCCGCAGCTATATGACGGCAATGCGGCCGAGGTACAACTGTTCTCGATTGTCACCATCTCATCGCATATCACCCACGGTATCGCGCCGGTGGTAGTCGACGGGACGGAGTACGCGGAGGCGCAGCCTCCCGTTTCTCTGACCTGGGTAGCAGGTACGGTTCATATCATCAGCGTCCCGGTCATTGTCCCTGTTGCAGAAGGGACCAGGTACGCCTTCGCTTCATGGAGTGATGGCTGGACCTCGATGTCAAGGGTGGTAATCGGTGCGGAAATGGGGACACTCACGGCGGACTACAAGACGCAGTACTACCTCACCGTCCGCTGCGACTACGGTGAACCCCGGGGTGAGGGGTGGTACGACGAGGGCAGCGAGGCGACTTTCGAGGTCTGCGGAGGTGGTCCGTGGCAATGGAGGTTCGGGGGTTGGAGTGGGGATTCGGACACGGAGGACACGACGGCGACCATCGTTATGGACGGCCCCAAGACTGTGGTCGGCGGCCGCGACATTTCCTCGTACATAAAGTGGCTGGGAGTTGTCATAGTCATCCTTATGGCAGTTGTGCTTGTAGCGGTGGCACGGTTTGGCACCCGGCGGCTGTAGCGCCGGACTTGCCTCCGAGCCAGGCCTCTCATGCTACAATTGGATAGAGGCATTTGCCCGGGCGGGTGCGGTGGGGCGCACCTGGATCGCCCACAGGAGGTGAGGCAGTATGTGGCACGGAAGGTTCGGCAGGTTCGGCCTTCGCTTTGGCTTCTCTCCCTTTGGCATCTGGTTTCACGGCATGAGGCCGTTTCCACGCCGCCAGGAGTACCTTGACATGCTGGAGGAGTACAAGAAGGAGCTGGAAGAGGAACTGAAGGACGTAGAGAGGGAAATCGAGGAAGTGAAGAAAGGGTGAGGCCGCCTGGGTCGTAGCGATACTGGAAGGCGATTGTCCGGTTTCTGGCGGTCAGCAGAAGAAGGTGCTGTGGTGCAGTCGACAACCGAGAGTCAGACTGTCGTTGGGATGATGCAGTCTGCGAACCCCCGGAGGCCGAGTACGGAGGAGCCTAGTCAGACAGAAGCGTCTCATCCAGCAAGCGCTTGGCTTCGGTGAGCACATCTTCCTTTGAGCCCCTCCCCTTCCACATCTTCTCCGGTAGGTTGAATATGAGGTATTTCCTGCGGATGTTCCTGGCAGCCACCAGCACGTAATCCTCTGTACGTGGGTCCTGTGAGACCACCATCAAGCCTTTGTTCCGCAGACCCCGCATACCCAGCAGACTTCTGGTCTTCGTCTCCTCAAGCTGCATGTTACCTCCCTCCCCTTCACTTGGTCTGGAGTGTGACCCACTGGCGCCGATATTACTGACAGGGTCAACACCGTGTCAAGCGAGCGGGGCTTTTGCCCAGAAACCCTTGGCTTTGCGGGGTTCTGCAGTGCCGCCTCGCCCCCCGGGTGGGTTCTAGGCACGCCGTGACTTCATCCTCTCTACTCTTCTATGGGCTTCTTCTCACGGTTACACAACCCTTTTGAGACCTGCCGTCTACACGTCTTAACCGCCGCTTTATGCTGGCCGAGGTATCCTCAGCGTAGAGCGCCTGATAGAAAGGAGACCAGGATCATGGCCAAATATCTCATACTGTGGCAAGTCGACCAGACCAGGGTACCTGCTGATCCGAAAGAGCGGGGGGCGTTGTGGAGTGGCATGGCGGATATGGTCAAACAGAACATCAAAGAGGGCGTGACCCTCGATTGGGGGTGTTTTGTCGGCGAGACAAACGGGTATGCGGTCGCCTACCAGACGGACCTGGAACTCAGCGCTAACCTGCAGCGGTACTACCCATTTGTCACCTTCAAGGTATATCCTGTGATGTCGGTGGAGCAGGCGGGCGAACTGGCAAAAGCGTTGACGGGGTGACCGGGTCAGTGCAGTCCCACAGGAATAGGCAGTTCGTGTGTTCATCAGGGGGCGCTTCTTGGCGCTAATTTCCTGATAGGACGGGGCCTGACCATCGAAGAGGGCTGCTACGGCAAAGCCACAGGCCACCATTTGCCGGTTGAACCCATGGAGCGGCTTGTGGCCGCGCCCTGCTAGCGGGTTGCAGACGTAAAGATGATGCAACTTTTCTGCAGCCTTTTTGGCCTCGATTTTATGACTTCTCTAGACGCCGGTCTGTAGAATCTGGCCAACATGGCCGTTCTCCCCGCTTGCTCCCCGGCCAGGACCGGTACACCCGCGTCCGACTGCGGCGTTACCCAATCGAGCCCCAGGTTCCACAATGATCGCCGCTCCAACCTCCAATAACCCGCCTGTGATGTTGTCCACCTCTGTCTGGCATCAAGTCCCATGTCATAACGGATAGACAGGCTAATTGCGCATGTGGTTGGCGCGTACCATGGTTGCATCCCAGCGGCGTATTGCTTACTATAGAGTATCTGGTCGGAAGAGGGTGGCGTTGGCGGGGCAGGCATGCCCTGGTTGGGTACTTCTTGATAAGGAAGGAGGACACATTGCACGACTGGAACCTTTCTGCCTTACCCTTTGTGAATACATGGACGCTGATGACCGAAGCCTTCAATGCCTCTCACCGGGCGGTGGAGGCTGAACTGGAGCGCCACGACACGACGCTGGCACAGCTCAACATCCTGCTGGTGCTTGACCACTGCGAGGTCCCTCTTAGTCCTGGACAGATAGCCTCCTACGTTTTTCGAGAAAAGCACAGCGTCTCTGCCCAGGTGAGCCGGATGCGGAGAGGCGGCCTGGTAGCCAAGACCAGGAGCAAGAAGGACCAGAGGGTGGTGAAGGTGAAGATCACAGCGAAGGGCAAAGAACTGCTGGATCTGGCAAAGACAGTTGGCATTGGATGCGCCGAGAATCTGCTGAGGTCCTGCTTCACCGTAGACGAACTGCAGCAGTTCGACGAGTCTTTGAGAAGGGTGCGTAATGCTGCCCTTGACCGGCTTGGCAGGCAGATAGAGCCGCTTCCTGCCGTCTTCCGTCTGCCGCGAGACCTGGTGGAGTGCGGGGTGCCCGCGACCGCAGTATGAGTGATGACTCGACAGCGGTTGGACGCTAGAGAGTAAACCGGCGACCGGACAAACTCAATCGGGCAGTTCAGGCAATACCCAGCTGCCTGGCGGCACGGGACACTGCCCCGAGCAGAATGTCGTCCTCTTCGGGAAACACCGTGCGGGGGTCCAGGAGCAGACGGTTGCCGTCGATGCGTCCGATCACGGGCGGATGCTGCTTCCGCAACAGCGCAGCCAGCTTCTGGGCCGTGCCCTGCGCTTTGGCCGATTCTCCGATTGCCAGGAGCCTGGTCGGCAATGTGGTCCCCGGCAGGCTGCCTCCGCCCACCACAGACTCTCCCCCCACGACGGTAGCCACACCGGCCAGGTGGCGGGCCCATTCACGGGCTCGTTCCTCGACATCTGTCAAGGGCGTCGAGATCATGCGCCATACGGGGATACTCTGCTCTGCCTCCCCTTTCAAGTAATGGATCAGGGTGACTGCCAGTCCGGCCAGCCTCGCCTTGTCTATTCGCACCCCCCGGGCCAGGGGATGTTTCCTCAGCTTCTCGACCAGGTGCTTCTTGCCAACGATTATGCCGGCCTGGGGGCCACCCAGGAGCTTGTCCCCGGAGAAGAAAGTCAGTCCCACCCCGGCAGCTATGCTGTCCTGCACCCTGGGCTCGGGGTCCAGTCCATACCTGGAGGTGTCCAGAAGGCAGCCGCTGCCCAGGTCGTCCAGCACCAGAAGGTCATGCTGGCTGCCAAGCTGGACCAGCTCCTGGAGCGGTACCTGCTCGGTGAAACCTACTATTCTGAAGTTGCTCGAATGGACGCGCAGCAGGGCAGCCGTTCTTGGGGTGATGGCCTGCTCGTAGTCAGATGCGTAGGTGCGGTTGGTTGTGCCGACCTCCACCAGTTTGGCCCCGCTCTGCCGCATAACGTCCGGGATGCGGAACCCGCCACCGATCTCCACCGCCTGTCCCCGGGACACAATCACCTCTTTCCGCCTGGCCAGCGCGGTCAAGGCCAGCAGTACTGCTGAAGCATTGTTGTTCACCGCCAGGGCCGCTTCAGCCCCGGTCAACTGGCAAAGTGTGGACGTGACGTGGACCTGCCGCGAGCCCCGCTTACCGCTTTCGAGTTCGAACTCCAGGTTGTTGTAGCCCCGGGAGGTCGACTCCATAGCCGCCAGGGCTTCCTGGCTGAGAGGGGCCCTGCCCAGGTTGGTGTGCAGGATGACGCCGGTGGCGTTAATCACGGGCACCAGGCTGGGTTGTATCAACAACCTGACGCGGGTGCAGACCGACTCCACAAGTTCATCGAAGGAAGGCGGAGCACTGCCGTGACCGATGGAGAGGCGGCTCTCGTCGAGCAGCTGTCGGGCTGCATCCAGGACCAGGGAGCGCGAGTAGCTCTCTTCGAGCGTCTTGACGCGCCGGTCCGAGACCAGCCTGTCAACACTGGGGAGACTGCGAAAGCCCGTCTGCATGTCTGTTGGTGATACCAATGTAGCATAGGGACTATTCACAATCAACTGAATTGTGCACGCTGCACTGCGGCGAGGCTGCGGTGCCGCCTGTCAAAGCCGATGCCGGGGCGAGGCGGCGAAGGACGACGCATGAGACGCCGAGGTGATAGAATTAGGGCTGACACTGCAATCGTCCCGTCTGGATCGCTTCGCAAATTCGGCTTTGAAGGAGTAGGAGTAGATGGTCAAGGAGCAGAACCCCCGGCTTACCCAGACCGTCCGGGGAGCGGGTTGAGCTTCTAAGATGGGTCCAGGGGACCTGGACAGAGCATTGTGCGGCCTGCCGCTGGTTCACCACCCCAATCTGCTGGTGGGGCTGGAGAAGGCCGACGACGCCGGTGTGTACAAGCTGACTGAAGAGCTGGCGATCATACAGACCGTCGATTTCTTCACGCCCATCGTGGATGACCCGCACACCTTTGGCCAGATTGCGGTGGCCAATGCCTTGAGCGATGTCTATGCAATGGGCGGCACGCCGTTGACCGCCATGAACCTGGTCTGCTTCCCTGGTAACATCCTGGATATCTCTGTGTTGAGGCAAGTCCTGGAAGGCGGATTGGCCAAGATGCGTGAGGCCGGGGTGGTGCTGGTCGGGGGGCACAGCATCGAAGACCAGGAACTCAAGTACGGGCTGTCTGTGACCGGCGTCATTCATCCCGAAAGGCTGGTGACCAGCGCAGGCGCCAGGCCGGGAGACAAGCTGATTCTGACCAAGCCGCTGGGAACGGGTATCGTGAACACTGCACTTAAGGGTGGAATGGCGGAAGAAGAGACCGTTGCCAGGGTGACCGGGTACATGGTTGCCCTGAACAGCAAGGCATCGGAACTGATGCAGGAGATCGGCGTAAATGCCTGCACCGATGTGACCGGCTTCGGCCTTCTGGGCCACGCCTGTCAAATGGCCGAGAGCAGTGACGTAGGGATGAAGGTGCTGGCCGCCTCCGTCCCGGTCTTTCCTGAAGCGGTGGAGTTTGCCAAGCAGGGGGTTGTCCCGGGTGGCACGTGGCGCAACAAAGAGTTCCGTTCCGGCATGGTCGACCTGGTCGGCCTGCCTGACTACATGCAGGACGTCCTGTTTGACCCCCAGACTTCCGGCGGGCTGCTGATTTCGGTTGACGCCGCGAAGGCGGAGTTGCTGGTAGCCAGACTTCACCAGGCTGGCATCGTGGAGGCGGCTGTCATTGGAGAGGTGACAGACCAGCCAAAGCGAAGAATCATCGTAGAGTGAACGGCACCCATGTTCATTCTTGGCACGGCAGGCCACGTAGACCACGGCAAGTCCGTTCTGGTCCAGGCCCTGACCGGCATTGACCCCGACCGCCTGCGCGAGGAGAAAGAGCGCGGCATGACCATAGACCTGGGTTTTGCCTGGCTGAAGCTGCCCAGCGGCCGGGAGGTCAGTATCGTCGATGTCCCCGGACACGAGAGGTTCAT
>CAZTYW010000076.1:0-8877 GCA_964617695.1 uncultured Dehalococcoidia bacterium
GTCTCGGGTGACTCACCCGAGACCCGGGCCGTGCAATACGACTACGTTGACGTCGCCGAGGCCAGGGGGAGGCGACTGCCGGTCCAATACCATGTCTACCTGGGTGTGATCTTGATCTGTTTCGGCTTGGCCTCTTCTGCCTTGGGCAGTGTGATGCTGAGGACGCCGTTCTCTACCGCAGCCTCAATGCTGTTGATGTCGATCATCGTAGGCAGGGTAACGCTCCGGGCGACGTCTCCGTAGCCCAGCTCGTTCACCAGCCACCTGCAATGCTTGGCCTCCTCCTTTTCGGCGTCGCCCAGTATGTGGGCCTTGACGGTCACCACCGTACCACGGTCGACGTTGATGTCTATGTCCTCAACTTTAGCGCCGGGAACGTAGGCCTTCAAAAGGTAGTCGTTGTCCCGCTCGTAGAGGTCTATGGGCAGCGTTTTGGCGCCCGCCAGATCGGACGAGATAGCCCGGTCCGGCCTGATGAAGCTCTGCTCAAACAGTCTGTCCATTGCATCCCGCAGGGAAACCATACCACTGAATGGGTCCCATCTTCTCGTTACCATTTCAAATGACCTCCTTTCGGTGTCCCATCTTTGTCGCCTCCCCTGGACTCGGCGACGTAGCGTGCATGCCCCAGCATTGTCGGCCATATCGCCGCCATCTCGATCTTGCTGAAGTACTTCTAGCCACGTTCGCCTCTCCTCATTGCCAGGATGGCTTTGATCCCGACCAGGTTTATGCCTTCTGTCTCCAGCTTGGCTATTTCCCTTATCAGTGTGATCTCCAGGTCTGAGAAGAGCCGCTGGCCCGCGTCTGTCCTGGCAGGTGACAGGAGCCCGACTTGCTCAAACCTTCTGATACGGTATGATTGCACCGTCGTTAGCCTCACGGTGACTGACATGGTGTACTTTGCTATGGTTCTCTGCCAGGGGCCTGGATCGTCCGCTTGGTTTGGTGACCTGTCCATGTTTCCTGTTGTCGCCTCCGTCTGATCCCTGGGTTGTGTTGCCATTTCCACAACCCTGACTGTGTTTTATAACATATTGCACCACTGTTGTCAAGGGTATCGCGGGAACCTGTTAGGGCTGTTGACATGGGCTGTCTAACGTGCTATAATACTGCGACAACTCGATAAGCGGGCTTGCGTCGCAGGCTGGGCCCCGGGGGAGGTGGGTTCATGGAGAATACGGGCGGCGTCTATGTGATGCGCGTGGCATCTATGCTCTGCGGTATGCATCCGCAAACGCTGAGGAAGTACGAGCGAGCGGGTTTTCTAACCCCTGCCCGCAGCAGAAAGGCGCGGATGTACTCGGATGAGGACATTGCTCGTCTCAGGCTCGTCAAGCATCTGGTGGATGACCTGGGCCTGAACCTGGCTGGGGTGGGGCTGGCGCTGGGGGTGCGGACCACGGTGCTTGAGATGAAGAGAGGACTCGCCACAGCCGCCGGCGAGCGCACCGAAAAGCGCCTGGCGGAGCTCGTTGGGAGGCTGCTGGAGATTCTGGGCGTCGAGCCCCCTGCCGAAGCAGGTGAAGGGAGGTAGCGGCTATGCCGAGGAGAATAGAGATACGAGGGGGCGACGATGAGCCAGTGGAGGAAGTCAGAGCCCGGTTGCAGAAGGCCGAGACTGACGTCAGGGAGTATCTGGAGCTGCTTCAGCGTGTCCAGGCGGATTTCGCAAACCACAGGCGCCGCGTCGAAGAGGAGCGGGAAGAGCAGGCCAGGATGGCCAATGCCAGCCTCATCGAGAGGCTTCTACCGGTGATAGACGACTTCGGGCGAGCGCTCGAAGCCGTGCCTGAAGGGCAGAGCGGGCAGGACTGGGTAAAGGGAGTGGTGCTGATACAAAAGAAGCTATTGTCTATACTGGAGCAGGAGGGACTGGTCCGTGTTGGTGCCGAGGGTGGGGAATTCGACCCTCGGATGCACGAGGCAGTCATGGTGGAGGAGTCAGATGACTTGGATGAAGGGCGCGTCGTCCGCGTCCTTCAGGATGGTTACAGATGGAATGATAGACTGTTGCGCCCGGCGCGAGTTGTGGTGGCCAAATAACTGGGGTAAGGATTTGCTGTAAAATCTTGCAGTTGGGTAGCAGAAGGCAGAGGAGGAGGTACGATAGAAATGGCCAAGGTAATAGGAATCGATTTGGGTACAACGAACTCATGTATGGCTGTTATGGAGGCCGGGGAGCCCAAAGTGATTGAGAGTGCTGAAGGAGGACGGACCACGCCTTCAGTGGTGGCAGTGAACGCCAAGACCGGCGAGAGATATGTCGGACAGATGGCCAAACGGCAGGCGGTGACCAACCCCGACAATACCATTTACTCCATAAAGCGTCTCATGGGTCGCAAGTACGAGGACGCCGAGGTACAGCGTGACATCAAGCTCCTGCCCTACAAGATAGTCGGGGCTGGCAACGGTGACGCGCACGTGGAGATGGCCGCCAAGAAGTACGCGCCCCCGGAGATTTCGGCTATGATTCTGCAAAAGATGAAGCAGGATGCCGAAGCTAAACTGGGTGAGAACATCACTGAGGCTGTCATCACTGTCCCGGCCTACTTCAATGATTCCCAGCGTCAGGCCACCAAAGACGCTGGGAAGATCGCCGGGCTGAACGTGCTCAGGATCATCAACGAGCCGACGGCAGCCTCGCTTGCCTACGGGCTGGACAAGGCGGGGGACAGGAAGATTGCCGTTTACGACCTTGGCGGAGGTACGTTCGACATCTCCATCCTTCAAATTGGCGAAGGTGTGTTTGAAGTCAAGTCAACAAACGGCGATACTCACCTGGGTGGCGATGACTTTGACCAGCGAGTCATTGACTGGCTGGTGGCTGAGTTCAAGCGCGACCAGGGGATAGATTTGAAGCAGGACAGGATGGCGTTGCAGCGTCTCAAGGAGGCTGGAGAGAAAGCCAAGTGCGAGCTGTCGTCCGTGCTCCAGACCGAGATCAACCTGCCGTTCATTACAGCCGGAGCCGACGGGCCGAAGCACCTGAATATCACGCTTACCAGGGCCAAGCTGGAGCAACTGGTGTCGGACCTGGTTGAGAAGACCGAGCAGCCATGCCACCAGGCCCTGGCCGACGCCGGTCTCAAGGCCGCGGACATCGATGAGGTTATCCTGGTAGGCGGTCAGACCCGTATGCCTGCTGTTGTGGAGAAGGTAAAGAAGGTCTTCGGCAAGGAGTCTCATAAGGGTGTGAACCCGGACGAGGTGGTGGCCGTAGGTGCTGCTATCCAGGCAGGCGTTCTCAAGGGGGAAGTGAAAGACGTGCTGCTGCTGGACGTGACGCCCCTTACTCTGGGCATTGAGACCCTTGGCGGGGTGATGACGCCGCTCATAACCCGGAATACTACCATTCCTACTTCGAAGGGGGAGGTATTCACTACGGCAGCGGACAACCAGCCCAGCGTTGACGTGCACGTACTCCAGGGCGAGCGGCCGATGGCGGCGGAGAACAAGACCATCGGACGTTTCATGCTGGACGGCATTCTGCCGGCGCCCAGAGGATTGCCGCAGATCGAGGTCACCTTCGACATCGACGCCAACGGCATTCTGAACGTCTCGGCCCGGGACAAGGGCACTGGCAAAGAGCAGAAGATCACCATCACAGCTTCGTCCGGTCTGTCCAGGGATGAGGTGGAACGCATGGTGCATGAGGCCGAACTGCACGCTGAGGAGGACCGTAAGAAACGTGATGAAGTCGAGACCAGGAACCTGGCCGACAATCTGGCCTACAACGCGGAGAAGACCCTGCGGGAGCACGGGGACAAGATACCGGCCGACCTTCGTTCCGAGGTGGATGGCAAGATAGCCCAGGTGCGCTCTGCCCTTCAGGGCAGCGATACCTACCAGATCAAGCGGGCGCTGGACGAGCTGCAGGCGACGCTGCAGAAGGTTGGCTCGGCTGTCTACAGTCATCCGGGTGCCGGGGCGTCCGGTGGTGAGGCTGGTGGGCCGTCGCCTGATGACACCGTCGAGGGTGAGTTCAGAGAGATCTGATGAATGAAGCCGAGGGTGAGGTGACGCTATGAACTTGGACAGGTTTACTCAGAAGGCCCAGGAAGCGGTGCTGGCCGCTCAGAGTATGGCTGAAGAGCACAGGAACACTCAGATCGAGGTGGATCACTTGCTCTATTGTCTGGTTGCTCAGGAAGGCGGTGTTGTACCGCAGGTCCTGAGCAAGCTGGGGCTGGACCCGGGGCAGGTGAAGCGCCAGCTTGAGCAGGAGATAGGGGGTCTACCCCGGGCCCATGGCCCCTCGAAGGTCTACGTGTCTCAGCACTTGCAGCAAGTCCTCGACGCGGCGGAGAAAGAGGCCGGGGCAATGAAGGACGAGTACATCAGCACAGAGCATTTGCTCCTCGCCATTGTTGATCGGGATACCGGTGCTGCTGGCCGCATTCTCAAAGGCTATGGGATAACCAGGGAGCGTATTTACGAGGTGTTGGCCTCTATCCGGGGCGGTCAGCGCGTCACCGATGCCAACCCGGAGGGCAAGTACCAGGCCCTGGAGAAGTATGGGCGTGACCTGACCGAGATTGCCCGTCGGGGCAAGTTGGACCCCGTGATCGGTCGGGACGATGAGATCAGGCGCGTCATCCAGGTGCTGTCGCGGCGCACTAAGAACAACCCGGTGCTGATCGGTGAGCCTGGCGTGGGTAAGACTGCCATCGCCGAAGGTCTGGCCCAGCGCATTGTCCGCGGCGACGTTCCCGAAGGCCTGAAGACCAAGAGGATTGTAGCCCTGGACCTTGGGGCGCTGGTGGCCGGTTCCAAGTATCGCGGCGAGTTCGAGGAAAGGATGAAAGCGGTACTGAAGGAGATTCAGCAGTCGGAGGGTCAGATTATCCTGTTCATCGACGAGCTCCACACCGTGGTCGGGGCTGGAGCTGCCGAAGGCGCCGTGGATGCCTCCAACATGCTCAAGCCCATGCTGGCCCGCGGCGAACTCCACTGCATCGGCGCTACTACCCTGAACGAGTACCGGCAGCACATCGAGAAGGACGCCGCGCTGGAAAGACGTTTCCAGCCCCTGCTCGTAAACGAGCCTTCGGTGGAGGACACTATCTCCATCTTGCGCGGCTTGAAAGAGCGGTATGAGGTGCACCACGGGGTTCGCATCAAAGACACTGCCCTGGTGGCTGCCGCCGTCCTCTCCAATCGATACATCAGTGACCGATTCCTGCCCGACAAGGCCATCGACCTGATAGACGAGTCTGGATCGAGGCTTCGTATTGAGATAGACAGCCTGCCGGCGGAACTGGACGAGGTCAATCGTCGCGTCATGCAGCTTGAGATCGAGCGGGAGGCCCTCAGGAAGGAAAAAGACGCTGCTTCCAGGGAGCGCCTGCAAGAGCTGGAGAAGGAGCTGGCCAACCTGAAAGAGGAGAGCAGTGGACTCAATGCCCAGTGGCAGCGCGAGAAGGACGAGATCCAGGCACTGCAGCAACTCAAGGAAAAAATCGAACAGGTCCGCCATGACATAGACACAGCGGAGCGCTCCGCCAACTACGAGCAGGCGGCCGAGCTCAAGTACGGGACCCTGGCCGAGGCGGAAAGACAGCTAAGGGAGAAAGAGGAACAGCTTTCGGCCAAGAAGGACCAGCAGTTGCTCAAAGAGGAGGTGGACGAGGAAGACGTGGCTGAGGTCGTGGCCCGCTGGACGGGCATTCCGGTAAGTCGGCTCATGGAGGGTGAGATTCAGAAGCTGCTCCGGATGGAAGAGCGGCTGCACCTCCGCGTGGTCGGCCAGGACGAGGCTCTGACTGCGGTAGCCAACGCCATCCGTCGCGCCCGGGCCGGGCTTCAGGACCCGAATCGGCCTCTGGGCAGTTTCATCTTTCTGGGGCCGACCGGTGTGGGCAAGACTGAACTGGGCAGGGCACTGGCGGAGTTCCTTTTTGACGACGAAAAAGCAATGGTGCGCCTGGACATGTCGGAGTACATGGAGAAGCACACCGTGTCGCGGCTCATTGGTGCCCCGCCGGGGTATGTCGGCTACGAAGAGGGCGGGCAATTGACAGAGGCCGTCAGGCGCAAGCCTTACAGTGTGATTCTGCTCGACGAGGTCGAGAAGGCCCATCCAGACGTATTCAATGTACTGCTGCAGATACTGGACGACGGCCGTCTTACCGACGGGCACGGCCGGACTGTGGACTTTCATAACACGGTGCTTATCATGACCAGCAACCTGGGTAGTCAGTGGATCGTCGATCTCGGCCCTGGGCAGGACGAGGAAATAGGTCGGAGAGTGCTTGAGGCCCTCAAGACGGAATTCCGGCCCGAGTTCCTCAATAGGGTGGACGAGGTCATAATCTTTCACCAGCTCACCGTGGAGCACATAATGCAGATAGCGGACATCCAGCTTGCTCACCTGAAGAAGCGCCTGGCGGACAGGCACATTGAAGTTGAGCTTGCACAGAAAGCTAGGGAGCTTCTGGTCAAGGAGGGTTATGACCCGGTGTACGGAGCGCGGCCCTTGAAGCGCACGATTCAGAAGCTCGTCCTGGACCCTCTGGCAGTCAAGGTGCTGGCAGCAGAATTCCGCGATGGGGACACGGTTACGGTGGATGCCGAAGATGGCAAGATTGTCTTTGCCACAAAAGAGGAGGCGAAGCTGTCTGCTTAGCCTGGGAGGGGCCCACTATGACGGGGCGTGTTGGATTGTCAGGTTCTTTTCTTGCGGTAGCGTCGAAGGCACTGCCTCAGGCTGAGCCGTTGCGTGGCGGGCTGTCCAGTTCTCGACGGCGTGTCGGAAGCTAGACGTGCCGAACATAGCTCCAGGTGGCTCCATTCCACAGGTAGAGAAGCCTACCGCACCTGGAGCAGGATACCCTGGTGACGTTGTTTCGCGATGCCTCCTCAGATGCCTGCACCAGCCGTTTGCAGCTCGTGCAGTAGATCTTCTTGATGCAGGATTTCATCCACGGCCCCTTTTCCTGGCCATACATTATAGCGGATTCTGGCCCATTCAAGAAAGCCCTGCCTGGCGCGCCCTGAACGCCGGGCGGCGCTGGTTGCGTGACTGCAGCCATGAGTGATAACATATGGCAGCTGGAGACAGGCAGGTGAAGGTTCTCATTATCGAGGACAATCCTGAGATCGTGCAGTCGGTCGCCCTGTGCTTCGAACTGAGGTGGCCCGAGGTCGTCCTGGTTTCTGCTTCTGAGGGTCAAGGCGGAGTGAAGCTGGCCCAGGCGGAGTCTCCTGACGTGATAATCCTGGACCTGGGGTTGCCCGACATGGACGGCCTCGAGGTGTTGCGCCAGATCCGCACCTTCTCCACCGTGCCCCTGATCGTCCTGACCGTGAGGGATGACGAAATGGACAAGGTCAAGGGGCTGGAGATGGGTGCCGACGACTACATTGTGAAGCCGTTCGCACCGGCAGAATTCCTGTCCCGGGTGAAAGCCGTTGTTCGCCGCAGCAAGATGTCCGGAACACCGGCCAGCGAGGAACCGCTCGTCAGGGGCAGGCTGAGGATCGACTTTGCCTCTCGGGAGCTGACAATTGACGGCAAGGCCGTCAGGCTGACGCCGAGCGAATACAAGCTGCTGTGCCAACTGGTGAGAAACGAGGGGAGGGTGGTACCTCACCGGGTGCTCCTGGAGAAGGTGTGGGGGCCGGAATACGTGGGTGAGACCGATTACATTAAGGTGTACATCCAGCGCCTGAGGGAGAAACTGGAGGAGCAACCCGGGAAACCCAGGATGATCCTCAGCGAACGCGGTGTGGGCTACAAGTTCATCAGCGCTGACTGAGCCCGCACAGCGTCCGAAAGCCGCAAACGAATCGCAGGAGGCAGGCATTTGCCTGCCTCAACTCTTTGTCCCATAACTGACTCCACATTTGCCTGCGATCTGCCTCACTCTTGGTGCCGTCTGTCGTCCCGCCGAACCGCCTCCAAATAGAGGAGTCGGTCTGTCGAGGTAGCCTATGCCTGGCAACTGGCGTGTCTCCAGCTACCGACCGGAAGGGGGCTTGTCACACCGGGGGAAGCTTGTTATACTTAGGCTGATACAAATGCATCAACGGGCCGACCACCTGTCACAGATCAAGCTTGACGAGGCTGCCAGGACCGCGCTGTATCAGCAGATCGTGGAGCAGGTAAAGCAGCTCGTGGCCACCGGGCGGCTTCAGCCGGGAGACCGTTTGCCCACGGTGAGGCAACTGGCCAATTCCCTGCGCATAAGCCCGGGCACGGTGGTCAGGGCTTACCTGGAGCTGGAACAGGCAAAAGTGGTGGTGTCGCGGCGCGGTGGGGGTACGGTGGTATCGGCCGGGGCTGATGATCCGGCTGTATCAATGCTGCGGCAGGGCCGCCTGTCCAGCATGGTCAGTAGCAGCATTCTGGAGGCGCTGAGCCTGGGTTATAGTCCCGACGAAATCGAGGCGGCCTTCTCCCTCCACCTGGCGCGGTGGCGAGAAGAGCGGAGGGACAAGGCAGGAGCGTTCGAGCCCCAACATGACAGGGCTGGTGCCCCGAATACCATTCGCATAGTGGGCAGCCATGACCTGGCCCTCAACCTGCTGGTGAGCCAGTTCAGGCACAGGCAACCGGAGGTCAATGTCGAGGTCATATATGCCGGCAGTCTTGGCGGGCTGATCGCCCTGCAGCAGGACAGGGCCGACCTGGCCGGCGTTCACCTGCTGGACGAGGAGACGGGTGACTACAACTATCCCTACGTGAGGCATATTCTACCGGGCCGGGATATGGCCATTGTGCACCTGGCCTACCGAATCCAGGGCCTGATGTTCGCTGAGGGCAACCCGAAGCAGATTGGCAGTCTCGAAGACTTCAGACGCAGCGACGTTACCATCGTCAACCGGCAGCGGGGTTCAGGGACCCGCGTCCTGCTAGACCTCAAGCTGCGGGAG
>CAZTYW010000077.1:0-8685 GCA_964617695.1 uncultured Dehalococcoidia bacterium
GGGGTCCGGGACGCGGGGGAATTCACCCTCACCCCTGCCCTCTCCCGTCGAGGGAGAGGGGGTAGCTCCGGCCTGCGGCAGCTAGTCCTACCAGGACACCGAGACGCCTCTTTCCTCAAGCTGCGGAATGTACACGTTCAGCGACGTATGGCTCAGCGGATTCGCCTCAACGTTGAGGTAGTCTGGCCCGAAGTTGAGGAAATCGCCCGGGTCTGTACCGAGCCCGGTGTTCATGACCAGAGGTGAGACGTCGCCGTATTGTTATCCGAACCCGATGGGGGAAGCGTGGAGCCTGCGGGCGCGGCTGCCCCGGCTCCGGACTAGAAGGTCAGAGAGTCAACAAAATCGGTGATGCCTATCCTGGCCGTGGCGCGGACGTAGCTGCCTTCCCGCTGCGCCTGCACGTCGGTGAACCCACAGCCGGTGAGGTATTCACCGATTGAGTCCAGCGCCTGCCCGGCCGAGGGATCGTCCTGGAACATGTACACCGCAGTCAATTCAATCTGCCCCTCGTCTCCCTTGCGGTAGGACTTGCCATAGGAAACGAGGTCAGCATACGCCTCTTCGCCAGCCTCAGCCTCGCTGAGGTCCACTATTACGCCGTCGGGTAGCCTGTCCGCCACCTTCCTGACGTTCGGGTTATCGTACAGCGAAAGCCCGTCCTCGCCCTCCCTGACAATAACATAGGCCGTCAGGGCGTCTGCCTCTCCGAACAGAATGGCACCACCTGACAGGGCCAACGGTCTGTATCCCGTTCCCTCGGGAGGCATCCAGACCCCTGCATCCTCCGTATATGCCGTGTCACGCAGGTACCCTTGAACCTGCCCCGGATCGTAGTCTCCTCCAAAGACCCTGACCGGCGACCCGGAAGCTGACCCGGCGGCCGAATATGCTACGCTCGACCTTGCCAGGCCGAGTGCCTGTATCTGTTTCGCCTCCGAGCTACTGCTATACTTCAGGAATATGTCCCACAGGTCTTCGTCGACCATAGTCCTGGCTATGCTCCAGTACGTGTAGGTCGAAGAGTCGATCGGCGTCCGCTTCATCTCGTCCAGAAAGGCCGGACTGCTCCCGAAACAGGCGCACGCTGTGCCGGCTGTAAGCAAAACCACCGCCAGAGCCACCACCCCGAGTCTATTCCTCACACGTGGGCCCAAGTCCTCAGCTCTTCTCTCGTGTCTGCGCGCCTGCTACCCATGGTCTGCTTTACCGGGGATGAAAGTTGCGTTGTGTAACCATGCAGACGGTGCAAGGGGACTCCTTTCTGTCATGTCCCCACAACCACCCCCACCGCCCAGGTCTATTTCACCGTGACCGACTTGGCCAGATTGCGTGGCTTGTCAGGGTCCAGGCCACGGGCAACCGCCGAGTAGTAGGCCAGAAGTTGAAGCGGCACGATAGTCACCAGAGGATAGAAGATCTCGTCCACTCCGTGAATCTCAATCCACTCATCGAAGACCGGGTGCTGCTCTTCTGAGACTCCTATGACAAACGCCCCGCGCGCCTTCGTTTCCGTAGCATTGGAGATGGTCTCGTCAAAGGTATAGTCCTTTGGACAGATGGCCACAACCGGCGTGCCTTCCTCAATCAGAGCCAGCGTACCATGTTTCAGCTCGCCTGCCGGCATACCTTCAGCGTGGATGTATGAGATCTCCTTCAGCTTGAGGGCCCCCTCAGCGGCGATGGCGAAGTTGATGCCCCTGGCTATGAAGTAGAAGTCGTTCCTGTCCTTGGTCAGCGCTGCCAGGTTCCGCAGCTTGTCACCGTTCTTGCTGAAGATGTGCTCAATCGTGGGGCAGATCTCCCTCAGCTTGTGCAGGCCCTCATCCTGTCTATTGGCCATGGTGAAAGCCAGCAGGTAGAGGATGGCCAACTGGCTGACAAAGGTCTTTGTAGCAGCCACACCAATCTCCGGCCCGCAGTTCAGATAGATGACGCGGTTGCTCATTCGGGCTATGGACGACCCGACCATGTTCACCAGAGAGAAGATGGTGGCCCCGTTCTCCCTGGCCTTCTTGACTCCTTCAATCACGTCAGCCGTCTCTCCGCTCTGCGAGATGGCTATAACCACCGTGTTCCTGTCGATGGAATCCGAGAAGTAGTGGAACTCCGAAGCCATGACTACGTCACAGAACTTGCCTGCAAGCCTGGAGAACAGGTATCTCCCCACCAGGGCAGCATACCTGGAGGTACCGCAGGCGGTGAACACCACCTGTTTTGACCTCAGGATCTCCATGGCCATATCCAGCATCACGTCCTTGTCCTGCATCAGAGCGCAGCGCAACGCACGCGGCGCTTCGATTATCTCTTTCATCATGAAGAAGTCGTAACCCTGCTTGGTGGCCTCGTCCCACTGCCAGTCTATCTTGGTGAAGTCCTTCTTTATCCGGTTCCCTTCACCGTCAAGAAAAGTAATGTCGTCAGCCAGCACCACCGTTTCCCCGTCTTCCACGAAGGCGACCCGGTTGGTCTGCTCCAGGAAGGCCAGCGCATCGCTGGCTACGAACTTATTCTTGCCACCACCCCCAACCACCAGCGGACTGTCCTTGCGGGTAGCCACAATCCTGTCCGGCTCTGCAGCAGCCACAACCAGCAGGGCGTAGGAACCCTTGAGCCGCTTCGTGGCCTGCAGCACAGCCTGCTCCAGAGACGAGCCTGCTTCCATGTACTCCTCGATCAGGTGGGGAATTACTTCAGTATCAGTCTGTGACACGAAGACATGCCTGGGGGTTAGCTCATCACGCAACTCCAGGTAGTTCTCTATGATGCCGTTGTGGACTACGGCGATCTGCTGCCTGCAATCGTAATGTGGGTGGGCGTTTGCGGTAGTCACACCGCCGTGGGTTGCCCAGCGAACGTGGCCAATGCCGATGGTGCCGGGCAATTCATCCAGACGATGTTCCCTCTGGACCTCATCCAGCTTGCCCGTGCCTTTGCCACAACACAGCTTGCCGTCAGCTATCGTAGCCAGACCGGCAGAATCATAGCCGCGGTACTCCAGGCTTTTCAGCCCCTTGAGCAGGATGGGCGTGGCCGGCTCATTGCCAACATAGCCGATTATTCCACACACTACAGACCCTCCAGCTTCTTCATGAGCTGGTCTTTCTTCTTCTCGTCCAGCTCCATTTCTCTGTGCATGGTCCTGTACCTTAGCTCTGGCAGAATCATCTTATTCGGATCAAGGTCATTCGTCAAGCACACGTGCGGGCCAACGAAGGAATTGGGGCCAATTCTGATCCCCGGCAGGACGCTGGCATTGATGCCGGTCTTGCAGTTCTCTCCTATGATAGCGCCGAACTTGTCCAGTCCGGTGTCAATCACCTCACCTCCGATTCTGACGGAGATGTTCTGTTCATCAAAGCGAAAGTTGGCCAGGACGGTCCCCGCGCCAAAGGAACACCCTTCAGCAATCACGGAGTCCCCGATGTAGTTGGAATGGAACCAGCACCTGTCGCCAATGTAGGAGCCCTTCACCTCAGTACAATAACCGACGACGCAATCGGCACCAATGTGGCTGTAGTCTCTGACCAGAACGTTGTTTCCGATAATCGTATTGGCACCGATGTACGCCGGCCCCCTGATGACTGCGTTT
The DNA here is from genome assembly GCA_964617695.1 of uncultured Dehalococcoidia bacterium. GTDB lineage: Bacteria > Chloroflexota > Dehalococcoidia > UBA2247 > RBG-13-53-26 > CAZTYW01. The sequence continues at coordinate 3,593 of CAZTYW010000077.1, forward strand.
TCCATGACCCGCACGTTGTCCTCGATAATCACCTTGCCCTCAACCGTAGCCCTTGGCGAAATGCGAGCCGAAGGAGAGACCACCGGCTCACTCCCATCCAGGAAGTACCTGACAACGGTGAAAATATGCCACGGGTACTTGATAGCCGACCAGAAGTCGGCATACGGGACCACCCTGATCTTGCGCCCCTCCTTTACCATCCTGTCAAGGGCACATTCATAAACGTCATCCTTCGTTGTCTCCGCACCCTCGATATACCGGAAGAGCGCCCTGGTGTCCGTATGAAGATGGACCAGTATATTGACCAGATTGCTCGGCTCCTCGCCTCTCGGCGGCTTCTCTATGATCTGCTCCAGATTTCCATCTCCGTCCACCACCAGGTACCCGCCGGGGAAATAGTCCTGCACCTGGTAGCCCAGCAGATATGAGGCTGCCGAGCCTTTCCTCCGCTCCAGGAAAAGCGCAAGGTATCCAATGCTGTCAAAGACGTCATTCGGATTGACCACCATCACCTCGTCTTCCAGCAGGCGCTCGGCCTTCTGCAGTGCATCTGCAATCCCCAGTGGCTCTTCCTGAACGGCAAAGTCAACCTTGGCACCGGCAAGACCACCGGCTATTCGCTGTATTTTCTCCAGGTTCTGTGGGTTGGCTACCACCACGAACTCATTGACGCCAGCTTCCCTGGCCCGTTCCATCTGGTGCTCGAGAAGAGACCTACCCACAAACTTCAGCAGGAGCTTGTCCTCGGTAAGAGGAAACATCCTCTTCCCTACGCCACCACACAGGAATAATACCTTCATTACCCAGTCCTCACTGCAAGAGAATGATAAGCCTGCGAAGGCTTGTTGCCCTTCACCGGCGAAGGGCGGGAGGCCTCAGGAGCTGGGCTGCCCGGTACAGCGACTAGGCGCCTTCCTCCAGAATCGACTGCACAGTCTCAACCCCCCTTTCGAGCAGCTCTGCTGTCTTTGAAGACGACATCGACTCGGCTATCACCCGGATGGCCGGCTCGGTCCCGCTGGCTCGGATCAGCATCCAGGCGTCTTCAAACTCCAGCCTTACGCCATCCAGGTTGTTGATCTCACGGGCTCCAAAGAGAGTAGCCTTCTTTGCGATTCCCTCCATAGTAGACGCCTTGAGCTGATTCGGACACGAGACCTTCATCTTATCAAAGAAAAGCGCCGGCATTTTGCTGAAGAAGCTCCTGATCTCCGTTGCATCCTCTATGCTGCCGAGCAGCCACAGGGTGGCAAAAATACTATCAGGATAGTACCCCGCCTCGGGAATGATGTAAACCCCCACCTGCTCCGTGCCGATGGCGGCGTCACTCTCCCGGGTCAGATAGGCCAGGTCCACGTCGCCCACCCTGCCCCGCACCACCTCTATTCCCAAATCGCCCACCGATAGCTCCAGCAGCCTGCCCGCCTCCACCGTGGAAGCAACCCTTCTCTTCCCGCTTTGCTGAGCCACCAGCCTCGAAATAAAGGCCGTCGGCTCGTTGAAGCCCAGGAAACCTTCCCTGTCACAGAAAACGACACGGTCGGCATCACCGTCGAAGCATACAGCCAGGTCTGCATTCGACTGCCTCAGGAAGTCCACCGTGCCAGCAAGGGTGTCCTCCTTCGGCTCCGGGCTTCTGCCCGGAAAGGTGCCATCAGGGGTGTCGTTCAACGGAAAGACGGTAAGGCCGAGTTCAGCCAGAATCTCACTGGCGAACCGAGACGCGGCGCCATTGCCCGGATCAACCACGATCCTCAGGTTGCGATTCAGGGCCCTGTTTGACAGGCGATCACGCAGGAAACGAAGGTAGCTGTCTTTCATTCCCTGACCCGTCTGCAGGGAACCCCGATCCCCCTGCCTGAATTCCTGCCGACGGTATATTGCCTCTATGCCTTCCTCCTGGGCCCTGCTGTAGCCGGTCGAGTCCCCGTTGAAGAGCTTGATGCCGTTGAACTCGGGCGGGTTATGTGAAGCAGTCACCATGATGCCGCTGTCAAACCCCCACTCCCTGGTCAGACACGCCAGTGCGGGAGTAGGTAATATGCCGAGGTCGGTCGCCGCTATGCCGCACGACAGCAGGCCGGAGAATATGGCCTCTTTGAGGATGTCGCGGCTGACACGGGTATCGGTAGCCAGGCAAACCCTGGCCCCCGGAGACAGAGTTGTACCCAGAGCCTGGGCCACTTCCCGACACAGGTCCATGGTCAGGTCCTCGTTCACCACGCCCCTGACACCGCTGGTTCCAAAGAGTGACATGGCAGCAAGTCCGCTGGCAAAACCAGGGCCGATTGTCCCGGCGAGGGCTACGAGCCGTTATCGGGCTCATCGCCCCGGCACGAGATGGCCTCAGCCCGTTCGGTACTCGGCTTTCCCCTGTTCGTACAGGTCCCCGCCGTAGATGTCATCTATGACTGTGGCCGGGAAATCCTCGACCTCTATTCGCAGAAGGGCCTCGGCTCCAAGCTCCTCATAGGCTATCACTTCCGACTTCTTGATGCTCCTGGAGATAAGGGCTCCGGCGCCACCTATGGCAGCAAAGTAGACCGCCCCGTGCTTCTGGATGGCGTCCTTCACCGACTGCGAGCGCATACCCTTGCCAATCATACCCTTGAGCCCCTCGGCAATCAGGCGGGGCGAATAGGCATCCATACGACCGCTGGTGGTGGGCCCGGCAGAGCCTATCACCTGCCCTGGTCTGGCCGGCGAGGGGCCCATATAGTATACCGTCTGGCCTTTCACGTCGAAGGGCATCGGATTGCCCTGCTCCAGGGCCTCTATCATCCTCTTGTGAGCACTGTCCCGAGCAACATACATGACCCCGGTCAGCAGCACATTATCTCCAGCCCTCAAATCCTTCAGGGCGTCTTCGCTCAGGGGCAGGCTAACCTTCTTCACCATTGCTTTGTCTCCTCACACTTTCAGTCCTTTGAGGATATCTTTCACAATGATGCTTCTCTGAAGCTCAAGGGCAAGTTCAGTGCCCGTGGTCGCCAGAGCGTTGCGACAGAGTCTCTCCATCGGCTGGCCCACAGTATAAGGCGGCCCGCTGAAGATGTGACCCACCCTGTCAGCCGCATTATGCACCATCTGCGTTGCGAAAAGCTTGACCATGGCTGCCTCTCGCTTTATCCCCTCACCACTGTCGGATTTCCACGCAGCCTGGTGGACCATGAGCCGGCAGGCATGAACGCCTGTAGCTATGTCGGCCAGAGCCGCTTCGATGTCAACGCGCCCCGAAATCACCTGCCCAAATGACTGCCACGACTGCGCCTGGGTAGTCGCTTCCTCCAACAGTCTCAGGGCAACTCCCACACACCTGGCAGCCCTTACCAGCCGCCTGGGGGCAAGCCATTGCCTGCCGAGGCTGAAAGCCTTACCTTCCTGCCCCAGAAGACTGTCCTCAGTCAGCCTGCACTCATCAAACGTCAGCAAGATGGGCCGCCTGATTTGAGTGCGCCAGCCGGTCTCTTCCTGGTCACCCCTGACGCTGAAGCCCGGCGTATTCCCGTCCACCAGGAAGCACGACACACCGTCTCTTGGCCCCGTCTCGGCAGTCACGGCGAAAACGACGGCGAAGTAATCTTTGTCCCCGGCAGGTCTTGAGAAGGACAACTTGCTTCCGCTGAGGACGTAGTGGCCGTTTACTCTGCGCGCCCTCATCCCCATGTCCGCAAGATTGCCCCCCTTTCCAGGCTCCATCAGCGCCAGATAGGCATGTCGCTGCCTTTGCAGCAGCGGCACAAAATAGCTTTCCCGCTGCGCCGCGCTGCAATCGAAAAGGATTGGGGTGACATCACCGAAGCTGAAAGGCACCACGGTCTGGGCCAGCTCTTCCTCAACCAGGCAGGCACCCAGGGTGTTCAAACCGGCGCCGCCCAGCTCTTCCGGCACGCTTATGCCCCACAGCCCTATCTCCATGGCCATCCCCACGAGCTTCTCCTCCGTGTCCGGTGGCAGAAACGCCGCCGCATCACTGAGGTCAGCCGCCCTGCCCAGAATGTCCCTCTCCAGTGGCTTTAGCTGCTCATTGACAAAGTCTCTCACCAGACTTTGGACCATCTTGAGTTCTTCGGGTATGTCGAAGTCCACTCGATACCTCTTCGCTAGTAGTCCCAGACCGCTTCTTCGACAAACAGGTCCAGGTCAGGTTCTTCCTCGTCTCCTATCCGCTGCTCCAACCTGGACATGACCTCTACCAGACGGTGGTTGACCACGTAATACTTGATGGTCGTATCCACCTGCGGGCAGGCCAAAACGCAGGCACAGCACTGGTCGCAGTCTTCACCTACTATGCTTTCAAGCGCCATAGAGGTGCGCTGCTCCGTCTTCTGGCGACGGTACGGCTCACGAAACAAAAACGGACAGGCGTCAACGCAGTTGCCGCAGGCAAGACATTCCTTGTGTCCGGCGATGTTCTCAATGATGTTCAGGGCATGGCCGGGGCTGAAGCCGCTGGAAAGAAGCCGGCACCGGGCTACGGGCGGGGCCTTGGTATTGAGGATCTGGTTCAAGACAGGCTCAATTTCTTTGACGTCAACCTGAATGCGCTGCGGCATGTGTTCCTCTCAGTTGCTGGGCCACTAGGTCAGCTTCACACGGGATGCGCCCAGTGCCTCTTTGGTGTACTCAGGCAGGTAGTCAGACATGGCTCTGGCGTAATCAGGTAGCAACAGGGGTGAGACGGGCCGAGACCCGGCTATGCCGGCCTGCTCAAGGTCTTTCTGCCATTGCCTTACATGGTCCAGCGTCAACTTCCCCTGCTTTGCCTCCTTGCTCCACAGGGCCGCAGACCTGCCCGCCCTCCGCCCGAAAACGAATATGTCAAGCGTCGAGTTGCCGATTAGCCGGTTCCTGCCATGGACTCCGCCGGCGCACTCACCGGCAGCATACAGGCCCGGAACGGTAGTGGCCCCATCAGCGTTTATCCTGATGCCGCCGTTCTGATAGTGCAGAGTCGGGTAGACCAGCATCGGCTCCCTGGCTATGTCTATGTTGTAGCGGCCAAACTGGCGGACCATGGCCGGCAGTTCCCGTTTGACAGTGCCTTCACCTCGTATTATGTCAATCATTGGCGAGTCCAGCCACACACCGAT
>CAZTYW010000078.1:0-8214 GCA_964617695.1 uncultured Dehalococcoidia bacterium
CAGTACCCTGCCGTGGATGAAAACCTGACGGGCCGCGAGAACCTGGAGATGGTGGGCCGGCTGTATCATCTGGGCGGGCCAAGAGCACGCAGCCGGGCAAACGAGCTACTCGAAAGCTTCGACCTGACGGATGTGGCCCAGCGGAGGGTAAAGACCTACTCCGGCGGACTGCGCCGCCGTCTCGACCTGGCCGCAAGCCTGGTGGCCAGTCCGCCTGTGCTGTTCCTGGACGAGCCCACCACCGGCCTCGACCCCCGCAGCCGTCTCGGCCTGTGGGACGTCATCAGCAGTCTGGCCAGAGAGGGTACCACAGTGTTTCTCACCACCCAGTATCTCGAAGAGGCAGACCGGCTGGCCCACACCATCGCCGTGATAGACCTGGGCCGGATCATCCGCCAGGGCACTTCACAGGAGCTAAAGGAGTGCTGCGGGGGCGACGTGCTGATACAACTGCGCCTGGCCGACATCGCCCAGACAGGGCTCGCCGGTGATGTTCTTGCTCCTCTGGGCAACGGCAAACTACATACCGTCGCCGAAACGGGCCAGATCACGCTGCCGGCCGTTGGAGGCACATCCATGCTGCCGGAGGTGGTGCGGCGGCTCGACGCAGGCGGCATAGCCATTGCGGACCTGGCGCTGCGCCAGCCTACCCTGGACGACGTGTTCCTGGAGCTTACAGGCCGCACTGCAGAGGAATGCGCAGAGGAAGCCGCCTCCAGAGGCGGCTGGCAGGGCCGGCGAGAGCGTGAAGGACAGACGCCGCCATGAACTCGTCAAGAGCCACCGCCCCAGCGAACCAGCTTGCCTGGGCCATCCCCGACACGATGGTCATAACCTGGCGCAACGTGCTTCGTTTCGTGCGGCTTCCCCAGTTGCTGGTGTTCTCCACCATTCAACCTGTGATGCTACTGCTGCTGTTCACCTACGTCTTCGGCGGCGCCATCAACACCGGCGGCATTGACTACATCCAGTTCCTCCTGCCCGGTTTCCTGGTCCAGATCGTTGTCTTCGGCTCTGCCCAGACAAGCGTCGGCATGGCTGAGGACGTGTCACGGGGCATGATCGACCGCTTCCGGTCACTGCCGATGGCCCGCGCCGCCGTGCTCGCCGGGCGCACGGTGGCCGACACGGCGCGCTACACCTTCCTGGTACTCCTCATGATCGGGGTGGGCAGTGCCATCGGGTTCAGATTTCAAAACGGCATCGCCCCGGCCATCGCCGGCCCAGCCCTGGCGGTGCTGTTCGGCTTCGCCTTCACCTGGATCTCAGCCTTCATTGGCATGTCCGTAAAGGACGTGGAGACGGCTCAAGTGGCCGGCTTCGTGTGGATCTTCCCGATCGTCTTTGCCAGCTCAATGTTCGTTCCGGTGGAGACAATGCCGGGGTGGCTGCAGGCGTTCGCCAAGGTCAACCCGGTGACGGTGACCGTGGACACGGTGCGGGCGCTGTCGCTGGGCGGGGAGGTGGTGACGAACCTGTGGAAATCCCTGGCCTGGATAGGCGGAATTCTGGCCGTCTTCCTGCCCCTGGCAGTCAACCGCTATCGACGCATGGCGTAGGCAGTCTCGACGCAACGGGACCTTTCAGCTACACGTCGTGAGTCTGCGCTCCTGAGGGAGTGAAATGACCGACAAGGTAATCAGAAGCGACGAAGAGTGGCGACGGCGACTTAGCCCCGAGCAGTATGAGATCACCCGAAAGAAGGGGACCGAGCCCCCTTTCACCGGGAAATACCACGACTTCAAAGGAAAGGGCATCTACCGCTGTGCGGGTTGCGGCAGCGACCTGTTCAGCTCAGAGGCGAAGTTTGACTCCGGGACAGGCTGGCCAAGCTTCTGGGCTCCGATCTCCGACCAGAGCATCGAAACGGCCCCTGACACCTCCCACGGGATGGTAAGGACCGAAGTCCGGTGCAAGAGATGCGAGGCACACCTGGGTCACGTGTTTACCGACGGCCCTCCGCCGACCGGGCTCCGCTACTGCCTCAACTCGGCTGCGCTCGATTTCGCTGAGAAGAATGATGATTAGCTTCGGGCGGCTCATGCCCGGCAGCCGACCGGAGCCGTGTGTGCGGGTTTATTGCTGAGATTGGCCAGAGCCACCGTCGACCAGTCGGCCTTACCTCTAATCAGGGCAGAGCAGAGACTCGCCGCTCAAGGAGGACACCGAGATGCGAAACCTCGTCCTTGTGCTCGGCGACCAGTTGAACCAGGATTCGGCTGCATTTGACGGCTTCGATAAGTCGCAAGACGCGGTCTGGATGGCCGAGGTCGAGGAAGAGGCGACGCACGTATGGTGTCACAAGCTGCGCATTGCGTTTTTCTTCTCAGCTATGCGTCACTTCCGCGATCAGCTCCTGGAAAAGGGCATTTCAGTAGACTACCACCAGATGACCCGATATCCAGCAGAGGACAGCGGACGCAGTCTGGCCGAAGTGCTGCGAAACAGCGTCAACAGGATGCGGCCCGAAAAGCTGGTTGTGGTGATGCCCGGAGACTGCCGGGTGCTGAAGAGCCTGCAGCAACAGGAGGAGGCCCTGCGCATTGAGCTGGACGTTCGGCCCGACAACCACTTCTACTGCGGTACCGCCGAGTTCAGGAGGTTCGCAGAGGGCAAGAAACGACTCCTGCTTGAGCTATTCTACCGGTACATGCGAAGGAAACACAGGGTACTGTTGGCAGATGGCGGAGCACCCGTCGGTGGGAGGTGGAATTTCGACAAGGAGAATCGCCGAAGCTTCGGGCGAGGCGGGCCAGGCAAAGTGCCGTCGCCGCGCGCCTTCCCTCCCGACAAAGTCACCCGGGAGGTCATCCAAACGGTCCGGAAGAGGTTTGACAAACACCCGGGAGACCTGAGTCACTTCGATCTACCGGTGACCCATGACGAAGCCCAGTCCATGCTGGACCATTTTATCGACACAAGCCTGCCCAACTTCGGCACCTACGAAGACGCCATGTGGACGGACCAGCCGTTCCTGTACCACTCTCGCCTATCAACTTCTCTGAACGTGAAACTCCTTGACCCGCGCCCGTGCATTGAGGCTGCCGTGGCCGCCTACGGAGACGGTCGGGCGACCATCAACAACGTTGAAGGCTTTGTGCGGCAAATCCTGGGCTGGCGAGAATACATTCGCGGCGTCTACTGGCTGTACATGCCCGGCTATCAAGACATGAACCACCTGGGCCACGAGCTGGACGTGCCGTCGTTTTTCTGGGACGGCAACACGGACATGGAATGCGTACGTCAGACGATGAGGCACGTCCTCCGCTATGGTTACTCGCATCACATTCACCGGCTCATGGTGATGGGGCTTCTTGCCCTGTTGCTCGGGGTGCACCCTCGCAAGTTCCACCAATGGCACATGGCCATGTACGTCGACGCCATTGACTGGGTATCGCTACCCAATGCCCTGGGCATGAGCCAGTACGGCGACGGCGGCATTGTCGGCACCAAGCCCTACTGCGCCAGTGGAAGCTACATCAACAGGATGAGCAACTTCTGCGGCCACTGTCGCTACGACTACAGGGAGACTACGGGCGACAGGGCGTGTCCTTTCTCGACGCTCTACTGGGAGTTCCTGGACCGGCACCACGAGAGGTTCAAGTACAACCCCCGGCTGCGGCTCCAGATACGGGGTCTGGAGAAGAAACGGACCAGACACGATGATATGGACCGTATTCGGAGGCAGGCCAGGGCGCTCCGAGAAGAATGGGGTGCCTCATCCTACGCAGCATGATGGGAAAGGGGCGGTGGCATGGCGCCCACCAACGCCGGGCTCGTACAGCAACCTGCGGTGCGTCCGCAAGGCGAACAGCACCCCTGGGTAAGACGCCCGGACGCGTGTTAGAATTGCTGAGTCTACCCCAGTAGACAGGGAGCGGAGCCCTGGAGAGACCACAAACATGGCAGAGATACTGATTGGCACGTGCTCGTGGACAGACCCCACTCTAATACAGAGCGGCCGTTTCTACCCAGAGTGGGCCAAATCCGCCGAAAGCCGGCTACAGTTCTATGCCGGCCAGTTTCCCATCGTGGAGGTAGACAGCTCCTACTACGCCTTACCCAGCGAGAGAACCAGCCGCCTCTGGGTGGAAAGGACATCCGAGAGATTCGTTTTCGACGTGAAGGCGTTCAGGCTGTTGACCCATCATCCGACGCCCACTTCGGCCCTACCCAGGGACATCAGGGAAGCGCTACCGGCCGGCACAAAGGACAAAGCCAGACTATACCAGCGAGACTTGCCTGCCGAGCTCGTTGACGAGGTATGGACCCGGTTCGAAAGCGCCCTGCTGCCGCTGGACAGCGCCGCCAAGCTGGGCGTCGTGCTTTTCCAGTTCCCGCCGTGGTTCTACCCCGGGAACGAGCAGCGGGACTATATCCTCGCCTGCAAGGAAAGGCTGCCCCAATACCGGCTCGCAGTGGAGTTCCGCCACAACTCCTGGGTGAATGAGAGGAACCGAGAGCGGACTCTGAGCTTCCTCCGACAGAACGACCTCCCGTTCGTGTGCGTCGACGAGCCTCAGGGGTTCAGGTCGAGCGTACCGCCCGTTGCCGAAGCTACTTCGGATATCGGGCTGGTGCGCTTTCACGGCCGAAACAGGGACACATGGGAGAAACAGGGAATCAGCCCGGCAGAAAGATTCAACTACCTCTACTCTGAGCACGAGCTCGGCGAGTGGTCGCCCAGGATCAAGGCGCTCGCCGCCAGGACGGGTCAACTCCACGTCCTGTTCAACAACTGCTATCAGGACAAGGCAGTGGTCAACGCCCGCCAGATGGGCTATATATTAGAGCAAGGGGACTGATGACAGACAGGCCATCGAGCGGAGGAGGCGTCAAGTTCTTCAGCCTGCCGGTCCATTCCCGGCGGAGACCAACGGCCGCACCGTTGCGCCTGTCTCCTACAGCCGTCTCGGCCTTCCGCCAGTGCCGCCAGCTTTACAAGTTCCTCTACGTCGACAAGCTGGGAGAGCAGTACTCGCGGCCCAGGCCCTACTTCACCGCGGGAAACCACATTCACGCCACACTCAGGGACCTGCTCAAGCTCTGGCCTCCCGAACGGAGAACAACCCAGGCCATGGAGACGCTCCTCGGCAAGAACTGGCGCCGCTACCGGATAGGCTTCAAGAGCAGGAAGGAGGAGCGCGCCTGGGCCGAGAAAGCCCTGGCCCAGTTGAGGTCCTTCGTGGCCAACCATGACCTGACCGTCCAGCCGGTGATGCTGGAGGAGATGGTGGAGGCCGAGATAACTGCAGGTCTCACCCTCTGCGGCAGGGTGGATAGAGTCGACGGTGGTCCAGACGGCTCGCTTCACATAATTGACTACAAGACCGGCAACGTTCCACCGCAGACAGACTGGACTCAGTTGGAGCTCCACGCGCTGGCCGTTTCACGTTGCTCGGGCCGACCTGTGCGCAGGCTGTCCTACCTGTACCTGCGCCCCTCGGTGCTTGAGAGTATCGACATCTCTGCCGCCAGACTGGAGGAAGTCCGCTGGGAACTGCTGGTTGTCGCCAGGAAGTTGCGGCGCGAGCGTCTTTACCAGCCAGACCCCGGGCCCCGGTGCGGAAACTGCGACTTTCGCTCCATCTGCCCCGGCGGTGCTGACATCGAACCGATCAACGGAGCGGAAGGCCAACTTGAACTCTGGGATGACTTCCCTTACGATGGGGCATAATATCTGACTGCGAGCAGCAAATGTTCAACAGAATGCTGGTCCCACTGGATGGCTCCGAACTGGCGGAATCGGTGCTGCCTTACGCAGCGGCGCTGGCTGCCAGGGTCGGGCTGGAACTCACGCTGTTCCACGTCTCCCCGTCACAGGAGGAGGAATTCGCCCCGATACACGAAGCCTATATGGAGCGGGCGGTGGCGATGGCCCGCCGTCTGTCGGAGGAGGCCCAGCAAACAGGTGGCATCCCGGCAGAACACGAGAGGGTAGCGGTGCGATCTGAGATGGCCTCCGGCCAACCGGCTGAGGAAATCCTGCGCTATGCCGAGGCGAGCGGCACAGATGTGGTCCTGATGGCAACACGCGGCCGGTCTGGAATCACCCGCTGGGCTATGGGGAGCGTGGCCTTGAAGGTACTGGCAGCATCAAAGGTGCCCGTTTGGCTGGTGCGAGCAGGAATTCCCGAGCAAACCGTTCACGAGAAGTGGCCGATCAAGAAAATGGTAGTCCCTCTCGACGGTTCAGAGCTGGCCGAGTCCGTGCTCCCCCACGTCGAGTCGCTGGCGCAACAGCTTGACGCAGCGTCAGTGGAGATAGTGCTGGTGGCCGTCTGCGAGGCGACCATGCCGCCATCCCTCTACCCCACCGGCCCTCCAGACCTGGAAGCGGACCTGGCCAGGTGCAGAGAGTCGAACGAAAGGTACCTTGCCCCCGTGGAGCAGCGCCTCAGGACCGCAGGGCTAACGGTGCGTTCAGAAACGTTGCTGGGCCGGGCCGCCGACGAGATCGTCGACTACGCCAAGACGACCGAAGCCGATCTGATTGTCATGGCCACCCACGGGCGTTCGGGAATCAGCCGCTGGGTCTACGGAAGCGTGGCCGAGAAGGTGCTGCTGGGCGCCTCCAGCCCGATCCTCCTGGTCAGAGCAAGACAGAGGTAGCGCAAGTCCGCAATCAAGAGGCCCGGCGCCAGGTCATCGTGCGATGCCTTCCGGCAGCCCGGTCCCCGACCAAAGCCGAAGACTCGAAGCAGATGCGGCCCCCCCTTGCTTTATCTGGCTTGAAACGCTATCATTGGCGCCGACGCTTCAAGGAAACACTGTTGAGTGTCACAATGTTGCACAAGACGGAGGTGACTGATGAATGTGCGCTGGCTTCAATGCGGGGCGGGCAATCTGCATATTGTCGGCCCATGCCCACGTTGCGACACCGGAGGGCTACTGGTGGGCACAGTTGCCGGGACCTTCAAGGGTCGGATAGCCGCCAAGTGTGCGGACTGCGGACACGGGGTTGACTACTACGTTGATGCCGGTGACGGCCGCGTCTGGCTCATGGTGCCCACAGAAGCCAAATCAAGCATGTTGACTTCGTGACCTGGCTTCGCGCCAGATGGGGCGCCAACCCAGGTGGTATTTCAGCGCCGGCAGCAAACGTTCCGGTGAGTCGGTCTTGCTGATGAAGGCATCGGCTCCGGCGGACAGGGCCGATCGTTCGTCTTCGCGCCGGCTGCCCAGGGCGACCAGCAGAAGGCACGGGCATTGCCAGCGCAGGGCTGGCAGCAAGTCGGAGGGCTGGAGACCGGGCAGATCCCAGTCAAGCAATACCAGGTCCGGGCAGGCTGCTTCAACCTGCGCCAGGAGGTCTTCGATCCTGGGAGCCTCACCGGCGACGACGATGTCGGTGTCCTGCTCCAGCAGAAGTCGCAGTGCTGAGCGCACCTCCGGTCGGTCGTCCGCCACCAGGACGCGCATCTGCTTTGTCTCCGAAGCTTGCCCCGGGGGCAGCGTCACACCTTGACCTTCAGCCTGCACTTCTGGCCGTTCCACAACGTTTCTATTACCTCGAACTCTGAATCGGGGTTGAGGCCCTTCAGCATACCCTCCACAGGGTGCAGACAGCAGATGTTGCAGGGGCTCTGGGCCTCCATTTTCCTGGCCAGACCGCAGCACCTTCGCAGGAAGATAACCCTGGAGCAGGTGCGGTGCCTCAGGCCGCCCGACGCATGCGGGGGGTTATCTGGCTGCAAAGGCGGGTGGTTTCGAACCTGGTCGATTGATCAGGCTACGTTCCACAGGCGGGGCAACGGTGTCGATGCCACACGGGCCGCCTTCAGCCTGCAACAGGGAAGCAACCCACTCACGATTCTCCCAGAGAGCACACCCGCCGCTGGCCTCGCTCAGCCGGTCGCCGTTCTCCCGGATAGCCCTCAACAGCCGGGACTGCAGGGCTTCCTTGAGGCACAGGTCCCTCAGGCTTGCATCAGAGAATGGGGAAGCCGGACACGGCTCCAGGCGACCTTCCGGACTGACGTGGACGAAGCCCCTACCGGCAGCCAGGCAGCCACCGAACGCTCCTTCGTCGCCAGGGAAGGCAACAAAAAGGGCGGGCAGTTCCCTGCGGAACGAGGCAATCAAACGGGACTCCAGTTGTCTCTGTTCGTCTGTAAGCACCAGGGTCTCGGTCCCTTCCTGGATTGGGACGTAATTGATGAAGAAAAACAGCCTGCATCCCGCCGCCATGAGCTTCCTTACGAACCGGCCGTC
>CAZTYW010000079.1:0-7885 GCA_964617695.1 uncultured Dehalococcoidia bacterium
TCCCAAAAGTACGGCGGGTGAGCTTTGGCAGAGCGGGTGAAGCAGGGCGCAAGCCACCGACGTCACCCATCTTCAAAGGCGGGTCCCGTTTCACCGTACCCGCCGCACCCTGGCCAGCACGCTCCAGGCCACCCTGCGGGACGTTGATCTGCGGACCAGGTAGCCGACGACACCCGCTCCAAGCGCCGCCGCTGCCACCGCATGCCAGTTGGGCAGGACCGGGGTAGGACGGCAGCGCACGATCGTATAACGTAGTCCATGATCTCATCCGGCGGGTCAATGATTACCACGAACCAGCCCTCGCTTTCTTCACCTTCAAGTTCTCCCGTGAACACAATAGCTGCCCCCCCACCGGCGCAAGATCCGCACCACCAACGCCATAGAACGGGCATTTCGAGAAGTCCGTCGCAGGACCAGGCCCATGAGCTGCTTCCAGAACCCCAGCAGAGTCGATCGCATCATCTACGGCATCATGTGTCACCTTGACTCCGCCTGGAAGGACGTGCCCCTCCTTGAATTTACACACTTCTGTTGACACTATGTCTAAATCGTATGCTGTTGACCTTTTGTTTACCATCGTGTAAGATATGTCATATGCGAAGAAGACGCTCGCGCACGACCCTGGCCCATCTGGAAGGAGGCCGGCGACGCCAACCACGCTGCTGAAGGCTGGTCGGGTAATAGACGGCACCGGCAGCCCCGCCTTCAATGGGCACGTCTTGATCAAGGACAACCGCATCGGGGCGGTCTTGAAGCAGACCGAACCCCTCCCCGCCGCTGACGAGGTAATTGACGCCAGTGGCTGCGCCGTCGCCCCCGGCTTCATCGATGTGCACTCACACATGGACTGGTCGCTGCCATTGGACAATCACCCGGAGCTTCTCAAGTGCTTGCTCGAACAGGGCATAACCACGGTGGTGGCAGGCAACTGCGGCTTCTCGCCGGCGCCCGTCTCAACGGAGACTGTCGGATTGTTGGACAGGGACTTCATGCTCCCGATCGACAAGCCGCTGGACCACACCTGGCACTCGATGGGGGAGTTTCTTGACGCAGTCGAGGAGAAGAAACCGGTCCTGAACCTGGCGCAACTGGTGGGTCACGCCACCCTCAGAATCGCAGCCAGCAGCACACGCCGGGGAGTAATGAGACCCGACGACCTGCGGGACTGCCTGCTCCTGCTGAAGCGGTCTCTGGACGAGGGAGCATGCGGGTTGAGCTTCGGCCTGGGCTACGACCCGGGCATGCATTCCCCGCAGCAAGAGATAGAGGCCTTCAGCACCGCTGCAGCGCTGGCCAGGAAGCCAGTCACGGTGCACCTGAAGGCATACGGCAGGCTGTCCGCAGCCTATACACCGTTCTACTTCAGGCCTCACAATCTGCGGGCACTGAGAGAGATGATCGCCGTCGCCCGGAGCACCCGCGCATCGCTTCAAATCTCGCACATGATGCTGGCATTCCGCACCACCTGGCCAATGGCTGACGACTGTTTGGGAATGATCGACATTGCCCGGGCCGGAGGTGTGGACGTAATGATGGACGCCATTCCATATTCGGACGTCAACGGCGGCGTTGCCTCCCTGTTACCGCCTTCGTTCGTCGCCAAGCTGCCCGACGGATACAGGAGCCGGTGGGCGCGGATGCTGGTGCGGGTGCAGAGCGCCATCGGTTTCCGCCGGGTCGGCTACCGCTATGCGGACCACTGCAGGCTGATGGATGCCGGGGTCGACGGATGGGAGGACCTGAGCGGCCTGACTATCGGTGAGATCGCCCGCAGGTGGAGGACATCGGCCCCGGACGTCTTACTCAAGCTGTGTGAGGCTTCAAACGGACGGGCTGCCGTACTGTGCCACGACGTAGCGGGTGGACCCGGCCATGAAGAGCACCTTGATGCCATCCTGTCCCACGATCTTTGCCTGTTTGCCACGGACACGCTGATTCGAAGAAAAGGCTATCCCAATCCTGCCGCCTACGGAGCCTTCCCCAGAATCCTGGGGTACTATGTCCGGCAAAGGAAGCTGTTCAGCATTGAGAATGCCATCAAGAGAATGACGTCCGCCAGCGCCGACCGTTTCGGGATCAAGGACCGGGGCAGTCTGGAAGCCGGCAAAGCCGCAGACGTGGTAATATTCGACCCCGATACCGTAGCGGAGGCGGCGCCCGTTGGCGTTGAGCCTGCCGGCAGGCCGGCGGGCATCCGCCACGTTTTCGTGAACGGGGTACGTGTGGTGAAAGACGGGGCCTATGTTGAGGCGCGTGCCGGAAGGGTAATCAGGGTATGACCTGCTGTAAGTGGTATCGCGTTCCGCACCCTGCCAGACCTCAGAGCATCACACCGCAATGATGCCCTTGCGCAGGGCGTACTTCACCAGGTCGATGCGGTTGTGGATGTCCAGCTTGTCCATCAGGTTGGTCTTGTGCCCCTCGACCGTCTTGGGGCTGATTATCAGCATGTCGGCGATCTCCTGGGTGGTATACCCCTCCGCCAGCAGCTTCAGCACGTCCCGCTCGCGGTCGGTCAACTGCTCGTAGGGGTCGCGCTTCCCCCGCAGGCTGGCCCCCTGCTGGTAGTCCTCCACCAGCAGCTTGGCCACAGCCGGAGACAGGAAAGACTGCCCCCGGTGAACCGCACGGATGGCCTGGGGCAACTCCGAAGATGCGGCCGCCTTGCTGATGAAGCCAGACGCCCCGGCCTCGATTACCGGGAACACGTACTCCTTGTCTGCGTACTGGGTCAGGGCCAGCACCTTCACCTGCGGAAACTCGCGGCAAATGCGGCGGGTCGCCTCCAGGCCCCCCAGAATGGGCATGGCTATGTCCATCAGGACAACGTCGGGCACCAGGTCCCTGACCTTGTCCAGGGCCTCACGGCCGTTCCCGGCCTCGCCGACCACCTCGATGTCCGCCGCCAGGGCCAGCAGGGCACAGATGCCATCCCTGACGATGGTATGGTCATCTGCTACCAGTACCCTTATCTTCTCCATCGGACGCACTCCGGACCACAGGGACTCTGACCGACACCGTGGTTCCCTCCCCGAGTTTAGACTTGACCGAGCAGGTGCCGCCGAGCAGCCCGACCCTCTCCTTCATGCCGAAAAGCCCGCTGCCCCGGCCGCTCTCCTCTATCTCCGTCAGCTTGGAGACGTCGAACCCCTCGCCGTCGTCGGTAATGCGCAGCAGCAGCTCGTTGGCCCTGCCCTCTATGGATATGACGGCGTTCTTTGCCTGCGAATGCTTGGCAATGTTGCCGACGGCGCCCTGGGCCACCCGGAACAGCCCCACTTCAACTTCGGAGGGCAGGGAGTCCACCTTGCCCTTCGACTCCAGCGACACGGCGATTTCCCGGTCGCCGAGAGCGTTCTCGGCGTACTGCCGGATGGCGGGCACCAGCCCCAGCGTGTCGAGGAGCGTCGGCCTGAGCTCCCGGATCAGCCTGCCCACCTCGACGCCTATCTGGTTGGCCAGCGCATGCGCTTTCCTCAGCTTGGTCTTGAACTCCTTGTCGTGCGTGTTCGACATCTCGGCCACGTCCACCAGCGCCTGCAGATTGAGCGCCAGGCCGGAAAGCGACTGGCTGGTCTCATCGTGCAGTTCCCTGGCCAGCCGCCGCTGGCCCTCTTCCTGGGCCAGCATCGTCTGACGCACCAGGCGCCGGTACCTCTCCCGGCCCCTGGCCAGCCGCTCGTAGAGCCTGGCCTGGCCTATGGCCACGCCCACCTGGTCGCCAATCGAGTGCAGCAGGTGCATGTCATCGCGGGTGAAGCGCCTGGGCATGTGGCTGGCGACGGTGATCACCCCCAGGACAGCCTCCTTTGACCGCAGAGGAACACTAATGAACGCCTTCAGTCCCTCCTTGCGCAGCAGATCGGGATAGGCGGCACGCGCATCGGCGGATATGTCCTCCAGCAGGACGGACTTGCCGGTCTGCGCCACCCTGCCGGCGATCCCCTCGCCCAATTTCAGGCACACCGCTCCGGCCATCTCCTTCGACAGGCCGCGGTACACCCGATAGGACAGCGTCTGGGTCTCCCCGTCCAGCAGCAGGATGCCCCCTACCGTCCCGTCCATCATGCCGAGAACGTTTTCCAGGGCAACCTCCAGGACGGCGTCCAGGTCCGACAGACCGCTGACGGCAGCCGACACCCGGCTCACGGCCAGAAGATCGCGGTACAGCTTGTCGCTCTCATCCTGGACGCCACACTCTGCGGCCTGGCAGCCTTCGGGCTGGCCTGGCCGGACGGCCTTATCCTCCGCGCGCTCCATTTCAAGCTCCTCCACGAGCTGTGCCAGATGCGGGTCCCAGCGAGAGTCTGCCTGCTGAGGAGCCGCTCCTCCCTATGACAGCAAAAGGTCTGGGATAATCGTATACAGACAGCCAGATAGCTGTCAACCTTGTCACGGTGCGGGCCGGGAAGCGCCAGTCCCGGGCCAAACGGGGGGCCGGGCAGCAGATGCGGTGTGAGCCGTCCAGCCGGTCGGAGCGGACATCCTGATCGGCAGTGCGGCTCACTCGAAGACGTACTCCCGGCCCGGTTCCAGAACAATTACGTCCACCTCGGGGGCTTCCTTCCTGGCCAGGTCGACGAAGCGGCGGGCATCTGGCTCCAGCACGGGAAACGTGCCGAAGTGCATCGGCACGGCCTTTCTCGGCTTGAGCAGAGTCAGCGCCCTGGCCGCCTGAAACGGGTCCATGGTGAACACGCCGCCCACAGGGAGGAGGGCGACGTCAATCGGATATAGCTGCCCCAGAAGCCTCATGGACTCGAAGATGCCGGTATCACCGGCGTGGTACATGGTGAAGCCCTGTTCCAGCCTGACCACGTACCCGACAGCACAGGCAGACTGCGAAGAATGAAAGGCCTGGGTCATGGTGACGGTGATGCCGTTCAATGCGGCGCTTCCTCCTATGTTCATGCCTGACCCACCAAAGACCACGTTGTCCGGCGCGACTCCCATCTCGGCCTGGAACCTGGACGCTGTCTCCGGGGCAGCGACCAGGATGCCTCCAGTCTTCTTGACGATGTCGGCTGCGCTTCCGGCGTGATCGAAGTGGTCGTGCGTCACCAGAACGATGTCAGCAGCATTGATATCATCCACTGTTATGGGGCAGGAAGGGTTGTCGACGATCCACGGATCGAAGACCAGCGTTCTCCCCGCGGGCGATGTAACCACGAACGCTGCGTGACCAAGCCACTTCAATGACACCTTCGACATTACGGACACCTCTTTTCATTTTCGATCGCTGCACATTGAAACGGCTGCCGTCTTTGGAATGGCGACAGCGTGAATGGATTATAGAGTCAACCCGTGCGAAGAGGCAAGCCTGCAGGCTGGCGAGTAGTGTCACCAAGAGCGTGTAGATTCATGGAGGGGCGTACCCGTCCAATACAGCCAGACAGGGTAGGAAGCAGGCCCGGTGGTACACGCAAAAGACCTGACCGAACTGCCGCTTCTCTCCTCCCCAGCGGGAGGAGAGCATGAGGAGGAGGGACTTCACCCTCACCCCTGCCCTCTCCCGTCGAGGGAGAGGGGGTTGGTCCTGGCCTCCGGCAGTCCCAGCGCCCGCCCAGACCGCTGTCAACCCTGTCACGGTCCGGGCAGCGAAGCGCCCGTGCCCAGCCAAACGGGGGAGGGCCAGTTGATTCGCTGAGCGGCCTGCCTTTTCGAGGCGGAGTTGAGCCCCGGTAGGCGAGACCATCCGGGGCAGCGTCATATAGTCATATGAATTCGTTTCATTCATGATATGTTCAGGTTCACAGCGCAGCAGCAATACAGTACTTCTCCCCAGGCAGAAAAATGAACTTTTGTCTATGGACAACCGCGACAAAAGATGGTAAAATGACCCGATTGGCTCATGGATCTGACCCAGAATCTCAGCAGAAGCAATCAGGCAACTGGCGCACCTAACATACTGACACGTCTTCGTCTGACTGACCTCAAGACAGACCTGTTCCTGGCAGCGAACGTTGTGGACGCCCTCATCACCTATCTGGCGCTGCGCCAGGAAACGGGAATCACGGAATTCAACACCATCCTCCACTCCATGATGGACACCATCGGCCTCGGCAACACCCTGATTCTGAAAGTCGTCCTCTGCGTGGCGGTGCTGTGGTTGCTGAGGAAGACCAACAGAGAGCACCTGCTGGTCCCCCTGTCGGCCATCTTCGTTCTGGTTGCCATCAGCAACCTTATCGTGGCCAGTGCTTGCGGGGTCCTGTAGAGAAGAGTCTGCTGCGGGTCCGCGGGCTGAATGAGGCCCGACCGCCGGCAGGTGCCTGGAGCAAGGCCCTACCTGGGGCGGACGAACCTGTAACCTTCCCCATGATCGTTGACTATCATCCGGGGTGGACTATCCTTCAACTTGGTCCTCAGCCTGCGTATATAGGTCCTGAGAGCCTCAGGCTCAGTCTGTTCCTCGCCCCAAACGTGCCTCAGTAACTGCTTGCTGTTCACCGTGCGGTCGGCGTTCTTCACCAGTGCATACAACAGCTTCCACTCCGTCGGGGTCAGTCTCACCTTTTCGCCTTCGAGGCTCACCTCGTGGTTGGTGAGGTTGAGATTCAACCTGCCGGCATCAACAGAGATCTCGTCTTCCGCGAGCCTGCGGACGCGAGCCCGGCGGAGTACTGCACTAACCCTGGCAACAAGGTCTATGGGGCTGAACGGCTTGACGATGTAGTCGTCGGCACCGATCTCAAGACCCCTCGCCCTGTCCGCCTGGGCTTCCCTGACGGACAGGATGATCACCGGCACCTCCGAGAAGGTACGAAGACGGTTCAGCACCTCGAAGCCATCCATGTCGGGCAGGTTGAGGTCCAGGATCACGATGTCAAAGCGCTCGGACTCCAGCATCTTTATGCCTTTGGCTCCCTGGACGGCGCAGGAGACATCGACGTTGGGCCAGCGCAACTGGAGGCAAATGGAGACGGACTCCACTATCTCGGCGTTGTCCTCAATGACCAGTACCTTCAACACAACCTCCGGGCCACATGCCTCAGGTCCGCACCACAGCCAGCGAAAAGGCAAAGGCGTTGCCTCTGCCGACGCCGTTGTTGTCGACCCAGATCTGGCCTCCGTGCAACTCTATTAGCCGTTTGCATATGGCCAGCCCCAAGCCCAGGCCGGGCAGGCGCTGCCTCTCCTCGTCGTCCTCACCCCGGTAATAGGGATCGAAGATTCTCTCCTTCTCCTCGTCAGTTATGAGCGGCGCCGAGTCCTCCACCTCTATGACCACCGTGTGGTCAACTTCCTTTGCCCTGACAACCACGCTGGTTTCCTGAGGAGAGAACTTGTTGGCATTCTCCAGAAGATTGATCATTATTTGCTCCAGCTTCGCCCTGTCAGCCGCCACCGGCGGCAAGCGCTCCGGGAACTCGAGCTTGAGACGTTGACCTTTGTTTTCGAAGAGGACGGAAAGCTGGGAGGCTACCTCCGATATTACGAGGGGGACGTCGACAAGTTCCATCTCCAGGGCCATTCCCCCCGTCTGCATCCTGGCGAATTCCAGCAGCTCGCTGATTCTCTTGTCCATTCTCCAGGCACTCCTGGAGATATTGTGGACCAGCCGCCTCTTCTGCCCCGTCGTCGTCGACGGGGCCTCACCCTCCAGCAACTCCGCTGACGAGATTATGGCCGTCAGCGGCGTCTTTAGCTCGTGAGCCACGCCGTGCAGGAACTCCGTCTTCTGCTCGTTCTGCCTCTGGAGCTCTGTCCTGGTCTCTCGCTCCATGCCGTAAAGGCGGGCGTTTTCCAGTTCGACGGCCATTCTATTGGCCACAGTACAGACCAGCCGGACATCCTCCTCCGAGTAAGGCTGGTCGGACAGCTTCCGGCCGAGCACAAGTACGCCGACGAGCTCGTTTTGCTTGGTTTTCAAAGCGACGAAGAG
>CAZTYW010000080.1:0-5995 GCA_964617695.1 uncultured Dehalococcoidia bacterium
GGATGGGTTGGGGGTGACGAAGGGCAGTCTCCTTCTTCCGTAACCGCTTCTTCACGTCGGCCGTGACATATTTAACCACTTCTCAACCTCCGCCGTGGTAGCCTGGGGCTATGCTCCATAGGTGGCAGGGCTCGCCGTGTCCCAAGGTGAGTGCAAGGGTGGTACACCGGCTGCACCGGCTTAAGTAAATGAAGGAGGTAGAACCGTGGCGACCTATATCGTTCTCATGAGCCTGACGGATCAGGGGATCAAGAGCATCAAACAGGCCCCTGCGCGGGTGGAAGCGACTGCCAAAGCGCTCGAGGCGGCCGGAGGCAGGCTGAGGGATTTTTACTCGGTCATGGGTCAATTCGATTATGTGGTTATTGCCGAGTGCCCCGGTGACGAAGTCGCCATGACTCAGTTGCTGGCACTGGGTATGGCGGGCAACGTTCGTACTGTGACACTCAAAGCATTCGACAGGAAGGAGTTCGAGGAGATATTGAAGCGGCTACCGTAAGGAGCATGCCCCGATCCTATTTGGAGGATGGCAACAGACGCCGGTGTACCACCCACCGTGATAGGAATATGCCGCTGACTCTCCTCGTCGGCCTTCGGAATAGCACCTGCTGTTGACAAGTTGAACTCCCCCTGATATAAGCTTGGCCAAAGGGCTCCCCGCGCATTGCACACGCAACATGAGATTCACCCTGCTGCATGCACGCGCATTTACGGAGAAGCGCTTCCATTTGTAGCTGCGCCTGCCTTTGGACACAGTCCGACGTGAGCCTCACCGCCGAATGGAGCGAATTGATGTGGGTCAACAAAGCGAAAGGAGGGTCGAACGTGAATCTGGAAGAGCTGGAATCGAGGATCAGGGTGCTGGAGGATATTGAGGAGATCAGAAAGCTCAAGGCCACTTATTGCTATCTGTGCGATGCGGGGCTCGACGACCCCAGGAACCGGGCGGAGCTGATTTCGCATTTCGCCCAGAGCGCCAGGGTGGACTTCGGCCTCGGCCCGGAGTCGGTGTTTGAAGGCAAGGACGGCCTGGAAGTCTTCTTCGGCACGGTTGTCCCTTCAGCGATCACCTTCAGCATGCACATGGTCCACGATCCGATTATCGAGGTGAAGGGAGACAGGGCCACCGGCAAGTGGTACTACGAGGCGCCCACCACGGATGCTTCTACGGGCAAGGCCCAGTGGATGGCAGGGACGTACGAAGAGGAATACGTGCGGGAAGACGGGGAATGGAAATTCGCCTTCATTAATACCAGGTGGAACTACATAACCCCCTACGACGAGGGCTGGGCCAAGAAGCGCGGGATTTGGGGCACCTAGGCCCTTCACTACTATCGTCGGTGCTGCCAACCCTTACATTGCTTTGCCCGACGGCGCGGTTCCGGTGCTGCGCTGCACCACGGCTGCCGCTAGCTGTGCTTGCAGGCCAGGCCAAGCATAGGTTACAATTTCGCCACCCAGGTCGTAAGCGAATATCGTAGCCTGGTCTACGTGACCCAACGGGGGGGAGACATGTCCACATTTGCCTATGCCGGGAAGATGCTGCGGGTGGACTTATCTTCCAGGCGCACCGGTGAAGTGTCCACCCTTGAGTATGCCGACAGGTACCTCGGCGGACGAGGAATTGCTGCCAGGGTCTACTGGGACGAGGTCTCGCCTGAGATCGGGGCGTTCGACCCGGACAACAGGCTCATATTCGCTTCTGGTCCGCTGTGCGGCCTGCCTGCAATCGCCGGCTCCAGGTGGGAGGTCTGCGGCAAAGGCCCCGGCAGTCCGCACCGGTTCAGCTACAGTAACCTGGGCGGCAGATGGGGGGCTGATCTCAAGTTCGCCGGCTACGACGGCATCATAGTCCACGGCAAGTCTGAAGCGCCCGTCTACCTTCTCCTTCAGGACGGAACGGTCGAGTTCAGGGACGCCTCTGCCCTGTGGGGAACGGGTGCCATCGACACCAGGGAGGCACTGAAGAAGGAGCTGGGCAGCACCGCCAGGGTGGTGGCTATCGGCCCTGCCGGAGAGAACCTGGTCGCCACGGCGATAATGCTGGCTGACGGTGATTCCAGTGGCTCCGGAGGGCTGGGTGCTTCCATGGGTGCCAAGAGGCTGAAGGCTGTAGTGGTGACAGGTGGCAAGGGGCGGAGGGTCAGGGTGGCCCAGCGGGACAGGTTGAAAGAGCTGACCGACTACTTCCGTGATACGGGCCGGGGCTTCTGGGAGTACCTGAGCCGCTGGTCGAAAGACCCCATACTGGGCCTGCGGCTGGTGCCGGGCCCCGAGATGAAGAAGGAGCCCTGCTACGGCTGCCTCGGCAGGTGCCCCAGGAAGGTGTACAAGGCGGCCAACGGCCAGAAAGGCAAGTTCTACTGTGGCTCGGCCATGTACTACCAGCCGTGGGCAGAGATGTATTACGGCGATTGGAATGACGTGCCGTTCTACGCCACCAAGCTGTGTGACAACTACGGTCTGGATGCGTTTGACGTGGACCTGATGCTCGGCTGGCTGGATGCATGCGCCCGGGCCGGCATACTCACCGAGGCTGAGACCGGCCTGCCGCTGTCAAAGATAGGCAGCTACGAGTTCATTGAATCCCTGATAACAAAGCTGGCCCTTCGCCAGGGTTTTGGGGACGTCCTGGCACGGGGTGTCTTTGGGGCCGCCGATGCCCTGGGACGGGCGGCCAAAGAGCAGACCAGGTATATCGGATACCAGGCCCAGCCCGGCCTGTACCCCTGGTACGGGCCGAAGCTCAACACCATCAACGCCATCCCCCATGCAATGGAGCCCAGGATACCCATGCAGCACCTTCACGAGGTCAACGTCCTTATATCCAAGTGGGTCTGCTGGGCCATGGGCCTTCCGATGCACGTCTCGAGCGACGTGTTTCGTGCCATTGCCAGAAGGTTCTGGGGTAGTGAGATGGCGGTCGACTTCTCCACCATCGATGGGAAGGCCCTGGCCGCCAGGATGATCCAGGACCGGCAGTATGTCAAGGAGTCCCTGATTCTGTGCGACTTCATATGGCCGATAACGGACCTGGAGTTTAGCCAGGACCACGTGGGAGACCCTTCGCTTGAAAGCAAGCTGCTGTCTGCAGCTACCGGGGACCAGGTGAGTGAGGAAGAGCTTTACACGGTGGGCGAGAGGGTCTTCAACCTGCAGAGGGCCATACTGGCGAGAGAGGGTCACCGGGGAAGACAGTTCGACGTGCTACCGGACACCTGCCACACGGTACCCCTTGACTATGACCATTCGGACCCCGAGTGTCTGGTGCCGGGCAAAGATGGCGAGGTACTGTCGCGCAAGGGCGCCGTCCTGACCAGAGGCGATTTTGAGAAGCTGAAAGACGAGTACTACCGGCTCCGTGGCTGGGACGTAGCCACCGGTCTTCAAACCGCCGCCGTCCTCAGCAAGCTTGGCCTGGAGGATGTGGCCCGTGACCTGGCCGGACGGGGTCTGCTGGGTAAGTGAGCAATTGTCGGCGGGGGCGGAGTCCGGCACGGCCACGGAAGCAGCTTTGAGGGGGAAAGATGATTCTGAAACACGACGAGTCGTTCGGCCACCAGATCGTGGCCAGCTTTGACAAGGTCGGCACCAGCGCCAGAGAGTGGACCGAGAGGGTGTGGCTCAGCGCCTACGAGCTATCGGGCAAACTGCACCTGAGCGCCGGCTTTGGCTGCTATCCCAACCGCAACGTTATCGACGCCTACGGCACTCTGAACGTCGAGGGAAAGACCCAGTATGCGGTCAGGGCGTCCCGCGTCCTGCGGCCCAACATCGAGGAAATGAAGGTCGGCCCGTTCTCCTACCAGGTGGTCGAGCCGCTGAAGAGGCTGCGGTTCAGCCTGGCGCCAACCGAGCATGACCTGAGCTACGAGGTAGAGTTCGACGGTATCATGCCTCCGCACGAGGAGGGGATACAGTATGCCGAGGCCCGCGGCAGGGCGATGGAACACATAGCCCGCTACATCCAGATCGGCAGGATGAGCGGTTCCGTGAAGCTGGAGGGAAAGACCTATAACCTGGACGGCGGCAACTGGATGGCCATCAGGGACCACTCGTGGGGCGTCCGGCGGGGTGGCGGGGTGCCGGAGACGGGGGTGCAGCCCACATATCTTCCCGAAGGCTATCTGTTCCACTTCAACGCCCTGCACTTCGACCAGTGGGGTGCCAGCTATCATGTGCGGGAGGACTGGGACGGGACGCCGCTGCACTTCAGCGGCGGGGTGTTCTATCCCTATGGAGCCGGGAAAGAGGAGATCAGGCTGGCCAGTGTCCGGCACGACTTCGAGTTCCGCCAGGATATACGGCAGATGAAAGGCGGCAGCATCGTGCTGAACGCCCACAACGGTTCCAGGTGGGACATCTCGCTGCGTCCGTTGACTGCCTGCTACCTGACCCTGGGCGGGTACTTCGGCTACAAGGGTTTTGTCCATGGACTGTGGCAGGGCGAAGAGTTCCTGGATGCTGTAAAGGTAGACCTCACCGACCCCAATGTCCTGAACGAGGTCTGCTTCCTGTCGGACCAACTGTGCGAAGCGCGGTGCGGCAGCGAGTCGGGCTATGGTCTGGTCGAGCTGGTGGTCACGGGCAAGTACCCCAGGTACGGCTACCAGGGATACTGAGACGGGAGGCAAGAAATGCTTTCACGACAGGTAGACCTATCCGAGGTGCAGTCCAGGCTGGTTCCCTGGCTGCGGGCAAAGATGCCGCAGGCCGAGGACCTGTCAATATCGGGCATGGAGAGGTCGGGGGCGGGGCTCTCCAATGAGACTTTTCTGTTTGACCTGAGATGGCGGGAGTCGGGACAGGACAAATCTGAGGCGATGGTGCTTCGGTGCGCTCCGAAGTCCTATCCGGTCTACCCGGACTACGACCTGTCGGTACAGTTCCGCATTATGCAGTGTCTCCTGGACACAGCGGTCCCGGTGCCCCGGCCCTACTGGCTGGAAGGGGATGAAAGCCTTCTCGGTTGTGCCTTTTACACCATGGGCAGGATCGACGGGGTCATCCCGCCCGAGTTTCCTCCTTACCACTCCTTCGGAGTCTACTACGACGCCACCCCGGAGCGCCGGGCCAGGATGTGGTGGTCGTCAATTGAGGCGCTGGCCGAAGTCCACAAAGTTGACTGGCGGCGGGCGGGGTTTTCCTTCCTGGGCGTGCCCGGGGGCGGCACCGACCCGCTTGACCGGCAGCTCGACTACTGGGAGCGGTATCTGGCCTGGGACAAAGAGACCCCCGAGGAGTCTCAGCCGGTCCTGGAGGCGGCCCTCGACTGGCTGAGGAAGCACCCGTATGCACCCGAGCGCGTCACCCTGTGCTGGGGCGACGCCCGGATGCCGAACACCATTTACAGCCCGGATGGCGGTGTGCTGGCACTGCTGGATTGGGAGATGGCCTACCTGGGTGATCCACAGTCCGACCTGGCTTTCTTCCTTCTGCTCGACTGGGTGGACAGCGAGGGTTACGGCATTCCGAGGCTGGAGGGTACTCCAGGCAAAGAGGATACGGTGCAGCGATATCAGGAACTCACCGGCTGGAAGGTGGACAACCTTTTCTATCACGAGGTGCTGGCTGCGGTGAGGGCCGGAATCGTCATGCTGAAGGTATACAAGAACTTCAAGCAACTGGGTGTTGCCCTGCCGCAGGAGGATATCGAGCTCAACAACGTTTGCACCCAGAGGCTGGCCGCCCTGCTGGACCTGCCGTCTCCGGGCGAACCCACCAGGCAGACTACCAGGATCGAAGAGGTGACGGTGAGAGTCCAGTTCCACCTCACGGGGCCCGGCGGCTGCGACTGGTACGCGGTATGTGACCGGGGCGTGGCAACGCGCTGTGAGGGTACAACAGAGGCCCCGGACTGCACCCTGACCGTATCGGCCGAGGACTGGGCGGCCATTCAGAGGGGGGAGATGGACCGCCTGCATGCCTGGACGGCCGGCAAGCTGAAGATAGACGGCGACATGACCCTGCTGCTGCAGCTTGAGGATGCCATCTC
>CAZTYW010000080.1:6095-7230 GCA_964617695.1 uncultured Dehalococcoidia bacterium
GCTGTGCAGGAAGGATGGCTTCAGGAACTTATACGCGCCAACCCGGAGCTTCTGCCCGTTGCCGAAATAGAGCCTGCTTTTGCCCCACTGATATCGATAGGCCGTGAGATGGAGACGGCGGTCGGCCCCATAGACAACGTCTTCTTGAGTCCACAAGGTTACCTGACGATCGTCGAAACGAAGTTGTGGCGCAATCCGGAGGCACGCCGGCAAGTCGTAGGGCAGATCATAGACTATGCCAAGGACGTGAGCCAGTGGACTTTCGACGAGTTGGAAATCAAAGTGCGGGAATACAACCGGCGCTATCGCCATTCCGATCTGGGTGTCATGGATTCACTGAGACTTGCGGAGCAAATCGACGAGACTGAGGAGCAGTTTCTCGTAGATGCGATAAGCCTGAATCTGCAGCAGGGAAGGTTCTTGCTTCTGGTCGTGGGTGATGGCATTCGTGAGAGCGTGGAGGCGATGACCGACTTCCTGCAACGGACACCGCAGCTTCTTTTCACTTTGGCCCTTGTCGAGCTCCAAGTGTACGAACTCGGAACAGAAGGGCAAACAAAACATCTGGTTGTGCCGCAGATAGTCGCCAGAACCAAGGAGATTACCCGTGCCGTGGTTCGTGTGGAGGGCGAGGCGAGGCAGATGGTGCAGGTGGCGGTGGACACTGGTACGTCAGCAGGCAAACAGCCTGGCATGGGCAAGAGAATCACACTGACGGAGGAAGACTTCTTCAGACTGCTTGCTCAGTCCGCAAGCCAGGAGGAAGTAGCTTTCACTCAGAATATCATCAAGGACATGGAGAGTCGTGGCTGCGTTATTGATTGGAAGCAGGGTAGCTTCGTCGTCAAGTTGCGTGATCCTGCAGGAAGCGGGCAAAGATTGACTCTTTTCCTCGTAAATAAGCAAGGGGAGGTGCACGTGGGATGGCTTCCTGGACAACTGGGATCTCTGAACATGGCCCCTGAGATTGGCCTTGACTTTGTAAAGGAGTCGGCGCAGCTATTCGAAGGCGTTGAGGTCAACAAGAAGTATCCGGATACGTGGGCAAGATCAGTCTCTCTGGTGGAGTTGCGTGAGCGATACGGTCAATTTGCAGCGCTGATTCAGAAGACTATTGATAGGATCAGAGAGGCAT
>CAZTYW010000081.1:0-2935 GCA_964617695.1 uncultured Dehalococcoidia bacterium
AAGCTGCCATCATCAAAACCGAGATTCTGCGCATCCATTTTGAGTACGTTGACGCCCTCACCCCCTCTTAAAGCCTTTTCACGGGCTCTGCGTAACCCCGCTCCAGACGTGTCCACTCCTGTGATCCTGATGCGCCGATCTCGTTCCCAGATACGAAGCATTTCGTTTCCGGTACCGACTCCGACACACAACAGCCTGTCACCGTCCTCGAACTGGAACTTGTTGACGCATGTCTCCTGCAGCCGACCGTAAGAACTGATCTGGGCTGTGGTGAAATCATAAACAGGGTTGTACACAAAGTTGAAGTAGGACTGCATCAACCTGGCTCCCAAGCCCATGACACACCAAGCTAGCTGAAATTACCTGCACACAGCATGAGACCGCCTCGTGGCGAGAGCGAATGTGGCCTATCGTCTCAGTCATGTGCCATTCCAGACGCAAGTCATATACCACTCATGCCTGCGCTATGTCAATTGTGCCACAATTGTAACACGATCTTAACCAGACGAATACTCCCCGCGCGCAACCTTTCGGTTCTGCACTGCTCGACCCGACACCGCCAACAGGAGGGGCAATCGAGGAAATGACGCGGCATCCCAGCCTGCGGGTGCCACCGTCCGCCGCCCGGTGGCTCTCTGTAGCCCAAAACACTGATGGCACTCGCCCCACCTTTAGACAGAAGACCAAACACGGAGCGCCAGCAAGAGCAACGCGGTTGTGCCGGAGCAGTGACAGGACTTGAGGGACTTCAGAGGGCCACGAAAGTACGCGTGCAGTCAACGCGTGCCGGTGCGGGAGAAAGAAAGCCAGCCAGGGCGCGCCGACAGAGGCAACTCCTGGAGGGAATTCAGGCGGACCGTCTCGCATAGGCAGGAATCACGGCTGTTCGGTCAGGCGCTCAGCCTGATGAGAGCGCGTCTATATGTATCTGCCTATCGATTTGGCGATGGACTTTAGCTCCTTCATCAATCTGGAGAAGTCCGACGTAGTGAGCGATTGCAGGCCGTCCACCAGGGCTTCTTTTGGATTGGGGTGGACTTCGATGAGAAGACCGTCGGCCCCCGCGGCCACGGCTGCTTTGGCCAGCGCCGGCACCAGCGAGTAGTGACCGGCGCAATGGCTGGGATCGACGATTATGGGCAAGTGACTGAACTTCTTGATCACCGGAATGGAGGAGATATCAAGCGAGAAGCGGGCAGTGTCTTCAAACGTCCTGATGCCCCTCTCGCACAGGATGACCTGGTTGTTGCCCTCTCTCAGCAGGTAGTCTGCAGCGGTGAGCCATTCGGTAACAGTACAGGAGAAAGCCCGCTTCAGGACTACAGGGCACTTGCTCTTGCCGATCCTGGTCAGGAGGGGGAAGTTCTGCATGTTGCGAGCCCCGACCTGGAGAATGTCCGCGTACTTTAACACCAGACCGACGTCATGGGGCTCCACCACCTCAGTGACTACCGGCAGGCCAAACCCTTCCCTGGCCCGGGCCAGTAATTCCAGACCAGCCTTCTCCAGACCCTGAAAGGCGAAGGGGGAGGTCCTGGGCTTGAAAGCGCCACCGCGAAGAAAGCTGGCCCCAGATTCTTTGACCACGCTGGCCGCCTCCATGAGCTGTTCCTCGCCCTCAACAGCACACGGGCCGGCCATGATTACTACCCGCTGCCCTCCGATCTCAATTCCGTTGACAGAAAATACGCTGTCCTCGGCCTTGAACTCGCGTGAGGCCAGTTTGTAAGGCTTCATGATCCGGGCCACATTCTCCACCCCGGGGAGCACCGCGAAGATGTCGATAGGCAACTGCCCCGTGATGCTGCCCAGGATGGCCACCACTGTCTTGTCAGTGCCGAGGTTCAACTGCACTTCCAGGCCCAGCGACCTGGCCCGCTCGACCACGGCGTCTACCTCTTCCGGCGTTGCGCCCTTTCTCATGTCAACTATCATGGCATGTTACACCTGGCATGAACGTTACAGACTCTGCAGCAGAAGACCGCGGCAGAGCAGAGTGGCTACGTGGCACCGACTACACTCAGCAACCCGGGGACACCGGTGGTCAGCGGAAAGGGCTCTGTTCTCATGCCCAACTCCTTGAGAGAACAGTCACGGACCTTCTTTAGCAGGCCGTCGAGCTGCTTCGTCTCGCCCTCAGTGAGACAGGATCTAAGCACCTTGTGTGTCTGGCCCAGCCCCGACCGCAATGCCTGCTTCAGCAGCTCTTCCCCTTTGGGCTGCATCCTTATCTTGACAACCCGCTGGTCCTTCCTGCTTCTGACCTTTTTCACATAGCCGGCCCTCTGCATCCGAGATAGGAGTGCAGAAGCACTGTGCTTTTCCCGGAACATGTAGGAGGCTATCTGACCCGGCGTCAAAGGCGCTTTGCTCAAGCTCAGAATGGTCAGTACATCGATTTGAGCCAGCGTAGTCTCCCGCTTGTCAAGCTCCACTTCCATGACTTTATAGATGGCTTCCCAGGCCTGGCGCAATCGCACCCACGCCACGAGAACCGGATCAGGAAGCTCCCAGTCATACATTTCGATCTCCTCCCTCCCTCGAAGTTGTTACAGGACATCGCTCCCCCTTGCCCATGAACGTAACCGTCACCTCGACAGTGTACGTTGTGGCGATATTATAGCATAAGACAATCGGTGTCAACGGAAAGTCCCAGGCGAAAACAGATTCCTGCGCACGACCCAGCCCCACCCTGATGCACAGCCGAACATACCGCGCGGTAACCGACGCGGGTCAGGTAGAAGACTACATTCCCAGCTCGGCACGAGTGTGAATGAACGACAGCAGGTTATCGCGCGCCACCATGCCAATCACGTTGCTGTTTTCCACAACCGGCAACTGGTTTACGTCTTCGGCAGTCATCAACTGGAGCACGTCAGAAAGGTCCTGGCCAGACGGTACCCACTTGAGCTTGTCCATGGGAGTCATCACGTCT
>CAZTYW010000081.1:3035-7167 GCA_964617695.1 uncultured Dehalococcoidia bacterium
AAGGTCCTGGCCAGACGGTACCCACTTGAGCTTGTCCATGGGAGTCATCACGTCTGCTACCCGCTTGGTTGACCAGCGATCACGCGGTACGGCCTTCAAATTGTGCATCGTCACCAAACCCAGGGCCCGGCTGTTCTCCACTACCGGGAAGCAGCGCCGTCCTGCCGGCAAAATGTGTTCTTGCACCAGGCGCTCCACAGTCAGATCGGGAGACACGGTCTGGCAGTCGCGCACCATGACCTCGCCGACCGTATGACCCCGAAGCTGGTCCTGCAATGCCAACTGTCGGTAGCTGCCGACCGCGGCATTCTCCAGGAACCAGCCGATAAAGGCCAGCCACAGACCAGTTATCCAGTTGCCGAAGAAGATCAGGAAGATCCCGCCAAAGATCAGGAGATAGCCTATGGCCCTGCCTACGGCCGAGGCGTTCCTGGTGGCATTGCGCAGGCTGCCGGACCTCCACCACAGGACCGACCGCAGCACGCGCCCTCCATCCAGAGGGAACCCGGGCAGCAGGTTAAACACCGCAAGCACCACGTTGATCCACCCAAGCCACAGGGACAGGGCTGCCACGGGCTCATTGACGTTCCTGACGGCAAACCAGATGCCCCAGAATACTCCTCCTATGACAAGACTGGTCAGCGGTCCCGACAGAGCCACACGAAATTCTACGCCTGGCTCCTCGGGCTCCTTGGTTATCCTGGAAACGCCGCCCAATATGAACAGAGTTATCGAGTGAATTGGTATGCCTGCCGCTGTCGCCACCAGGCTGTGTGCCAGCTCATGCACCAGCACCGACGCGAAGAAGAGTAAGCTGGTCGCCAGGCCGGTGATTACGTAAGTCGAGGTGCTCCAGCCTGGATACGCATCGGGAAAGAAGAAGTCCGCCAGGGACCAGGTCACCAGGCCGAATATGATGAACCAGGACCAGTGCAGCCTGACAGATATGCCGAAGAACCTGCCCAGAGGTATCCCGCCCGTAAACATGACCTCCCCCTTTGTCCGACTCCTTTCCCAAGATCGGCACAATCACTTGAAAGAACGCTGCATCGCGCTCCGCCTGCCACGGGCCTATTGCGCGCCCCGATTGCAGACCTCCCAAACCAGTATAGTCTGAATCAGGTTACCAGCCGGTTACCACGGGTAAAGAAAAGATTCAAGAAAGGTTTAGTTAGGGATAGCCAAGCGGGCCGGCCGGAACTCAACCAGCCCCTAGTCGAGACCCACACCATCTATCTCAGCACCGCAGCGAAAGCACCTCCCGCCATCGGTCTTGCTCTCAAGCAACATGTGGCCGCGGCGCCGAAGCAACAGGGTGCCGCAATTGTAACACCAGGTATTCTCTCCCTCGCTCCCTGGCACATTTCCCTCGTAGACGTAGCGCAGCCCCGCTTCTAGACCGATCTGGCGCGCACTGCGCAAAGCATCGAGGGGCGTCTGCGGCAGATGTTCCAGGTCATAGGCAGGATAAAAGCGACTGATATGCCACGGGGTGGAAACCCCCAGTTCCTGCGCAACAAAGGAGGCCACGTTCCGCAGGTTGTCCTCGGAGTCGTTCAGGGTAGGAATAATCAGCGTGGTGACTTCAAGCCAGATACTCAGCCTCTTCATCAGCTTGAGCGTATCGAGTACGGGTTGCAGCTTGGCCCCCGCCAGCTTGCGGTAGAAACGATCGTCAAAGCTCTTGAGGTCCACGTTGGCCGCCGTGAGGTAGGGCTGTATCGTCTCCAGCGCCTCGCCGGTCATGTAGCCGTTGGTGACGAAGACATTCTTCAGACCAGCCTGCTCACCAAGCCTGGCCGTGTCATAGGCATACTCAAAGAAGATGGTTGGCTCCGTATATGTGTAGGAAAGGCTCTGGCACCCTTCCTGCTGGGCCCGAGCCACAATCGTTTCCGGATAAAGGTCCTGCCCCCAGATTGAGCCCCCCTCACGCAACACCTGGGAGATGTGCCAGTTCTGGCAGAAGCGGCAATGAAAGTTGCAGCCGGCGGTGGCTATGGAGTAGGTCGTGCTTCCCGGATAGAAGTGAAACAAAGGCTTCTTTTCCACCGGGTCTACGCCGTGAGAATTGCTCTTGCCATAGGCATGGGTGAGCAGCATGCCTCGCTGGTTCTCACGAACGAGGCAGACACCCCTCTTCCCATCCCTGATGCGGCAGCGGTGAGCACATAGCTTGCACCTCACCTTATCACCGTTCAGGCGTTCATACAGCATAGCCTCCTTTAATGGCGGCGGTCCCATGTCCCTGTCACATGAACTCGTTGAGCAGCGC
The DNA here is from genome assembly GCA_964617695.1 of uncultured Dehalococcoidia bacterium. Classification (GTDB taxonomy): domain Bacteria; phylum Chloroflexota; class Dehalococcoidia; order UBA2247; family RBG-13-53-26; genus CAZTYW01. The sequence continues at coordinate 5,311 of CAZTYW010000081.1, forward strand.
CTCGACCCGGCCAGGATCAATACCCTGTCGCACCAGCGGCCCCTTCCTCAACGCCGACAGTTGCTCCTCGAAGGTGGCCCGTTCCTTCCGGTAGATGACACCGATGGGTATTCGGTCTCCCCATTCCTGCGCTTTCTCGAAAGCGGCAAGCTTGTTGCCAGGTTCGTATTCGCCGTCCTCCAGCTTGTAGACCCGTTCCCGGTACCAGGCGTACGTGTTCCTGTTGTTGAAGGTGACACAAGGCTGCAGCACATCGATAAGAGAGAAGCCCTTGTGCTGGATGCCTTGCTGTATCAGAGCGGTCAGATGGTCCACGTCCCCGGCAAAACCTCTGGCCACGAAACCACCACCGGCAGCCACGGCTATAGCCAGAGGATTGAGCGGAGTCCAGGCGCCCTTCGGCGTGGTCCTGGTAACAAAACCCAGGTCGCTGGTGGGTGACGTCTGTCCCTTGGTCAGAGCGTATACCTGATTGTTATGCACCAGGTAGGTCAGGTCGTGGTTCCGCCGCACAGTATGCAGAAAATGGTTTCCCCCCTCCCCATAGCCATCTCCATCGCCTCCCACGGCAATCACCACCAGTTCAGGATTGGCGATCTTGGCCCCGGCGGCCGCGGGCAGCGTCCTACCGTGGAGGACATTGAGTACGTGGCACCTGGTATAGTGGGGTAGTTTGCCTGCCTGCCCAATGCCCGACACCATCAGTACCCTATGAGGCCCAACGCCGAGACCCACCAGGGCGCGCTTTACCGCGGTCAAGATGGCAAAGTTGCCACATCCAGGACACCAGGCCGTGGCCGGCCCGGCGAAATCAGTCATCGTTACCAACTGAGCAAACCCCCTTCCTCACCCTGCGGGCGATCTCCGCCGGCACAAAGGGACGCCCATCGTATTTGAGGATTCTGTCGGTCACGCGCTTGCCTGTCTCCGCCTGTATCAGATGCGAAAGCTGCCCGCTGGCGTTGTTCTCGATCACGTAACAACGCCTCGCACCAGACAGCGCGTCCGCCACCGACTCAGCCGGGAATGGCCAGAGTTCAGTCAAATGGACGGCATTGACATTGAGGTCCTCACGACGCAGAATGTCGACTGCCTCTCGAATGGCACCAAAGGTGCTTCCCCAGCCAACCAGCGTTGTGTCGGCCCTCTTGTGGCCATACACCCTGGGAGAAGCAATCTCCTTCTTCAGACCGAAGCTCTTCCGCATCCGCTTTCTGAGCATCCTGGTCCTCGCCTCGGCATCCTCTACCATGTGACCCTCTTCGTCGTGCTCATCAGAGTCAGTCACCACGAGTGCGGTTCCCTCCAGGGGCAGAGCCCGTGGAGAAATGCCCGAGGCGGTAACCCGGTGTCGCCTGTAATCCGCTACCTCGTCCGATTCCGTGGCGGAGAGTAGCGAGCCCCTGTCAACGGTCACCTTCGAGATGTCCAATTTGTCCGCCGTGGCATATGAGCTAGCGAGGTGCTGGTCCGTCAGCACGATTACAGGTACCTGGTACTTTTCCGCCAGATTGAAGGCCCTGACGGTCACCCAGAAAGCATCTTCGATGGTAGCTGGAGCCAGCACCGCCCTGGGGAACTCGCCATGCGCTGCATGAATCATGAACTCCAGATCGCCCTGCTCCGTCCTCGTGGGCAAGCCTATGGCCGGGCCCGGCCGCTGGCCCTCTATCACCACGATGGGAGTCTCTGTCATTCCTGCCAGGCCCAACCCCTCGACCATGAGGCAAAACCCGCCTCCTGAGGTGGCAGTCATGGATCTTGCCCCGGCGAAGGCAGCGCCGATTATCATGTTGATGGCAGAGATCTCGTCTTCGGGCTGCACCACGACCAGGTTCAGGTCCTCAGCCTTTCCCG
>CAZTYW010000082.1:0-7060 GCA_964617695.1 uncultured Dehalococcoidia bacterium
CAGTCTGCCCTCAGCTCGTCTGCGGCAGACTGCGCCGAAGCACTGACTTAAGAACTAGCCAAAGATACTGACAACCCTGCTGAAGAAGCTCTTGACGTGGATAGGCACCCAGCCCAACTTGGGAACGCACCACTGCACCCGGCCCACGAGCTGATCAGCGTACACGGGCTGAGAGTCAGGGCTTGAACTGGCATCCCCCTTGGTAATGAAAACCGGTGAGCTCTGCTGGCGCACCTCGACCACGCGGTGGACCACCGTGTTGTCACCGCGAGTGAACTGGATAATGTCGCCCACTACGATCTGCTCCGGAGGTACCTCGCGAACTATCACCAGATCCCCCGCGGCTATAGTCGGCTGCATGCTGCCGCTGACTATGGTTACCGGCCGAAAGCCCACCAGGCCAAGACTGACCCACATGAGCGCCACGCCGACGATGGCGACCGCCGCCCAGCCAGCCACGGACGAGCTCTTCCGCGGCTTTGGCGTGGCCCTGAGAGGCTTCGGCTCTGCCTCACCGTAGAGACTCTGAACCACCAGGTAGCCCACGACAGGGGCCAGCGTGCCTACGAAAGCCCGGATGATCCAGGCCAGGTCAGGCAGGAACGGAGACAGCCACTCGAAGGCTTCCAGCGTTCCCCTGTAGGCTATGGCTGCCCAGGGACCTCCGATCAAGACCAGTACACAGGCCAGCATGTTCTCGGCCATCAGGGGAAGTGCCGTCCCGCCGAAGAAAGGCAAGGTTAGCGGATGCTGCAACGTGCCCAGGGGAATCATGAGGACGGTGTACAGCAGTGTTACCGCCGCCACCATAAGTGCGGTATTGTGCTGACTGAAAGGCCGCAGCAGGTAGGCCCGGCTGAACTCAAGGCCGATCAACGGGGGTGCCCAGATCAGAGAGTTGAGGAAAACCTGATACAGGCTATGCCCATACGGACTCTCGCCAAACGCCGTCAACAGACCCGCTATCACCAGGCAGGCCACCTGGAATGCACCCAGCAACAGGCCGAGCCAGATGACTGACCCGGGCAGTCCCTGTTCGCCCACCCGACTGTGCCTGTTTAATAACAGCACGACCCCCAGGAGCACGCCCCAGAAAATGGGAGGGACAACGTAGATTCTGGCAAAATCACTGAACAGGTGGGGCACGACCAGGTAGATGACCAGATATATTGCCACCAGCAGACCCAGGACGCCCACCCAGCCCCTGACCGAGTACGCATGCCTGTGCCAGTAGATCCTGTTCATTGCTCCGCGGCTCTTCCCTTTTTTGCTGAATGATCAGGCCACTAACAGGTGGGCGAGGGAGCGCCCCAGTTTGCTACCCTCGCCCACCTTTGACCTACGTCTGCTTAGCTGGCATTTCGCCTTTCCAGCAGGCTCCGTCATGGTCTAGCTAGTCTGACACTCTCCGCCGAGCATCAAACCGGGCCGGAGACGTGGATGGTCATCCGGTAGGTGTACTCGGCTCCCTGCTCCGCTTCCTGCAAGACATGCACGATAGAAGCGATCAGCACCTTCCCGTCGGGAGGAATAATCTTCGGCACATTCTCCAGACCGTCCAGCCAGCCCACCTCAAACCCGGGTGGGTGGGGCCAGGGAGGACCAGTCGGAGGCGTATCCCAATCGTACTCGCCGCCGGGGTACTGTGGATAGGTGACACTGACTCCGTCGATCTGCACAGGCACGCTACCGCAGTTGTGTATGGTGGCAATCATCTTGCCATAGTAACTGGGGTAGGCGTTGTGCACTTCGAACTCGATCGTCTCCCTCAGTCCATCCCCATCCAGATCAAACAGGTCACACCACGTCCAACCCACGTCCTTGTCCAGCCGGAAAGGAGCCCCGATGAACCCATCGGCAATCGACTCGTCAGCCCCTGGGACGGGGCCGCCGTAGTTGTGTCCGGGCGGGTCATTGGTCTCCTGCTGCACAAACTCGACGCACAGGAACTCAACCTTGGCCGTACCGGTGATGTTGAGGAAATCGCTCCAGTGGCCGTAGGCTGATCCCACAACGGCCAGGCACACTGTCAAGGCGATGAACAGAAGAGATACCTTCCCATAACTCCTCTTCATGACCCACCTCCCTCGTTCCAGTTGACGAACTCAAATATCATCTGGAACGTGTAAGTGCCCGGATCGTTTGTGTTCACGTGCGCCTCAAGACTGCAAGGTTTTGACTCGGACGGATGGATCTGGTCACCGATGGCTATGCCTACGAGGGAAAGCTCGATAGCGCCAGCGACTCCTTCCAGAATGTCGAGGTCGTGCAGCACAACGGGCACCGAGCCGCTATTGTGGATGTCGAACCCGACAAACGCCGAGTAGCACATATAGCCATTTTCTATGCTGACTACTATCGTATCGAGCTCCCCGTCGCCATCACTGTCGACGCAGTTGATGACGGCCGTCCCCGTGTCCGACGGCCCACCAGGCACGAATGGCTGCTCGTTGTCGGTCACGGTGCAGTTAAGGAACTCCACGGACAGTTGGCCGGTATCCACCTCCCCGTCCATCGTCAGGGTCTTGCCCCAGCTGGCATAGCTAGCACCGACGGTAGCCAAGCAAAGCGTCAATACCAGGCAAAGAACACCTACTCTTTTCATGGCTTGTACCTCCGCCACTCACTTGTTCGCTACCACGTCCACCGTTCAATGGTGGCTATGCGAGAGCCCCGGGGACAGCCCCCGAGACCCCCGCATCGTGCCGCCTGCCTCATCCACCAGCCGCATTCCACTGCACGGTGTGTACCACCGCGCTCATTGCCAGGGTCTGCCCCTGAGGTGCACACTGTTCAAGATGCAATCTGATGGTCACAGGCAACGACTCTCCCGGATGTATCTGGACCGGGAGCTGCGGCGTGTCAATCGCGACCGTGCAACACTCCTCTGGAAGTTGGCAGACTATGCCCGTCACCTGGATAGGAATGGTACCGATGTTCGCGATCTCCACCTCGTTGTAGTAGTTTATGCACGGATATGCATTCACCACCGTCACGTGCAGTATCTGGGGATCCTGCGGGTCAACCGCACAGGTTATCGAGCTGACGTCCTTCTCGGGAGGCTCATCATCCCACGCTTGGCCCTCGACCCACACTGCATCGACGACTCCTGTTGCCACCGTCCCATTGACGAACAGGTCCTTGGTCCAACTGGCGTAGCCAATCCCCACAACAGCCAGACACAGCACCAAGGCCAGACCCAGAAGTCCTACCTTCTTCATCTCCTGTCATCTCCTTTCTTCTCGGGTCCAGATGGAGAGCAGACAAGGCATGATCCGCCCGCTTGCTTTCTCCCTTATCACTCCCTCACATCTGTCCCTCTATCCGTCTCTGCCCTGATCGACCAGTCACTCCGCCTCACGGCCAGACTCAGGGCGTACCTCCACTTCCTTGGAATAGTCTGTAAACAGACCTGTCAGCCTCTTACCGGTTCCGCGTCCAAACAACGCTGCCCGCCGAGGTGAATCTCGGCGTCAGATACCCTGAAGACTTGTGTGGTCTGGCGTCGCCCTCTGCTTTGCGGGCAAGACGATACCCCGCGCCCCGTTGGTTCAGGATGAAATGACGCGATCCGGAGTCCAACTTGTGGCGCAGGCGCGATACATAAAACCTCAGCGAATCATCAGTCACCTGCTGTTCCGGCCAGACCTGCAGAAGGAGCTCCCTCACCGGGACAACCCGTTCCCTGGTCAGGGTGAGGTAAGCCAGAAGGCGAAACTCCGTAGGGGTAAGCCTGACCGACCGCCGCTCCAGCACTGCGCTCTGTTCCTCTACATTCAGGAACCGGCGCACCCTGTCGAGATATCCGTGTTTGCGCCGCAGCAGAGATTTCACTCTGGCCACGAACTCGGATACACTGATCGGTCGCCTTATGTAATAATCAGCACCTCTTTGAAATCCGTTGACCAGGCTGAGGTCTTCGCCTTCGTCGCCAAGCAGAATAACGGGTATGCACGACAGTTGCCTGATTCTCTGACAGAAGTCGACGGATTCTGTGGCTGACAGACGGTCTTCCATGACAACTACGTCAGGCAGCGCCTCATACACTTTTCTCATGCCTTCGGCCGTGTCTCGATAGGTCATCACCGCAAACCCCTCGTTTTCCAGGGCAGTATCAATCAAACCTACTACATCTACCCCGTCACTTATGATCAGCGCCGTTGGTAGCAATTTCCCCCCTCAGTAGACATGCAATACGGTGGGCTGACGTCTTGTGGGATACCCCCCTCTTCCACCACTCCCACTATGGGCAAGACTACCACAGCAACAGTTAAGCAGCGGTTAACAGCGGTAAAGCCAGCATCTCAAGACGGTTACCTCGCGCCGAGAAACGCATTACAGTCCAGTGACAGTAACCCCGACAAGGCAAGGCTGACGTCCTGGCTTGTGGCTGAGGTCCCATGGCCAGCGGGCCATTCGGCTCGAGCGGCGCGAGGCTTGCCCGATTGTCAGATGGATGAATGCGCTCGCTCAGATCATTGCGTGTGCGTAGCTACGTCAACGAAAGGCAGACAAAGAGAGGGACATCGACGCGAGGAGACCGCCGCAGACACGGCACCGGACATGGTTGTTCCACATGTCACCGGAGAGGCAGAAATCCGGGTGACAGGGCATGAGAGTGGCCTGCGACATGATACTGAAGGAGGTTCAGGGAAGGCAGCCGCGGGCGCGCAGCGGATAGAGTAAGGTCGGCACCTTCCGGTTAGCGTGGCTCCCAAAAGGCTCTGCCCGCAATGCCTGCACGGCGTTTGACGCCAACGGGCACACGAAAAAGGGGCCTAGTTCGGCCTCCCGGCCGGTACTTTGGGGGACATCAGCTCCCCAGTTGCCTCCAGATAGAGCCTGGCGGCGCTCACTCTGGCATGCCTCTGCTCGAAGTCCGTCTCTGACTTGAGCTTCCCGTACACGCTGTTAATGTGACGCTCCACCGTCTTCACATCAATGAAAAGGGCCTCCGCTATCGTCGCATTCGTGTACCCTCTGGCAAGCAGATTGAGCACTTCTGACTCTCTGGTGGTGAGCTGTTTGAGGAAATTGTAGCCGTCCCTCTCCGTGAACAGGAAGGTGGACAGCGAGGGGTCAAGCACAATCTGGCCCTGACTTGCAGCCAGGACGATTCCGCAGAGCTGGTCTATCTGGTCCAGCGACTGCTTGAGGAAGACTGCCATGCCACCCGGGCCGCCAACAGCAACCCTTCTCAATGACTGCAGGTCCTCGACATCGTAGGACACCAGCAACAGCACTAGTCCCATGGCGGGGTTTTCGAGGCGCACCTGTTGCAGTTCCTCGAGCACCTCTACTTCAAGCTTCTTGGTACCCACGAGCAGCACGTCAGGCTTGAGGTCCGATAATGCCCGTCTCAGAGCGGCCAGGTGACCATTCGCGGAAACACCGAGCAGATCAAATGGGGCGTGCAAAAGGCTGAACGAAAGAGCAGTCCTGTAGATTTCCTGGTATATCTCCTGCTCTTCGACTGCATACAGTCTGATGGTCTTTGATTTGCTGCTGGCCATTTCACCCCTTTCAACCTCGTCCGGACGCTACCGGTGCGCTCAAAGCGCCGCGTCTACTTCAAACGAGCACGCACTTGACTCAACCACAGGGTCGTCATCGTTGGTGAACGACTAGTCCCACTGGTGGCTTATGCTGACAGCTATGCACATTCCACGCAAGGACAATTCGGTTAACGCATCAGAGCAGGAAGCAGCTAACTCAACGAGACTTTCGGCTCAGGCGATGCTCGTGGCACATCACCGCCTGTGTCCGTACGGGCTTCTGGCAGCCCGGTCACGCCGGTGGCCAGCTCCGCCACTTCCGCAACAGCTAGTCCCACGGCTCGACTTCGATCACCGTCTTTATGTGGCGAGGGTCATCCAGAGCGAAGGCCCGCTCGTACTCCTCCAGGCGAAACCTGTGGGTGATCATCTCGCCCAGCATGCCGTCAAACCGGGAGTCGACCTCCGCCATGTCGTTCAACGCCATCTCAAAGTGGCCTCTATTGGAGTTCACGCTGCCCACCACTACCTGGTTGTAGCGCACCATCTGTCGCACCATCTGGGCAGCATCCATCTGGATGACCAGGTCACCGCGTGGTATGCCCGTCATCACGTAGATACTGCTCCGAGACATGTAAGCTATCAACTCCACGGCAGTGGCCGCTGCGCCGGAGGCTTCGAAGATCACATCCAGATTGCCTAACTCGCAGCACAGTTGTACCAGTTCCTCAGGCTTCTTGCTGCGAGCGTCGACGTACCTGGCCCCCATGTGCTCAACCAGGTGCACCTTGGGACTGTCCTCGGGCACTATGTCGGCAACGTACGTGTGCACGTTGCCCAGCCTGAGCAGCGCCGTTGCCAGAAGACCCAGCGGCCCCGCCCCAACCACCAGCGCCGTCTTACAAGCACCCCACTCCTCAGAGGCAAACGAGTGCTCAGGATGCGGACACGTCCAGGGAAGGCGAGACTGTATGATTCGTATCTGGTCTATCCCTTTCTCGGCAATGCTCACAGGCTCCGTGAACACGGCAAGCCTGGCAAGCTGGTGAGGCACCTTGATCACATATTGCTCCTGGTCAACCGCAAACTGAGTCAGAAAGCCATCCAGCCTGTGGATTCCGCGCTCCGTGTAGAGTCCAGTCATGCACATGTCGCTCTGGTTATGCAAACACGGGTGACACAGCCCACAACCCCGGCGCACGGTCATGGTCACCGGGTCGCCCGGGACGAGGTCTTTGACTTCGCTGCCGACCGCCTCTACAACCCCCACCATCTCGTGACCCATGGCCATCTCGTTGCGCTCCTCGGCAATGTCGTGCAGACCATGCCTCACAATGCCGAAGTCGGTCCCATCCAGGCCCACTTCTCTTACACGTACCAGTACGTCGTCCGAACGTGACATCTCCGGCGTCGGAAGCTCAAAGGCATGGACGCCAGATTGGCCCCGTTTAATGCCTACAGCCAGCATTTTGAGCCACCTCCTTTCTCGGGCAATAAACCACCCGTACCTTCTCGGACTGCTGCCTTCTACGCCTCAGAGCCGATGGGCATATCCGGCCGTACAG
>CAZTYW010000083.1:0-7003 GCA_964617695.1 uncultured Dehalococcoidia bacterium
CGGGGACGCCTTCGGCGTCCCCGCTAGCAAGGCGTGTGCGTCACAAGACACGGAGAACTAGACCCCGACGATACAGACGCTGACCACGGGCGCGTAGGGCTCGTTGCCCATGTTGTGGGCAATGGCCAGCTTCGGGTCCTTGATCTGGCGCTCCCCGGCCCTGCCCTGGAACTGGAGCCAGGGTTCATACAGCATCCTGATCCCGGAAGCACCGATGGGGTGGCCAAAACACTTCAGCCCTCCATCAGGCTGCACCGGCAGCTCACCGGTCAGCTCAAACGTGCCGGCGTCAATATCTTCCTTAACCTTCCCCCTCGGGCTGAACTGGAGGTCCTCCATGGTGACGGCCTCGGTGATGGAGAAACAGTCATGCACCTCGGCCATACTTATCTCCTGCCGGGGATTGGTGATGCCGGCTTCTTTGTAGGCAGCTATACCGGCACGGTAGGCCTCCTCAACGTGCGTGTAGTCAAAGTCGCTGAGCAGCCTGCCCGTGGTGGGGCTGGCGCATATCTGAAGAGCCTTGACATAAACAGGCCTGTTGGGGAAGTCCTTTACCATATCGGCACGCACGATGACGGCCGCAGCACCACCATCCGAGACGCCGCAGCAATCGAACAGGCCGAGAGGCCAGGCAATGATGGGAGCATTCAGCACCTGCTCCAGGGTTATCTTCCTACGAAGGTGTGCTTTGGGATTCATGGAGCCGTTCTGGTGGCTCTTCACCGAGATCTTGGCCAGCATGGTCTTGCCCTCCTCGGGGCTGAGTCCATACCGGTGGAAGTACCGCGTGGCCACCATGGCAAACACCCCGGGCATGCTCGACTGGTAGTGAGTGTTGGTGCGGTTCTCCATGCCCGGCAGGCCGCTGGCACCCTCGTCCTTCAGCTTCTCGTAGCCGACGGCCAGGCAGATATCGTATATGCCGGCCGCCACTGCATAGGAGGCACCCCTTACCGCCTCGTGACCGGAGCCACAGGCGTTCTCGACTCTGGTAATCGGTATGTACTGTGACCGCAGCGCCTCGCTCACCGTCCGGCCACCGGTACCACTGAAGAGGGTGCCGCCCCAGGCAGCCTGAATATCCTTCATCTCGATACCAGCGTCGTTCAAGGCCTCATTCGTCGCGTCCACAATGAGGTCTGTGGGCCCCTTGTCCCACAGCTCCCCGAACTGTGTACAGCCCATGCCTACGATAGCAACCTTATCCTTAATGCTCCCTGGCATCTCTTTCCTCCTTTACCTTACTGGTCGAGCCTTCCAGAAGTAGTTGGTGAGGCCTCGGTCGTGCTGTAACTTCCTGAAGGTCATCTCGACGGGCATGCCGACCTCCACCTTGGCCGGGTCCCGATCGGTGAGGTCAAAGAACGCCCTTCCCCCACCTTCAAACTCAATCAGCACCACGGAAGCCGGCGGATCGATGACCGCAGCCAGATTGTCCTGGGTGTAGCTGAACACGGTTGCCTTCCTCCCGGCGAAGGGATAGTCTTCAAAGTCGTCCTGGGCCTGGCAAGCACCACAGACCCGGATAGGTCCGGTGGTGGCGGCGCCGTTGTCGTACTGCGGGGTACCGCAGCGCCTGCACTTGATCCCCCACAGACCCAGCAACTGCTTCCTCTCGCGCCAGTTGGCCGACATACGGATGTGCTGCTTGTCGGGCCGCCTCGCCGCCTCCTGAGGGACTAACTCACGCCAGCGCAGGTAATCATTGTAGTTGGCCATCACCCTCTTTGACTCGAGGTTTTTCTTGATGCCGCGCCGCTCTCCCAGCTTCTTTATGGCATCCGTTACCCGGAACACAAACGCGTCGGCTCCATCGCCTGTACCAACAAAGAGTATGGTATCCCCAGGTTTGGCGTCCTCCAGTGCGCTCACCAACATCATGGGAGCCATTGCAGACCCGGCGATGCCAACGTTCAGGAAGAGGGCAAAGGGGTCCTGTACCTGGGTAGGCTCGAATCCCGCCGCGGCCACCGCCCTCCCGTGCCTGCGAGCATCGGGAGGTGGATCGAAGACTACCTTGGTGATGTCTTTTGGAGTAAGGCCGCATTTCTTGAGCACGGCAGCCATTACCTCAGGTACGGTCTTTGAATAGCCCTCGTCCATCACCATGCGGTCCTCCCACGAGCGCAAGAAGGTGTCATCGTAGGACCGCCAAATGCCTACAAGCTCGTCTGCCACGGAATACATGCCCAGGAGCTCTGCAATGACATCCTGGTTGCCGACCAGCAGTGCAGCACCACCATCTCCGACCTGCTGCTCCAGCATGCCCGCGGGGGCCCCGACGCGCAGGTCAGACGCAGTCACCAGGATGCTGTCGGCACTGCCAGCCCTCACGCTGTCCAGAGCCAGGGCCAGAGCAGTGGCCCCTGATCGCACCGAGGTATTGATGTCGGCGGTGCGGACGTCCCGGCGCAGATTGAGAGGCCAGACCATCACGGCAGAGCACTGCTTCTCCTTGTAGGGGGAAGAGGAGGTAGCAAAGAAGAGTCCATCGACCTTCTGCGAGTCCAGACCAGTCAAGCAGTCCATGCCCGCTTCCACAGCCATGGTCACGCTGTCCTCGTCATAGTAGGCGACCGCCCTTTCGCCGGGCATGGCAAAGCCACCCCACGCCTTAACGCAGTCCTCTCGGTTCAGCCGATGCCACGGGATATAGGCACCATACGATGTTATTCCTACCATAGCCATCTCCTATTCTCTAAATTGTTGTCGATGGGGAACCGCGCGCGTATACGCCAATCATAGTTTTACCATTTATTCGTGAAGAGTGTCAATTTCGGCAGCCTTGTGAAAACGACTGAGCAAGTAGCCGGCCCACTCGGTGGAGGGCCCGGGCCGCAGCCATATCGGCGTCGCAAAAGCAGGTCGGGGCTTCAGCCCCGACCTGCCGCAATGTCCTGGAACAGCCTGGACTAGTCTTTGAGATATGTGTCCACGTACCTCGTCACAAACTCGGGTATCTGCCACCACTTCTTCACGCCCATGTCCTCGGCTATCGCATTGCTGGCGATGTACGACGGGCCACCGGTGACCATAGCGCCGGGATATGTCGACGCCCCGCAGACATAAAGACCCTGGATCGGCGTCCTGGTAGTGGAGCAGGAATCGTCCGGCCGGTAGAAGCCCATCTGGAGAGCATTGTAGTCGCCGTGCTTAATGGCACCCTGCACCATGCACGGTATCCTCCTCTCGATGTCAACCGGCGATTCGCTGGTCCTGGCAATTATGTCGCTTCGGGAGAAGCCCTTCAGATAGCTGAACCAGAGGTCGATCACTTTGTCTTCAATCTCTGTCTTCCTCTTCTCCCAGTTTGCCGGGTCGCCATCAAGTGCGTAGGGGGCAGCAAACTGGAACTTGGACACCTGTCTGCCCGGTATGTCCACCAGGGTTGGGTCATACAGGGTCTCACACGTAGCGTATCCCCCTATTCGATTCAGCTTGCCGCTTTTGGCATCCACGAAGAACTGCATCACTTCATCTTCGTTCTCAAAGCCCATGATGTTCATGAAGGACTCGTTGATCCTGGGGTTGTCCACCACATCGTATTCCAGGGGCTTCTCGGTTACGATGTGCAGGCTCCACAGGCTCCACTTGTCCCACTTCCAGGTCTTGGAGCGCTCGGCCAGATTGACGGGAATCTTCTCCTCTCCAACCAGCTTGATGAAGGTGGTGTTCGGATCAAGAGTGGAGGCCACAGCCTTGGCCTTGACAACCGTGCCGTCCCACAGCGTCACACCGCTCACCTTGCCGCCATCAACGTTGATCTTCTCAACTTCGGCATTCTCAAGCACCATACTGCCGTTCTGGACGATCTCCTTGCCGAAGATGCCCGCCAGCTTGTGGGAGCCGCCGTAGCACTGCTGCTTGTTCATGGCCCGGGTTATCATCAGAGGGAAAAGGAAGGCCAGACCTGTCTCCGTGGGATCGAGTCCCCACATGCAGGCGATGTAGAGGAAGATCGCCCTCACCTTCGGGTCTTTGAAGGTCTCGGTGACGACCTCGTAAGGTGTTTTCTCCATCATCTCCATGAGTTCCTGGCCGAGCTTCGTCCTCTGCATCTTCATGGCCAACTCCACCGCAGGCAGTGGCGGCGCGTAGGTTCCGGGGGCGAGTAGCTCGTCCATCATCCGGTCAAGGACCCTTATCCAGTCGCGGAACTTGGCGGCGTCATCCCTGGACCACTTCACCAGGGAGTCAAAGGTATCTTCCACCATGCGGCTCAGGAGTATTGACCTCTTGTCCTTGAAGATCATTCCCGTCTGGGCATTAGGGCAGATCCACAGCAGTCCTCTCTTCTCAAACTCGAAGTCCTTGAAGGCCGGCATGTATTCGACCATCATGTGGTAAATGGCATGGGTATTGGCATAGTGGCACGGATAGAGGATCTCCTCTGTGGCCAGACCACCGCCGATCTCCCCCCTCCTCTCCAGCAGGATAACGTTAAGTCCCGCCTTTGCCAGGTAGGCTGCCGCCATCAACCCATTCGGCCCCCCGCCGATCACAGCCACGTCGCACTCGAGCTGGTTGGGCATCACCGGGTGAACTATGGTGCCGTAGTCGCCCTCGTTCCTGTATGGGAACCGCGTTGTCATCAGATTGCCTCCTTCTCCGAAATCTGCCGGGTAGCCACCATGTTCAGGCCCTTAGACCTCATGGGTCACCACCTCTCGTTCAGAGACGTAGTACGGTGCGGGATACCACCACCCGCCCGGCTTCAGATCCAGGTCCTCAATCAGGATATGCATCAGGTTGTACGGCACAGCCATCAGCGCCAGGCCTCCGGGATAGGAGGTCTGGTTCACCAGGTAAAGCTTGTGGATGGGAGTCCTGTACCTGCCGCACTCCGGCACCGGCCTCCTGTCGTACCACTGGTCTTCGCACGGCCTTATTCCCTCCCAGTTGCCGCCGACGAAGCCCATGTTCCGGAAGGAGGAATCCAGCGGCGACATGGGGAACTTGGCCACAATGTTGTCATCCCCCATATTCGTGCAGTACTCGCGGTACATGCTGAGCATGGCGTCGACCATTTCGTCCGAGTGCTTGTTGTAGTTCTCGATGCCATCAACGAAGTACTCGGGAACCGGCACAGGGAAGAAGTTGTAGATCACATGATAGCCCGGGGGACACCTGGTCGGGTCATAGACGCTGGAGCGCACCGTACGCATAACGATCTCGTCCTTCCCGTACACGGGGAACCTGCACTCCGCGTCAACGGCGTTCCTGTGGTTTGTCAGCACATCCAGTCGCTCAATGGGGAAGACGCACCCCAGGGACGGATACTTGTCGATGAACTCTCCCGCCTTGCCCTTGAACCGTGGCAGTTCCTTGACGACCAGGTCCAGCTTGAACAGGCTGCCTCCGTTGAGGTTGATATCCTTCACCTTCTGATAGAAGTCCCTGTCCAGGTGCTTCCTGTCTACCAGCTTCAGGAACGTGTCTTTGACATGGGCATCACTGATGACGGCCTTGTCAGCCCAGATCACCTTGTTTGCCGGAGGGGCTGTGTCGGCCAGTCTGACGCCCTTGGCCTCACCATTCTCCACGATGATCTCTTCCACCCTGGAGTTGGTGAGCACGGTAGCCCCGTGCGCCAGGGCGCACCGCATAGTAGCATGGGCATATGAATGCATCCCGCCCAGGAATACGCCGGAGGCGTACATTATGAGGAAGGTGATAGCAGCGCCGACGATCCCCATGCCCTTGGACATGTAGCCAGGGCCGCTGTCCCAGGAGGCGTCGCAGATGCCTACCTTCTGGGCGTCTGTACTGCACAGTATGTCGGATATGTCCAGGGTTGACATCTCCAGCCAGCTATCGTCGTAGATATCGCCGAGGAGCGGCACCTTCTTGATTGCCTTGACCCAGGGCAGGTCCTTCGGCTCGCGGCTGTAGCCTTCTGGCAGGGGCGGGGTCCAGTATATGGACCTGAGGAACTCCTTGCACTCCGGCGAGTCCAGAATTGAGTAGATAGCCTCCGTCTGGGCTGCGATATCCTCGCCCCACATGAGCATGGACTCTCTGACAGGCTGCTTGTTCCACCGACCGCCCGCGGTGACCCGCTGACAGTCACCGGTTACCGCGGTGCCCCATACGTCGCACGGGACCATCCTCAGTCCATACTTGTGCAGCTCCAACTGCTCCCAGGCGGGCGACGCCCCGGCATAGTTGTAGGCGGCATGTGGCTCAATCCTGAAACCAGGGATGGGCTCGATGGTCTCACAGCCGCCGCCGGTCTCCAACCGCGCCTCGACAACGCACACCTTGACGCCACACTTTGCCAGGTAAGCGGCTATGCCGAGGCCGTTCGGGCCGCCGCCGATGACGACGACATCGTACCTTTGTTCCGTACTCATATGTGCCTCCTTCTACAAGATAGTGGGACAGCCAACGTGACTGAACGGTCACTACGTCGACTTCATTGCCATAAGGCATATCTGGCTGCAGACTCAGCCGTATACCGCCAGAGTGGATGTGACAATTGGTAACAACAAGGCCACGGAAGCAGAGGGCAGTCGCAGGCGAGCTCTCACCGTCACCCGAACAGACCCTGACCGGGCGACAGGGACTGCGGTCCGCTCCCTAGCTCTATCCCGCACATTCGGCAAGAGGCGCCACTGGTCTGCGGGTATCATAACGAGTCAGGCCGTGGCCCTGACACCGGGACCACTACCGCGCTCTCAAGGCCAACCGAGGAAGCCGACGAACCGCAGCCCGTTCCCGTTCCACGGTGCCATAGCGTGGCACCTGGTGTATGCTTCCTGCCCGAATGGGGCACGGGCTCGGCACAAGGACACGAAACAACTCAGCGCCTGCGGAAACTTTCGAGAAGTAGAGTGTTTGCCGAGACCGCTCGGCAGCACAGTCCCTCCCAGCCACCTGCACGACGCCTCACCCCCGGGTTCATGCACTGCGAAAGGCGTGCAAGCCGATTGTTAAAGTGCCCTTTTTCAACCTGAAATTACCACAGTACGTTGCTTTTTGTCAATGCCCTGGCAGACAA
>CAZTYW010000084.1:0-6749 GCA_964617695.1 uncultured Dehalococcoidia bacterium
GGGCCTATCGGGCAGAAGATGGCAAGATGGGGAAGTTCATATGCCACTCTGCGTATGTCTATCAGCCCTGGGCCGAACGCTACTATGGGGACTGGAACGATGTCCCCTTCCATGCGACCAAGCTCTTTGACAATTATGGGCTCGACACGATTGACATTGACCTGATGATCAGTTGGCTCAACGAATGCTACAAAGCCGGTATCCTCACGGATGAGAGTACCGGCATTCCCCTATCAAAGGTGGGAAGTCAGGAGTTCATAGAGACCCTGCTGAGGAAGGTCTCCATGCGCGAAGGGTTCGGCGACGTGCTGGCTCAGGGGATAGACAGGGCCGCAGATGCAGTCGGGCCTGCCGCCAGGGAGCAACTCGAGAATGTGGGCATACTTTCCGAACCCGGATACAGCCAGCCATACGGACCAAGACTCTATATCACCACCGGACTTCTGTACGCCATGGAGCCGAGGATGCCTATAAGCCTGCTCCACGAGGTAACCACCTTCTTGGGCAAGTGGTTGACGTGTAACATGGGGCTTAACGCCTTCCCAACCACCGAGACGGTACGCGCCATAGCGGCGAAGTTCTGGGGCAGCGAGTTGGCGGCCGACTTCTCTACGTATGAGGGCAAAGCCCTGGCAGCCAGGAAGATTCAGGACCGATCTTATGCCAAGGAGTGCCTCATCCTCTGTGATTGGCTGTGGCCCGTGATGGACCTTGAGTTCTCTGAGGACCATGTGGGCGACCCCAGCCTGGAGAGCAGGATCGTGTCTGCCGTGACCGGGAACGAGCTTGATGAAGAGGGGCTGAATGGAATAGGCGAGAGGGTCTTCAACCTGCAGAGGGCGATTCTTGTCCGGGAGGGTCACAAAGGGAGAGAGTTCGATAGACTCCCAGAACAGGCCTATACGGTGCCCCTGGATTATGAGATTCAGGACCCCCAGTTGCTGATGCCAGGGAAAGACGGAGAGGTGATATGCCGGAAGGGCGTGGTGGTCGACAGGGAAGCATTTGAACGGATGAAAGACGAATACTACGAGCTCGGGGGCTGGGGCGTGTCTACCGGGCTTCAAACCCGGGCAAAGCTCGAAGACCTGGGCCTCCACGACGTTGCCCGGGACCTGGAACAGAGGGGGCTTGTAGCTTCATCTCGCCAGAGGTGAGACACTGTTGAGTGGGCTCGGCCCCCCCACACTGTCTTCGACCGGGACCGCCTGTCGCCCGCCCATCCTCTGGTGTCTGCGGAATGCTATAATACGTTCAGCGTGTCACGTAGCGTTTCCCCCGCTAGCCAATTGGGGTTCGTCGGCCGGATGGACAAAGCCAGGGCAATCGGCAACTTCCTGTCGCGCGTCGACCGGTACCCACAGATACTCCTTGTCACAGATGACGAGGTTGGAGAGCTCTTTGGGCGTGAAGTACCGGCGGCGCTGGCAGAACTGGAGCGTTTCAACCAGGCGGAGCGGTTGTGCGCTGACTGCGGGGGCGTGTGCTGCCGTGACATTGGCTGCGAGCTTTACGTGGCCCAACTGGGCCAGTGTCCAATTCACGACTGCAGGCCGCTGGTATGTCGGTTTCACTTCTGCCATCGCTTCGACGCTCTGGACCGGTATCTTATCATCGACCTCAGGGACGTCTTCCTGGGCTGCTTGACGGCGACAGACTTCTGGGTGAACGCCAGGCTGAGGTCGCTTGATATTCCGCCTATTGCCGGCGTCAGTCCCGAGCTTGTCACGGCTGTTACTCCCTGGGTGGAAGCAGCCCGGGCCGGCAGTGTTGACCCTGGCCGTGCCGTCGAAATGATCCGGCTGGCGGCCCAAGACTTCCGCTCCTCCTGTTCCAGTGCGGTTTGACCCAGGTTCGCGCTGTCCTGCAATCTCTCCTTATTACGCCGCCGGCTGCGGGTGGACAGCGCCACGCCCAGCCCTGCCATATTCGAGGGCTACCACGGCGCCAAAGACCAGGAGAGAGCCGAAGTAGAAGTAGCAGGAGTAGCTGCGCCAGGCGAAGAAGAAGGGGAGAACCGCCAGGATGAGTCCCACCTGCGGGTATCTGTAGCCGGTGCGATAGTACCAGATCGCGGCCACTGCCAATGCAGCGATTTCCATTGCGGTGAAAATCGCTGCGTTCGGAGGTAGAATACCGGCAAGCGAGAAGGCAACGATCCCCACACCCCTGGGGAACATGGGGTCCAGGATGGGAGCTGCCACTCCCTCCAGCCAGTGCTGCGGGGCGCCAAATATGAAGGGCAGGTTGATGGCCAGGAATACGGCCCCGATTCCTCCCAGGGACTTGAGCGCCGGTCTCCATCCCGTCTCACGCAGCACCAGGATGAGGTAGAACAGCACGTACAGCCACGCTATCTGCTTGGTGCTGGCCGCAAGTCCCATGAAGAGAGCAGCCACCCACAGTCGCCGCCTCATTATCCAGCCCAGAAGAACAAACAGCACGTACAGGGTATCCGTTGTCCCGGTGGCAACCAGGTTCCACAGCTCGAGGCTGACCAGGATGGCACACAGTGCCAGGAGGCGCAGCCTCGGTGGCGCCCAGTACAGGATGACAGCCCCTGTGGCTATAGCGCAGAGCAGATAGAATATCCTCACGTCCCTGAGTCCCATAGCTATGAAGGGAGTCTGAAACAGGAACGAGCCGGCGGGATAGCTGATCTTGGACTCGAACTCGGCAGGCCGCGGATCGCCCGAGGCCTTGGCCCTGCTAAGAACGTTGTCGAATTGGGACTCAGTGGGGTACGGGAACACTTCGGCGAAGTCACCCTGGCGCAGTGGGGTAGCAGTGCTGGCCGGCAGGTCCATATCCTCCAGAGCATTGACGATGTCAGCCTCCGCATAGGGGTTCTCTCCATTGAGCAACTGCTCGCTGGCCTGGTGTGCCAGGGCGGTGGCATCGTTATACTTGAAATAGCGGGTCACATCGTCTGTCAATTCGTTCTCCACCTCGACGCCCGAGTTCAGCACGTGGATGCCGACTATCTCGCCTATTGCGCACAGGGCCAGTGCGACCAACATCACCACGGTGCCTATGTACAATGCCCTCCGAATACGATGAAGCAGGTTATCGATCGACGGGACGGCCATCATGATGATGAGGACAAACCAGACAAGCCACAGGCTGACTGCCAAGGAGACGGTGACCAGATTCCCGTCACGTCCAACAATCCAGTACAGCGACTCTGCCAGTATCTGCACCAGCATGGCCAGGAAAAGGAACGTCAGACGGGGTGGGAAGCTGATATTGCCTCCTGAAATGAAACCCGGTGAGAGTCTTCGCCTGGCCCAATTCATAGGGCTCGTCCGCGTCTCGGGTCTTCGGGGAATCCTGGCAGCCACAGCAGGCCGGGGAGGTTAGAACTGCGTTCTTGATCGGTCCAGTGGAAAGAGCGCTCGTTGGCAGAGGGAGTTGCTGCCCCAGCCTCCGAGCCAGCTTTGCACCCACTGCAGTCTACCACCGACTGGGTAAAGGCTGGGTGTACGATGCTTAAGGACCGGTTAAGCTCGGGTTACATTACTGTGAGTGCCAGACTGGCGATTTGCCCCGCGATCGCGGGGCCCAGGAAACGATTGTCAGGGGTGCCTGCGGAGAGGCCGAGACCTGGCAGTTTTTGGAAAATCCCAAGCTTCTGCTATATTGGATAGTACTCCCGAGACATCCGGGGGTAATCCAAGGGAAGAAATGTCGGACGAGTCCACTCTACTGGGCGTGCTGGAGCGAATAGTCTTCTTCAATGAGGAGAACAACTATACGGTGGCCAGGCTTCAAGTTGAGAAGACTCAGGATATGGTCACCGTGGTCGGAAACATGCCATGCCCTACGCCCGGCGAAACGCTCAGGCTGACGGGTGACTGGGTAATTGACCCCAGGTTTGGCAGGCAATTCAGAGTTGAAAGCTGCCTCACCGTCCTTCCGTCCACTGCCACCGGCATTGAGAGGTACCTTGGTTCAGGTCTGGTGCAGGGCATCGGCCCCGAGCTGGCCAGAAGACTGGTGGGCAAGTTTGGAGTAGGCACCTTTGATGCCATCGACGAAGGCGCCCGAAGGCTACAGGAGGTGGACGGCATCGGGCCCATCAGGGCGGAACGGATTGTCAAGGCGTGGCAGGGCCAGAAAGAGATCAGGCAGATCATGGTTTTTCTTCAGGGGCACGGAATAGGCACCGCACATGGTGTCAAGATCTTCAAGGCCTACGGCGACAGGGCGGTATCGGTAGTCAAGGACAATCCTTACCGGCTGGCTCTGGACATTACCGGCATAGGATTCAAGACTGCGGACAAGATAGCCCGCGCCATGGGTGTTGACCCTGGCTCCCGAATGAGAGCGGAGGCGGGACTTACTCACATACTCAGCGAACTGGTGGCCGAGGGTCATGTCTATTATCCTCGGGAGAAGCTCATCGACAGAGCAGCCACCCTGCTCGAAGTTGACCAGGGCATACTGGACGAGGCGCTGCTGGCGTTGGCGGAGCAGGGACGTGTAGTGGTTGAGGACTGTGGGGAACACCAGGCCGTATTCCTTGCGCCCCTTCACACAGCCGAGGTGAATGTGGCCAGGAGGCTGCAGTCCTTGCTTGATTGGGCCAGGCAGCTTCCGCACATCGAACTGGACCAAGCTGTTGAACGGGTCCAGAAGGTCGATGGGATAACGCTGGCGGGCAAGCAGAAAGAGGCACTGGGCATGGCTATCAAGAGCAAGGCCCTGGTGCTCACTGGCGGGCCCGGAACGGGTAAGACAACTCTGGTCAAGAGCCTGGTCAGGATGCTGGAAGAGAAAGGTCAGCGCATCATGCTCGCCTCGCCAACGGGAAGGGCGGCCAAGAGACTGTCGGAGGTGACGGGCAGGGAGGCGAGAACCATTCATCGCCTGCTCGAATACGGCCATGCCGAGGGCGGCTTCAAGCGTAACGAAGACAATCCGCTTAACGCCGACGCTGTAATAATCGACGAAGCGTCGATGGTTGACGTCTTGCTGATGAACCACCTTCTGAAGGCCATACCTCGCACGGCCTCCCTGCTGCTGGTTGGGGACGTTGACCAGCTTCCTTCTGTGGGTCCCGGGAATGTCCTGAGGGACATCGTCGAATCTGGATGCGTTGAAACGGTGAGACTGGATGAAATCTTCAGGCAGGCGCGTGAGAGTCTGGTGGTGGTCAATGCTCACCGCGTCAACAGCGGGAAGTTTCCTCAGACACGGTCGGGCGATGAGGGGAGCGATTTCTACTTTATTGAACGGGAAGACCCTGACAAAGTTGTCGAGCTGGTGAAAGAGTTGTGTGCCCACAGGCTGCCGCGGGCCTTCAATCTGGACCCCCTGGACGACATCCAGGTCATGACACCGATGCACCGGGGAACCGTGGGCGTCGCCAATCTCAATGCCGAACTGCAAGGTCTCCTGAATCCAGGTGGGCGGGAGCTGGTGCGTGGGGGGAGGGTCCTCCGGGCGGGCGACAAAGTGATGCAGATCAGGAACAACTACGACAAGGAGGTCTTCAATGGGGATACTGGCAGGGTGGTGGGGATCGACATAGAAGAGCAGAACCTGCAGGTCAGGTTTGACGACAGGGTAGTGGACTACGAATCGAGTGAGTTGGACGAACTTGTACTGGCCTACGCCATTTCGATACACAAGTCGCAGGGCAGCGAGTACCCGGCGGTGGTGGTGCCCATCCTGACTCAGCACTATGTGATGCTCCAGCGTAATCTGTTGTATACGGCCATAACCCGGGCCAAGAAGCTCATGGTATTGGTTGGCAGCAGGCGTGCCATTATCATGGCTGTCAAGAACGACCGGGTGCAGCACCGCTATACCAGGCTGTGCCAAAGGCTGCGGGACAATCGGGACCTTTAAGAACCGTGGAAAGGAGGTGCAAGCATGGGGAAGCTGGATGGAAAGGTTGCTCTGATCACAGGGGCGGGATCTGGCATCGGCCGTGCCACGGCTATCCTCTTCGCCAAAGAGGGAGCGAAGGTGATGGTGGCCGACATAAGTCCTGAGGGTGGGCAGGAAACGATCAGGATGATCAACGAGGGCGGTGGTGACGCTACATTCGTCGCGGCAGATGTGTCCAAGGCAGGCGATGCGGAGAAGATGGTCAACACAACCCTGGATACCTACGGGAGCCTGGACATACTCTACAACAACGCCGGCATCCAGGGACCGTTTTCGCCGGCGGCGAACTACGCAGAGGACGACTGGGATGCCGTCCTGAGCACAAACCTCAAAGGAGTCTTCTTGGGCTCAAAGTACGCCATCCCGGTGATGCTGAAGCAGGGTGCAGGCGTCATCATCAATACGACCTCCACTGCGGGGATAATCGGTCTACCCTACGTGGCAGCCTACGCTGCTTCCAAGGGAGGCGTCATCCAGTTGAGCAAGTCCCTTGCCGTGGAGCTGGCCCCGCAGAATATTCGTGTCAATTGCATCTGTCCTGGAGGGACCCAGACAGCAATGATGGCGGCCTGGCTACCAGCCGATCCAGCCGAGCGAGAGGCATTTCTACGTGGGATGCCTGGCGGCAGGCCGATACAGCCAGAGGAGATAGCCAGAGCGGCCCTTTTTCTTGCCAGCGATGATTCGACGGCGGCCATTGGATCAGTGCTGGTAGTTGACCTTGGCCACACGGTTGCCTGAAGAAGCGGGGCGCTGTGCGTTGGCCACAATGCTGGAAGATAGTGGTCCCACGGCGCACAGAGAAGGGCTGCAACGTGCAAAAGGGCCCGGGTTTCGGGTGAGTCACCCGAACC
>CAZTYW010000085.1:0-6737 GCA_964617695.1 uncultured Dehalococcoidia bacterium
CCAGGAGACCGGTCATGATCGCAGACGCCGCTTCTATGTACGTGGCCAAGGCAGTCGGACTGGCCAGCTCATTTGATATCTTCACCCCCGACGCAACCGAGATGGCGTTCCTGGCCGACAAGGAGGCCACTCACCCGGCCTACATCAACAGGCACCTTTTCGATACGGATATCACCCGCACTCCCGATCTGGTCGCCGCTGCCTACCGCAACAACGGCGCTGCCAGGCTGCTTCTGGTCAAGGGATCGATCGATTACGTGGTAAGGGACGGAGACATTCTGGCCACCGTCACAGAACCCGATGTGCCGGCACTTGAGGCTATCGGCGGGACGGGTGATACCATCACCGGGCTGGTCTCCGCTTTCGTCCATTCCGGCATGGAACCGCATCGGGCAGCCATAGTCGCCGCCAGGGCCAACCGAGTGGCAGGCCGCCTTGCCGGGGCCACGCCAGCCACCAGAGTGTCAAGCATCATAAGTCAGTTCCCAGCGGTGTTCGAAGAGCATCTCTCTGAGTGGAGCGGAACGGACCGCACCGAGGGAGGCAAGCATGACTGAGGTTGACGCCCGCGGCCTCTCATGTCCTATTCCGGTAGTCAAGACCAGGAAGGCCATGGATGACAACCCAGAGGAGACGATTACGGTGCTGGTGGAGACCGCCGTCTCCAGGGAGAACGTATCTCGGCTGGCCCAGAGCAGAGGCTATTCCGTAGGTGTCGAAGAGATAGACGATGGTTTCCGTCTGTGGCTCAGCCCGCCGGCGAAGTGATGGCCAGACCAGCGGCCGTGCGGCTGGTCAGTGCTACTCCCACCGGAAGAAACGCAACGTTATTGCCACCGCCACTACGGCAATCCCAGCCACGATGAGGAACTCGGTGATGTTCCAGCCGAAGCCGAGCCACGGGTCCTGCAGCAGCACGATGACGTGCTTCACCATCCGACTGAGGGTCAAGCCCGAGCACGCGCACCTCCCCCAAGTCCGGCCGGCGCAGCCCTTGCAGGCACTCGACGGTGGTCGTCTTGCCAGCGCCGTTGGGGCCGAGCAGCCCGAATATCTCGCCCTCGGTCACCTGGAACGACACGTCGTCCACGGCTACCGTCGGCCCGTAGGTCTTCCTGAGGTGTTCGACTTCGATGACCGCATTCATGGAATGGTTCCCGTGTCAAGGTAATGCAGTTTCAAGTCGGCCCCTCGGCGACGTCAAGAATAGCCGTGGCTTCAAGCTGTGTCAACGCTCAGGGGCGAGAGGCGCTTGGGGTAGGGGCGGGCCGCAGCATGCCGCTCGGAGGCGGTTTCAGGGCTTGACCACATTGCGCGGGTTGCCGGTGAGAAAACCTTCTATGTTCTCGACCGTAGTCTCCACGATCCTGTTCAGCGCTTCCTGGCTGTAGAACGCCACGTGCGGGGTATAGACAACGTTGTCCTTCCTCAGCAGAATGTGCCCCGTGACCAGGGGGATGAGGGACTCGAGTTTGCCCCGGTCGTACAATAGCTGCTTCTCGTCCTTGATCAGCTCTTCACCTTCCAGGACGTCAAGCCCTGCCCCGCCAAGCTTCTTCTTGTCAAGGGCCTCTATCAGCGCTTCGGTGTCCACCAGGCCGCCTCTGGACGTGTTTATCAGGATAGCCCCCCTCTTCATCAGGTGTATCCGGTCTCTATCTATCAGATGATGGGTCTGCTTGCTGTAAGGAAGATGCAGCGTGACTATGTCCGACTCTTTCAGCAAATGTTCAAATGAAACGTAGGTGAATCCCAGGACTTCGGACAGAAGGAGCTTCTGGTCCGCGTCATAGGCCAGGACGTTCATCCCGAAACCTTTGGCAATCCTGACTACGTGCAGTCCGATGCGGCCAGTACCAACAACGCCCAGCGTCTTGCCTTTGAGATCGAAGCCTTTCAGGCCCTCTATTGAAAAGTCACCCACCAGGCGCTTGGAGCAGGCCCTGCACAGGTTCCTGGACAACGACAGGATAAGGCCGAAAGTATGCTCGGCTACTGTGTTCTCACCGTAGGAGGGGACGTACGAGACGACGATTCGCCTGCGCCTGCACTCGGCCAGGTTGATATGGTCCACGCCAGTGGACCTCGAGGCAATCAGTTTCAGTTCGGGGAGCTGAGTGAGTAGCTGCCTGTCAACATGTGAATAGATGAACGTGGAGAGGATTTCGACATCTCGAATCTCCCCCACGTTTTCCGAATCCAGCGTTTCGTGGAAGAACCTGAGATCGTGGCCCCCAAAACGCTCTCCAAGGTAGCGTTCTTCCCACTGTTCGATTTCGAAGAATGCGATCCGCATGTATCCAGCCGGGGTGTATTGCCGAGAACACGGGCCTAGGCCTCGTCAAGATTGGCCAGAGTCCGAGGTACCAGTTCGGAGAGGGCAGGATGAATGTGCATACCCCGAATGATTTCGTTCACGTGGCCTTTGGAGGCCATGGCGTTGATCACCTCTTGAATGAGCATGGGAGCGTGAGGACCTATGATGTGAAAACCGAGTATCCTGCCACTGTCTCGTTCTACCACGGCCTTGGCAAAGCCCTCTGTCTCCATCATGGCTTCACCCTTGGCCACATCGAAATAGCTGGCCCGGCCCACCAGTATTCGGTGACCTTTTCTGGCGTCTGCCTCGGTCAGCCCTACCGACGCAATCTGAGGATGAGAATACACGGCGTGGGGTGCGGCGTTGTAGTCCATCTTCGACTTGGCGCCGTGCAGATAGTTGTCCACGGCTATGAGGGCCTCCCTGTTTGCCACGTGCGTAAACATATGCTGCCCATTGGCATCGCCCACGGCCAGTATGTCCTTCTTGCTGGTCTCCAGGCGCTCGTTTACCTTGATGTACCCTCTCCTGCCCGTATCCACGCCCCAGTCTTCCACCTTTAGCAGGTCGGCATTGGAACTCCTGCCTGTGGCCACCATGATCCTTTCCGCTGTCAACTGCTGCCTCCTATCAGTGGCCACATGCCTCAAAAGGGCGGTGACCGGCCCCTTTCTCCCATCGCCCCTGACCTCCTCGACCCGGGTGCTGGTATGCACATCCAGGCGGGTCCTCAGTTGACTCTCCAGAAGTTGACTTACCTCAGGTTCCTCAACCGCAACCAGTCTGTCCATTATCTCCACCAGGGTGACTTTTGTCCCCATAGCGGCAAAGAAATGCGCATACTCGACACCGATGTATCCGCCGCCGATAATCAGCAGGCTCTCCGGTCTTGCCTTGAGATGAAGCACCGTCTCGTTTGTCAGGTAGTCGACGCTGTCCAGTCCCTTTATGTCAGGTATGGACGGCCGCGAGCCGGAGGCAATGAAGACCTTCTTGCCCTGGATCCTCTCTCCGTTGACTTCGATAGCGTAGTCTCCGACAAAATGGCCCTCGCCTTCATAGAAATCCAGATTGTCTGCCTGTGAGACCGCTTCCCTCATGTGGCGCTGGCTTTCACCTGTGCTCCTCCTCATCCGTTCCATGATGAAGTTGAAATCTATGTCGACGACCTGTGCCTCGACGCCCAGCTTCCTGGCTTCCTGTACCTCAACGATCCTGTCGGCGGCATATATCAGCATCTTGGAGGGTATGCAGCCGACGTTGAGACAGGTGCCCCCAAAGGGGCCCTTGTCCACCAGGGCCGCCTTCAGGCCATGAGCGACGGCCTCGTCGACGATGAGCATCCCCGACCCGGAGCCAATCACGACAACGTCATACTTCTTCATGGTTGCGCCCTCCGATGCCGCCAGTTGAGCAGGGGCAGACACAGGCGGTGGCCGCTTCAACAGGCTCACTCTGGATTGGGTCACCAGTGAGAATAATACGAAGCGGCAATGAAGAAGTCATAAAACAGACTGGGAAAACGTTACAAAGTTATGACGTCTCGGAACCCCAAAAGCAGTGGGGCTGTCCACTTTCGGACAGCCCCACCTCACCCCGAGATTGCCACGTCACGCTGTTCCTCGCAATGACATACGAGGGGCGCAGGACGCTGCGCGCCGGGCTACTGCCTGATCCGGCTCAGGCTGGCGCTTTTCTGACGTACACCCTGATCTCCCTGCCGTTCTCCTCCAGCCCCAGGAACTCGTGCCCGGTGGCCTCGCACCAGGCCGGCATGTCGTGCCTTATTCCCCTGTCGTCGGCCACCACCTCGAGCGCCTCTCCTCCCCGCAGTTGCTTTATGGCTTCCGCGGTCTTCACGATAGGCATCGGGCAGTAAAGGCCCACGCAGTCCAGACTATCATCTGCCTTCATCACTCCCTCCTCAGTCCAGTCAGCTCCAAAGACGGCCTAGATGAATAGCGACACCTTCGACTTTGACGCCTCGCTCAAGAAAAAGGCCGCACCAGCAACGTCGTCAACCTCGCTGCGAAGTGCACCCTCGTCGACGCCCATCACCCCCAGGCTGGTAGTGCAGGCGATGAGCTTCACTCCCATCGACCTGGCCATGGTAATGTACTCGTCAACTGACGGCATCCTGACGTCTTTCATCAGCCGCTTCATCATCCATGTGCCGAGGCCGAACATGTGGAACCTGGACAGCCCCAACCGCCTGGAGCCCCCTCGGTTCATGCGGTTCAGCATCTTGCGCATCACGCCCTTGCTCTTGATGCTGCCTTCGTTCTGCTTGACGATGTTCAGCCCCCAGAAGGTGAAGAACATGGTCACATCCATACCCATGCTAGCAGCGGTTGTCGCCAAGGTGAAGGCAGACAGCGCCTTGTCCAGATCGCCACTGAACACCACGACGGTGAACTTCTCCTTCTCCGCCATCCTATTCCTCCTTTGGATCATCCGAGTCGCCGATGTGCGCTCCGCAGTCAGGGCAGACGGTGCTGTCACGGCCCACGGGCCGGCGACAGAGTGGACAATAGAATATGGTTATGCCACATGCTTCACAAAAAGGCAGACCGTCACCGGTCGCCTCCGCATCGCAGTAGGGACACACAAACGGCCCCTGTTTGGCCTCGCCCCGTGTCGTCATTCCACGCCTCCTCACTTCTTGTTCTTGCCCCGGTAGTCCTCGATGGCCTTGCGAAGTGCCTGGGCGCCGAGGTTTGAGCAGTGAAACTTGTTCTTCGGTAGCCCCTCCAGCTCATTGGCTACCAACTGGGGCGTTATCTTCGTCGCCTCGTCGAGTGTCAGCCCCGTGGCCATTTCGCTGACCATGCTGGATACAGCGATGGCCGCCCCACAGCCGAAGGTCTTGAACTTGACGTCCTCCAGGCGGTCGTCCTTGACCTTGATGTAGAAGGACATCATGTCACCGCACACCGGGTTTCCCTCTTCGCCCACGCCATCGGGGTCCTCTATCTCCCCGACGTTGCGGGGGTTCATGAAATGGTCCATAACCTTTTCACTGTAGACCGGCATTCTTGTTGCCTCCTCTGCCTTCCCTGATGAACTTTGCATACAGCGGCGACATCTGCCGCAGCCTGTCCACGATGGGCGGCATCGCTTCCAGGACGTAGTCAATGTCGGCCTGCCCATTCTCGATGCCGAAGGTGAACAGGATGGAGCCCTGCGCCACCTCGTGAGGCAACCCCATGGCAATCAGTACGTGGGAAGCCTTGAGGGCCCTGGAGGTACATGCCGAACCGCTGGAGACGGCCACTCCTTTGCTGTCCAGCAGCATCAACATCGATTCACCTTCGATGAACTCAACACAGAAACTGGCGTGTCCGGGAAGGCGATTCGTCGGATGACCGGTGACCACTACGTGGTCGACCCTGGCGGGCAGTTCCGCCAGCAGACGGTCTCGCAGACCTCTCAGGTGATTGGTCCGCCCGGCCATGCCGGCAGCAGCCAGGTCGGCCGCCTTGCCCAGACCGACGATGGCCGGCACGTTCTCCGTACCACCACGCCGCCCACCTTCCTGTACGCCACCATCGAGCAAGGGCATGATGCGCACTCCTCTACGCAACCAGAGCGCGCCCGCCCCCTTCGGCCCGTAGAACTGGTTCGCCGCCAGGCTCAGGGCATCCACCCCAAGCTCCTTGAGGTTAACAGGTACGTTCCCCACCGTTGCCACCGCGTCGGTGTGGAACACGACGTCGCTTTCTCTGGCTATGCCGGCGATGTGGCTTATCGGCTCTATGGTGCCCACCTCTCCATTGGCGTGCATCACCGATATCAACACCGTGTCCTTCCTGATGGCTCGCCGCACGTCCTCAGGGTCAACCAGGCCATACTTGTCAACCGGCACCAGGCTGACCTCAAACCCCCATTTCTCCAGAGTCCTGGCGGAGTGCAGGACGGAGAAATGCTCAACGGCTGACACTATCACGTGCCTGCCTCTTTCCTGGCGGGCCATGGCCAGCCCCTTGACCGCCAGGTTGTTGCTCTCAGTGCCACTGCCCGTGAAAATGATCTCCTCGGCAGTTGCACCTATGAGATCAGCCACGCTGGATCGCGCCGTCTCAACCGCCTCACGGGCCGGGTCACCCCAGCGGTGAAGCGACGAGGGATTGCCGAAGCTACCATCCAGAAACGGAAGCATAGCTTGGCGAACCTCGGGTAGAAGCGGCGTTGTAGCCACGTTGTCCAGGTATACCGTTCTCATATCAACACCTCCCCCGTGCTGCCAGGCTCAGTCCATTGGCGACCGCCTATGGCTGCGCCAACTTGACATATTCGCCTGACGCAAATACCATTATAACTAAGTTGACCAGATTAGTCAACAATCGCCATGAAGATTTCGACCAGAGGTAGGTACGCGGCCAGAGCCTTGCTGGACATCGCCATGCACTCCAACGGC
>CAZTYW010000086.1:0-5875 GCA_964617695.1 uncultured Dehalococcoidia bacterium
ACACCCCCCAACTGCCCACCCCTGGTACCTGGAAGGCTCTCCTTCTGCACCCCCGGATGCAGAAAGGGCTTCTCCCTGGCTTCTACGATGGCCCTGGCAGTGGAAAGGGCCGTTCCAGAAGGCGCATCAAGCTTCTGCTCATGATGCATCTCAAGGATTTCGGCATAATCAAAGTACCTTGCAGCTATCCTTGCCAGATGAATCATCAACACGGCCCCCAGGGCGAAGTTCGACGCAACAATCGCCCCCACCCCGTTCGATCTCGCCAGCCCGTCAATCTCATCGAGGTTGTCTGGCGAGAGGCCAGTTGTACCGATGACCAGGTTTACTTTCAGTCTGGTCGCTGTTCGGGCCGCAGACAGCCCGGCCTCCGCCACGCTGAAGTCTACCAGGACTTCGGGCCGCTCCTGCTCCAAAAGCGATCCCAAATCCCTGGACAATGGTATGGAACCAGAGCCGTCCGGCAGGAGAAGGCTCTCCCGTTTGGCTGCAATATCCACCGCTGCGACCGGATGGAGTTCAGGATCAGCGCACAGGGCGCTGATTACCTGGCTACCCATCCTCCCCAGGGCACCATGCACAGCCACTCTCGCAGGCATGAAGCTTCCTTAGTCGCTCTTGTTTGGTCTAAACTCGCCCTTGGGACGATGGTAACGCCTGTTGCCCGAACCGTTCCCTTCGCCCCGTCGATCATCGCTTGGTCTCTTGTGAGAATAGCCCCGGCCTGACGGAGCCCCTTCCTTCGGCGCTCTGCCTACCTCGGAAAGCCCCTGAAGCACGGCGCGCCGGGAGAGCCTCATCTTCCCCTGGCTATCCATGTCTGTCACCATCACCGTTATCTCGTCGCCGACCTTGACGACATCCTCCACGCTGGGCACGCGATAGTCAGCCAGTTCGCTTATGTGAAGCAACCCCTCCTTGCCGGGCAGAATCTCTACCAGAGCCCCGAAGCCCATCAGACGGGTCACCTTGCCAGTGTAGATGCCCCCCACCTCCGCCTCCTTCGTCAGGTTCTGAATCATGGCTATAGCCTTCTGAGCTGCCTCAGCATCCGTAGACCCAATAAGCACCGTACCATCGTTCTCAATGTCGATGGTTGTCTTCGTCTGGTCAATGATGGACCTTATCATCTTTCCACCGGGTCCGATGACGGCACCGATCTTGCCTGGGTCGATAGTAATCTTGACCATCCGCGGTGCATACTTGCTCAGCTCGGGGCGACTGGAGGCAATGGTCTCCTGTATCTTGCCGAGGATATACATGCGCGCTTCACGGGCCTGCTCCAGGCCCGTCTCCAATATGTCATCTCCCAAACCCTTGACCTTGATGTCCATCTGAAGAGCGGTTATCCCATCTGCAGTCCCTGCCACCTTGAAGTCCATGTCACCGTAGGCGTCCTCCGTGCCTTCAAGGTCGGTCAGAACGGCAAATCGACCGTTCTCCCCCGTGACCAGCCCCATAGCTATGCCCGCCACCGGGGCCTTGATAGGTATTCCAGCATCCATAAGAGACAGGGTGCTGGCACAGACCGAAGCCATAGAGGTACTACCGTTGGAACTGAGGACCTCTGAGACCAGTCGGATAGTGTATGGGAAATCATCCTCTGGAGGGATTACAGGCGACAGAGCCCTTTCTACCAGCGCCCCATGCCCAACCTCGCGGCGTCCCGGGGTGCCAATACGCCTGACCTCGCCGGTTGAGTAGGGAGGGAAGTTGTAGTGATGCATGAAGCGCTTGCTCTCCTCCAGAGTAAGCCCATCCAGCGTCTGTTCATCACCTGCAGAACCCAGGGTGGCTATGTTCAGAACTTGGGTGAGACCCCGACTGAACAGACCAGAGCCATGAGTGCGGGGCAGCAGCCCCACTTCGCAATGGACAGGGCGGATGTCCCTTGGACCGCGGCCATCAGGGCGCACATCCCTTTCCAGGATACTTGCCCTCAACTCTGCCTTCACCCTGGCTTCAACCACAGATTCGACATCCTGCGGAGAGTACTGGTCGCCCAGCTTGTCAACCGCCTCTTGCTTCAAAGCCGACAGAGCCTCTTCACGCTCTATTTTGCCTTTGCCGATGAGCTGCGCAATCTTGCCATCAAGGACAGACGAGACGGCCGCCTCCAGTTCGGGGTCGGACCCCACCGGCTCGAACTCCACTTTGGCCCGGCCACTCGTGGCCCTCAGTTTCTCCTGCAGCCCTATAATCTCCTGATTGACCTGCTGTCCGAGTCTGATAGCTTCCAGCACAAGTTGTTCAGGTGCCTCCCTGGCCCCAGCCTCCACCATCACCACCGCATCCCTGGTGCCGGCCACAACCACGTCGACAAGGCTGCTCTGAAGTTGACTGAAGGTGGGATTGATGATGAACTCGCCATCAAGATAACCAACGCGTACAGTACCCACCGGCCATTCGAAGGGGATCTCCGACAGAACCAGGGCTGCCGAGGCACCGATGGCTGCAAGTATGTCCGGCGAGTTCTCCTGGTCCACGGACAGTACAGTGGTTATAATCTGCACCTCGTGCCGAAAACCCTTGGGAAACAGGGGGCGGAGAAGGCGATCAGTCAAACGACTGGAGAGGGTTGCCTGCTGACTGGGCCGTCCTTCCCTCCTAAAGAATCCGCCGGGGATTTTCCCGGCGGCGTAGAGTCTTTCTTCGTAGTCTACGGTCAAGGGAAGGAAAGTCACTCCTTCCCTGGGCTCATTAGCCATGCAAACGGTCACGAGCACAACCGTATCGCCGTAGCTCATAACAACGGCACTGCCCGCCTGCGTCGCCAGATCTCCCGTCTTGAGGGTTAAAGTCCTTCCCCCAATTGTAGTCTCTACCATGTGCAACATATTAAGATGGACCTCCTGCTAAGATAACATAAGATAGTTCGGTGGGGAAGCTGCTGGCGGCCTATTTTCGCAGACCCAGCTTGGCTATGAGCTCGCGATAGCTAGCCACATCCTCCCGTTTCAAGTACCCCAATAGCCTTCTTCGCTGTCCTACCAGCTTCAATAGCCCCCGCTGGGAGTGGAAATCGTGGCGGTGTACCTTCAGGTGCTCAGTCAGGTAGTTTATCCTCTCGGTCAGTAGAGCCACCTGAAGCGCTGTAGAGCCAGTATCCTTCTCGTGTAGCCTGAACTCTTCAATGATGACGCTTTTTCTTTCCTTCTCCAAGTTGTGCTCCGATTGGTTCTTGCCTACGTAACAAAGCTCAATTATAGCAAGGTGTCAAGTGACATGCAAACAACCAGGGCATCCCGGTCACGCTGGCTGATTCTCAGTATAATCTCCCGTGAGTGTGAGATGTATGCCCCAGTCCAATGGGCCACTTGGTTGCAGAGGGAGGGCGTCACCTAGCAGAAGTTTCGGGCTTTGGGTGGCTGAGGGTAGAGGGTGCGTTGTCGCCTGCTCTCCTGTCTCAAGGAGAAAAGTCGCTCGGCCACCACGTTGATAACACCGTCCTTTTTCTGAAGCACTCCCTCCACCACAACAAGCGGCTCCATCCTGGCCACATAGCGATATTTCTGGTAAATATGGGGCTTCAGCACCACATTGACCAGCCCCTCCTCATCCTCAATGGTTAAAAACACGTGTCCTTTCGCCGTTCCAGGTGCCTGGCGGCAGACAACGTAGCCGGCAGTGCGCACCCTGGTGTCTGGAAACAACGTCACGACCTCCGAGCTTTTTAAAATGCCGTCTCTGGATATGCCGGGCCTCAGTAATTCCATGGGATGACACCTTGCGGAAAGCCCCTGCACCATGTAGTCTGCGGTCACTTCCTCAAGCTCAGTCATCCCCCGGAGTGCTATTTGATGCCCGGGGAAGTCCAGTGCCAGCCCACCACGCCCCTGGCGCTCGAGCAGGCCCAGTTGCCACAGGAGCTGTCGCTTCGGCTGCCCAAAGCAGTCCATTGCCCCAACCAGGACCAGGTTCTCCGTCACTTCCCTACTCAGTCCCACCCGTCGGTAAAAGTCCTTGAGCGAGGTGAACGGGGACGTATTCCTGGCCTCCTCCAACTTTCCGGCGACTGCCTCACCCATTTCCTTAACATAGCGGAAGCCCAGACGTACCCTGCCATCCTCCACAGTGCAACATCCCCGACTCTTGTTAATATGGACGGGCAACACCTCAACCCCGTGCCTCCTGGCATCCCCAACGATAACCTCGGGTGTATAGAACCCCATGGGCTGGTTATTCAGCAGGGCAGCATAGAACTCTGGAGCATAGTGACGCTTGAGCCAGGCGGACTCATAAGCGAGCAGGGCAAACCCGGCAGCATGGCTCTTACAGAAACCGTACTGGGCGAAGCCTCTGAGCTTGTTGAAGACCTCGGCTGCTTCCTTTTCCGTCACCCCATTTCTCCTGGCCCCTTCAATAAAACGCTGCCTGAGTTCCTCCATGGCCCGCTGGGAGCGTTTGCGGCTCATTGCCCTTCTGAGAGCATCCGCTTCGCCAGGGGTAAAGCCAGCCACCGCCACCGCCACCTTGATCACCTGTTCCTGAAACAGGATTATTCCCAGGGTCTCCTCCAGTACAGGTTCAAGCATCTTCAGGGGATAGGCCACCTTCTCTCGCCCCTGCCGGCGGCGAATGTAAGGGTGCACCATATCACCCTGGATAGGGCCGGGGCGGATGATAGCTACTTCCACCGTGAGGTCATCTACCGAGCGGGGCCTGGTCCGAGGGAGGGTCTGCATCTGGGCCCGGCTCTCCACCTGGAACACACCCATGGTATCGGCGTTGCAGATCATATCATAGACTGCCGGGTCATCAAGGGGTATCTTCTCGAAGTCAACCCTGATACCCCTGCTTCGCTCGATAAGCTCCTTCGCTTCCTGCACCAGAGAGAGCATCCTGAGTCCCAGCAGGTCGACCTTGATAAGACCCGCGTCCTCGACCGCATCTTTGTCCCACTGGCAGACCACCCTCCCCGGCATGGTAGCCCGCTCCAGGGGCACGATATCGCTCAGCGGGCAGGACGAGATGAGCATGCCGCCCACATGTATCGATACATGCCGGGGAAAGTCGGCTATTTCCCGGCACAGTTCAAGGAACTGCCTCCAGGACACAGAGGCCACATAGGAGCGAAACTGCTCCATCTCCCCCAGGTCTTCCTCTATTCCACGGGCGCCATAGGAACTCACCGCCTTCGCCATCCCGTCCAGGACATGGGCAGGCAGACCCAGCACCTTTCCCACCTCCCTGATGGCATTGCGGGCTTTGAAGGTGACATAGGTGCACACCATGGCCGTGTGCTCTTCACCGTACTTCCGGTAGACGTACTGGATCAATTGCTCCCGGTGATTGGTGGAGACATCTATGTCTATATCGGGAAGGGAGCTCATTTCCTCATTCAGGAACCTGCCCAGGAACAGGCGATGGCGGACCGGGTCCACCCTGGTAATGCCCAGGATGTAGGCCACGATGGAGTTGGCGGCAGAGCCCCGTCCCTGCGCCGGGATACCATTCTTTCGGGCGTACTCCATGATGTCCCAGACGACGAGGAAGTAGCCGGAGAGCCCCAGCTTGGCGATAAGGTCAAGCTCGTGTTCCAGGCGGTCTTCCACCTCACGGGACACGTCGCCGTAGCGCTCTCTGGCCCTCTCCCGGCAAAGCCTGGCCAGAAAACCATCAGCAGTCTCGCCGGGGGACAGCGGAAAGTCGGGGAACCGATAGCTGGAGAAGTCCAGGTCGACATCGCACTCTTCGGCAATGCGAACGCTGTTCTCCAGAGCATCGGGGTATTCCCGAAACAAGCAGGACATCCCCGATGCCGCCTTCAGGTAGAACTCCGAGTTGGGGCGGCGCAGATGATGAGACTCGTCCAGTGTGGTGCGGTTCCTGATGCACACCAGGACATCGTGGAGGCGATGGCCTTCCGGCCTGG
>CAZTYW010000087.1:0-5575 GCA_964617695.1 uncultured Dehalococcoidia bacterium
TCAGCTTCTTGCAGACCGTGGTTCCCAGCCGGCCTGCTCCGCCCGTTATCAACACCCGCACTGTGTATTCCTCCGTATCCCTTTCATCAGTACTCCCGTGGGCGCCCAAAGCCGCTCACGGGGGAGATGGTTAGCCTTGTCACATTATTTAGCATGCTGCTAATAGTTAACAGTATATCAAGCAACGCCGGGGTTGTCAATGACCATTCAGCATCCGGTTTTCTCGGGAATCCGGGCGTCAGTCTGACACCAGGCAGCGCGCACCGGCTCGAGCAGAAATCATAAAGCTCAGCAGGACCCTGGCTGGATGAGCTGTGTCGGGGAAGCGCTTGCTTAACTAAGGCTGTCGGCAAACAACCACCGTATTACGTTGGCCTGCCGGCCTGTGGATGGCCACAGCTACCGAATCGCGCTAGACGGACGCACGCCTCTCCTGGTCTGCAACGCCCTCAGGTGACCTCTTTCCTCTCCAGAGCGACGACAGCCACCACCAGCGAGACGGCGATTATCGATAGCCAGACTGCCAATGAGCGGCTACTGCCGGCGGGGTCGATTTCGAAAGGGTCCGATACAGAGCCAAGGGGGAAATCGGTGTAGTGGGTAGCCGCCATTTGTTGTTCATCCGGCAGGACGGGGTCGTACATCTGCAGGAACCAGTGACCATTCGTCAGCACCATGCCGCCTTCGGCTTTGTCCATCAAGGGCAGGAGGCAACCAGCGAGGCGGTGGCCCATGTCTACCACGTCGAGAGGACGATTGCCCTGGTGGTCTGCCGACATGCGCCAGGTCATTGGAGCAAAGAAGAAGACGAAAACGACGAACACCATGGCGAGCGTAGTCGCCACTCTGCCGGTCAATAGCGCTGAGGAGGCAACCGCAACAGAGCCGAAAGCCGCGATAACCAGCAACAAGTACGGTATCATCCACACGATCGCTTTCAAAAGCGCAATCAGGAGCCCCGTCTCAGCATGCATCACGAAGAAGACAATCAAAGCGACCAACAGCAGACTGACGAGTTCCACAACAAGTGCGTACAGCACCAGAGCGACAAGTTTGGCCATCACGATCGGCCAGCGGCTTATCGGCTTGCTTACCAGAAGCAAGAGCGTCCCCTCGGAGCTTTCCCTGGAGACAAACTGTACAGCCTCCGCCGACACGGCTACCGCGAGCAAGAACCCTGCCGTCCACAAGAATGAGGCGGAGTACAAGAGGCCTATGGCGTAGTGGACCTGCATCTGCAAAGGCAACCCTGCCAGGCTGCCCCGTGAGAACCAAAAGATCAACGCAGGAAGCAGTACGCCAGCCAGGACCAGAGCCAGCGTTCTCCACGGACCTGCAAGGTCGACCAGGGTCTTGCGCAGTATGACGCGAAACTCCACGGGCTTCCCCTAACCCAGCCCTATATTCCTGCGGTACACGTCTTCCAGTCGCACTTGCTCCTCGCCAAAGCTCTTCACTGATATGCCTCGCTGCACAATACCCTCATATACCTCCCTGTGAAGGGCAGCGGGGTCCTCACTGACAATGTGGATAATGCCGTCATCGTCCAGCCATATCTCCTGCACGCACGGCTTGCCTTTCATCATGGCAAACACAGCCTCGCCGTCCGATGTACGCAGCACATAGCGATTCTGCAGCAACTCGGCTCTCAAGGCATCAACGGTGTCCTGAGCCACCAGCCTGCCCCCGTCAATCAGAGTGACGGCGTCAATGAACTGCTCCAACTCGGGCAGTATGTGACTGCTTATTAGAATGCTCACCTTCTGTCCCCTGGCAAGCTGTTTCAGCTTCTCGCCAAGCCAGATTCTCCCCTCCGGATCCAGGTTCGCCGTTGGCTCATCCAGGACAAGGACTTCCGGCTGGTGCACCAGGGCCTGAGCCAGCCCAAGTCGCTGCTTCATGCCAGCACTGAACCTGGCCACCCTGGTACTGGAGAACGGGTCGAGATCAACACTCCGCAGTAATGTGACGGACCTGGCCCCGGCATCCCTTCCGTCAACCCCGCTCAGCCTGGCCATGTGGGCCAGGTAATCAAGAGCGTTCATATCTCCGTAGGCAGAAGGATGTTCCGGACAGTATCCCATAAGCCGTCTAGCTTCCTTAGAGCCGATGGGGTGGCCCTTTATCGACCCGCCGCCAGCGGTGCATCTGAGAGCGCCCACCAGCATCTTGATGGTAGTGGTCTTTCCTGACCCATTGGGCCCCACCAGGCCGTGGACGGATCCAACCCGCACCTTCAGGTTGAGGCCATCCACAGCAATGAACTTTCCAAAGGCCTTCGTAATGTTATTCGTCTCAATCGCCAGAGCGCCGTCCATGGCTCGACCTCAGTGAACGTCTTTCCAGAGCGTGCATCAGTCTGGGGAGGAAGATGGCCACAACCAGCACCGACAGCGCCAGGCAGGCCAGCACCGGAACCCACGGCCGGCCTTTAACATTGACGCTGACGCTCTGTTGCTGAAGCTTGCCCCACTGATCAAGCGAGTAAATGGTTACACGGTGACTTCCCGCAGCCACGGGCAGGGTGAGCTCCTGTCCGTAGGTCAGCCCGTTTCGAACATGGTCGACGAATACCTGAGTGACGTCCCCAGATCCGGCTCCCTGCCAGCGGATGTGCAGCGGTGACGGGTGGGAGCTGCCTTCAAGCGGTGAAACAAGCTGCAACTCATTGGCCACATTGAGAAGACGAAACCCACCGCTGCTCCCCACCAGCCCCAGCGTGCTTTCGTCGCCACATTCTACGACCTCCGAACCTGACACCAGGAAACGGGATAGGACCTGCTCGTTGACCAGGTCCACTATCAGTGGATGGTTCACCACGATGTAGATTCCCCCACGTCCGCCCCACTCCCCCTCCAATGTCCAATCCAGAATGACCAGGTCGCGCCTGCCGTCCCCGTTGAGGTCAGTCACCTCCTGGATGCTACCGCCAGGCCCACCGGGACTGTCGTACGCTGCTGGAATGCCCGGAGCACCGGCATTCGCCGGTTCCATCAATGCGACTTCTCTGAGCACCCTATCGTTCCTGACGTCGTATGCCTGCAGAGTCTCGACTTCGTCTTCGTCCCGAATCTGAGTCAGAGCCAGATCAGGCAATCCGTCACCGTTCAGGTCCGATACGGCCGCCGCCGGCACCGCCTCGCTGTCGGAGGGGGAATCATAATCGTACTGCCATAACACGGCCTCATCTTGCCCCGAGATGATCTGCAGCCGAGCACCCGAAGGGGTAAGGCCGGGATCCCAGACCTCCTCGCCCTCTTGCGCCGTCGGGGCCTCCCTCCAGTAGGCAAGAGAGTCCGGACAACCATCGCCGTCGAAATCGGCGCAGCCGGGCTGCAGGGTCAGTCCGCCGTCATGCTGCAACTCGACGAGCGTTTGGCCGCTGGCAGCCGAAACAACGACCGAAGAGAAGTCGGAATCACCTTTACAGATGAGCAAGCCAATTTCTCTGATACCGTCCCCATCCAGGTCGGCTACCAGGCCGTCCTCCCCACTGGCTATCTCCCCGCCATACTCAACCGTCCAACCGGCGGCGAAAGCAAGAGTGCCATTCGTCAGACTGCTCAACGCCACAACAAGCCGGCTGCCTCTGAGAATCGCCAAGTCGCTGATGCTGTCCGAATTCGTGTCATCCAGCACCAGGAAACCGTCTGCAGAGGAGACCAATCCCTCATCCCAGGCCTCATATGGCTCGGCCCACAGCACATCGCCCTCTGGACCAACAATTGACATTCCCGATGCCGTACCTGCCACGAAGGCAACGCTGTCAACATTTCTCATAACGTCCAGAGACGAAATCGGATCACCGACCGAGGATGCGACAAGCAAGTCACCGCTGCAGCCACTGAATACCTTGACGAGGGAACCCTGACAGCTCACTACGTCATCGCACCCGTCGTGGTCCAGATCAGCTACCGCCTTAGTGCCGCTCATTCCCCCAGAAGACATGAGGGCTTCATACGGGACCTCGTGCCGCCACAGTCCCGTATAGCTTGACCCGTCAATGGCCAACAGGACCCTGCTGGAACAGAGCAGCAGGTCAGTCACCGAGTCCTCATTGAACCGGCCTTGCTGCACCGATAGGTTGTTGACTCTGGGACAGTACCACATGACCTCGCCCTGGGACGACACGCAGAGCAAGTCTGTCTGGTTGGACACCAGCAGAAGGCTGGTGTCATCAAACCCGGCCACCCAGCGGTCACTACTCATGATTGACAGAGAAGATGTCTCCGTGGCACAGGCGACTTCGAGGGTCTGCCTGGTCTCCCCGTTCCCCAAATCCAGCACCGCCAGTCTCTCGACCGCGCCCTGCCTTCTCAGAGGCACAAGAATGGACTTCTCACCGTCCAGATCAGTCACTTCTGCGCTCTTGCTCCCGGCTATTTCTCTGGTCCACAAAGTGTCTCCCGTGGCGCCATTCAGCAGGACGATGTTGAGGACAATGCTGGTCTGCGGGTAACTCTTCCAGAAAGCCAGGACCTCCGGGACGCCATCCCCGGTCGTGTCACCGACTGACGACAATTCGATCTCAGCGTTGGCAAGCCGGGTCTGCCATTCGGCGGTCCCATCATCCAGGTCAAGCAGGTATACCCCGGTACCCCCAGACAGAGTCACTGCAGCCTTATGTTGACCGTTCACTTCGAAACACACTACGTGACCGCCCGGGTCGGAAGCCGGCTCGATTTCAGCCAGCCTTTCCTTGAGAAGCAGTCCTCCATCCTTGCCGCTGATCACGCCCAGGAATCCGCCGCCGCCCGCCACAGCAAGGTCCACAATGCCATCGCCATCCACATCACCCGCAACGGCGACCGCGCCCAGGCTGCCTCCCCCATACCGTGTATCTGCGTCTCGCAAACGATTGGCTTCAAACTCCCAGATACGCTCACCTGTCCTGCCATCCAGCATGCAGAGGAGGCCGGCGGACAACGCTGCTATATCCTCAGAACCGTTCGAGTTCACATCGGGCAGCGGCTCCAGGCCAATGGGCAGGGACTGCACATCGGCCCGTCCCAGGTCTGCTACCAGAGCCTCACGAGTGGTAGCGGACCGCCACAACTCCACACCGGTGGCGCCATCGTAGCACTGGACGCCAGCAAAGTAGCTGCTGGCGAGATAAATAACGATTTCCTTCGTGTCGTCACCCGTGCAGTCATCCACAAGGCAGACGTCCGCCACCGGGGCGGGCGTATAGATGAACCTGTGTATGCTTCCCCCGACTACAAGATACAGCCCATCCGAGGTGCCTACGAAGGCGGTCCTTTCGGCGCCGGGGGCCAGCCTGTCGACGATGATCCCAGAGCTGATGGTGCCGCTCAGTCCGATCTGTATAGGAATCACCGATGGTGAGGAGTTCTCCAACCCGGCCACCGAAGCCGGCAAGCCGGCGCAGGCAACGGGCGATATTCCAGGCTGGAGAAGACAGGGAACGCAGACGCCAGTGAGGACAACCACGCCAGTGAGGAGACGCAGCAGCATCCTCATGCAGCGCCGCCGCTTACCCAGGCCTTTCCTGTTGGCAAATCGTTCATCGTGGGGGGTGCACCAAACAGGACATATGGATAGATTAGATCGCAGT
>CAZTYW010000088.1:0-5072 GCA_964617695.1 uncultured Dehalococcoidia bacterium
GAACCCAAGCTGGGCCAGCCGCTCCGAGGCTGGCCCCCATCATTTGCGGAACGTAGCCCTTCTTAGTTATAATCTTGTCCAAATGGGCGATAAGGCCTTGGCCGGACTCAAGGTAATCGAATGGGCCGAGTTTATCGCCGGACCCTACTGCGGCAAGCTGCTGGCCGACCTGGGCGCCGAGGTAGTCAAAGTCGAGACACCCGGCGCCGGCGATGAGGCCAGGCAGCGCGGACCCTTCCCCGACCACATACCGCACCCAGAAAAGAGCGGGCTGTTCCTCTACCTGAACTCAAACAAGCTCGGAGTCACCCTGGACGTGGAGAAGGCTACCGGGGCCAAAATCTTCAAGGAGCTGCTGCAGACGGCCGACATCCTGATTGAAGACCACGCGCCGGCTACCATAGAAGCCATGGGCCTGGACTACCCGAACCTGCAGAAGGTGAATCCGGCGCTGGTCATGGTGTCCATCACCGCCTTCGGGCAGACGGGGCCGTACAGGGACTACAAGGGTTACGCCATCAACTCCAGCGCCCTCGGAGGGCAGAGCGTCTGCGCCGGCGAGCCCGGCCGCGAGCCCCTGACCCCGCCGCTGTGCCTGGGGCACTATCAGAGCGGCGCAGCCGGGGCAACGGCCGCCATGGCAGCCCTTTTCGCCCGGGAGCTGAGCGGAAAGGGACAGCAGGTCGACGTGTCAGAGGCCCAGGTCTGGGCCACCCTTCACACGGGCAATCAGGAGTCGTCCTTCATCATGCATGGCATGAAGCGGATGCGGTGGGGCCACCGCACTCCGGGAGTCTATCCCTACACCATCCTGCCGTGCAAAGATGGCTTCATGAGCATGATCGCCATACAGGGCTACCAGTGGAAGAGGTTCCTGGAGTTGATGGGAGATGGGAAGGTGCCTGAGTGGTACGCCAGTGACCCCAGGTTCCAGGACCGCCGTGAGCTCAGCCTGAAGTATGCCGACGAAATGGATGGCCTGCTGGCACCGTGGCTGACGTCGCATACCAAGCAGGAAATATACCAGATGTGCCTCGAAAAGAGGGTGCCCTTCGCCCCGGTGAGGAACATGGAAGAGGTGGTGACTGACGAGCATCTCATCGTCAGGGAGTACTTCGTGGAGGTGGACCATCCGGAAGCAGGCAAGTTCAAGTACCCCGGTGCTCCCGGCAAGCTCTCGGAAACGCCCTGGGCAATAGACACGCCTGCGCCCCTGCTGGGACAGCACAACGAGGAAGTCTACTGTCAGCGGCTCGGATACAGTAAGAAAGACCTGGCTGACCTGCGCACGGGAGGAGTCATTTGAGCACCACAGATCAGTTCCCCCTCAGTGGCTACCGGGTGATCAATTTCGGCTGGGTGTTCGCCGGCCCGTATCTGGCCACCATGATGGGCGACCTTGGTGCCGAAGTGATAAAGGTGGAGACCAGGAGCCGCCTCGATTCCATGCGCCTCAGCCCGGACAACCTGGACAGAGACCCCGACAGAGAC
Organism: uncultured Dehalococcoidia bacterium; assembly: GCA_964617695.1. Lineage (GTDB taxonomy): Bacteria > Chloroflexota > Dehalococcoidia > UBA2247 > RBG-13-53-26 > CAZTYW01. The sequence goes on from CAZTYW010000088.1 coordinate 1,492, forward strand.
CCCTGGTTCCACAGCGGTGTCCGCAACCAGCTGAGTGTCACCATAGACATGGCCCAGCCGCAGGCCATACCTCTGCTGAAGGAACTCGTCAAGATAAGCGACATAGTGGTGGAGAACTTCTCACCCAAGGTACTGAAGCAGCACGGCCTGGGCTATGAATCCTTGAAGGCAATAAATCCGGGCCTGATCATGATTTCGCTGCCCGCAACCGGGCACTATGGCCCCCTCAGAGACGCACAGACCTACGGGCCTTCCCTGACCGGCCTGGCCGGGGTCGACGGTCTGGTGGGATACAACGGCGAGCGTGTGCTGGGGCTGCAGCAGGCCTATGCCGACGTAAACAGCGCCCTTCACGGAGCCTTTACCGCACTGGCCGCTCTGTACTACCGCAAGAGAACCGGCAAGGGACAGTTCGTCGACATGGCCCAACTGGAAGCGGTGATCAGCATCGCAGGTGAGGCAATCATGGAATACACCATGAACGGCACCGTGCTGGGAACACTGGGCAATCGCTACCCCACCATGTGCCCGCACAACAACTACCGCTGCAAAGACGACGACACCTGGGTCTCCATCGGCGTCAAGACCGACGAGGAATGGAGCAGCTTCTGTGAAGCCATCGGCAACCCCGCCTGGACAAAGGACGATAGATTCGCCGACAAGTACAGCCGCCAGCGAAATCAGGAAGAGCTGGACAGGCTCATCTCCGACTGGACCGCCAGCTACACTTACTACGAGGTTACTCAGATTCTCCAGAAGGCGGGAGTGGCCGCGGCGCCCTGCCTGGACACCGAGGGCAGGTTCTTCGACCCCCACCTTCAGGAGAGGAAGACCTATCTGGAGGTCGAGCACCCGGTAACCGGCGTGGACTTCGTTGCCAATTCGGCCTGGAGGCTACCGGATAACCCAACCCAGGTCTACGCCCGTTCACCGGTGCTTGGAGAGCACAATAGCTACGTGTTCAAACAACTTCTCGGCATGTCAGACGGCGAGATCGCCCGGCTTGAGGCCGAGAAGATTATCTATTGAGCCGAACCAGTCTCGGCAAGACCGGAGACCCAGACCTCTCCAACATCCCGTACCATAAACTGATGATGCCCCGTTCGGATTCGAATCAAGAGGTCACAGGAAGCCGCCATGATGGAGAAGCTCGTCCAGGGCGCTGAACAGCTTGGTCTCACCCTGACCGCCAGGCAGGTGCACCAGTTCCAGCTATACTACCAAGAACTGGTAGAGTGGAACAAGAGGATCAACCTCACCGCCATCACCGACTACGAAGAGGTGCAACTCAAGCATTTTGTGGACGGCCTGACCCTGGTGCCCGCCCTGCGGGACGCCGCGGGGGCAAAGGAGGGCTTCACCCTGCTGGACATCGGAACCGGAGCAGGGATACCCGGAATCCCCGTGAAAATCCATCTGCCCAAAATCAGGCTGACTCTGCTGGACTCGATAGCCAGGAAGACGGCTTTCCTCAAATACATCGTTGGCAGGCTGGGGTTGGATTATGTAAACGTGGTAACCGGCCGGGCCGAGCAGATCGCCCATCAACCCGAATACCGAGCCAAGTTTGACTTTGTGGTCTGCCGCGCTGTGAGCAAGCTTTCGACGTTGGCCGAGCTGACCCTGCCCTTCTGTCGGGAGGGTGGTCTGGCTATCGCCCCGAAAAAAGGGGACATCGGGGAGGAACTGGAGCAGGCAGCCCGCGCCGTGTCTATCCTCGGCGGCGTGACGAGACAGACCAGGCGTGTAGACGTGGAGCTGTTGGAGCCGCGGCTCCTGGTCATAATGGAGAAGGTCTCACCCACCCCAGATAAGTACCCGCGCCGGGCTGGTATGCCGGCCAAGCGCCCCCTTTGAAGGGAACCGGCGGGAAGGGCCCATCCTGGTTCCCGAAGTCGCCCCGGTTGATCAGCCACAGTGGGCGCGATCGCAGCTCAAACCACTTGCCGCGGGGCAGAGCAAAGCCTAAGATAGACATGGGAAACGGACTTCTTCCTGTGCGCGGTCGGAGGAAAGGACCTGCGTCCGGTTGAAAGCAGGCGCGTTAGACCATCGGTTCCAAGGGGGTCAGAGTAATGGAGACGTTTCTGATAGGTGTGGTCATTGCCCTGCTACTAATCATCGTCGTCCTGCTTATCAGACTGAGGCCAGCAAGAACGCCTCAGGTAGAACAGTACTTGAGCGACCTCCGGCTGAGGCTGGACTCCCTGACTTCAACGGCCGCAGTATCAGCGCGGGACATCAAGGATGCGCACGAAATCCTGAGCAGACTGCCCAGGGAGGTGCTGCAGTCAATAACGGGGAGCCTCAGCAAGAGAAGCGGCAGACTGCATGAACTGATGGCCACCTTCGAGCTGACGCACTACGACAGACTGTTCTACCTCGGTGAGCCCATCGATTTCATAGGGATCAAATACGACCAGAGCGTAGACTTTATCGAGGTCAAAACGGGCAGGTCACAACTGACGCCCGACGAGAAAAGACTCAAAGAGCTAATTGACTGGAAGAGAGTCAACTACATTCCGCTGGCGGTGGAGAAGATAGGAATAGCGGAGGAGGTTGATACAGAGGCAAACGCCTAGCTTCCCCAGAACCGGTCCCGCTCAGCCAGCGATCGTTTGCCTCACCCTGGTTCAGACTATGCCCCAGTTCGAAATCGTCTCGGACTTCTGGCCCACCGGAGACCAGCCCCAGGCAGTGCAGGAGCTGGTGGACGGACTGGCGCACGGGTACGGGCACCAGACGCTTGTGGGAGTAACCGGCAGCGGCAAGACCTTCACCATGGCCAACGTCATCGAGAAGGTACAGAAACCCACTCTGGTGATCTGCCATAACAAGACCCTGGCCGCGCAGCTATGCACCGAGTTCAAGGAGTTCTTCCCCAACAACGCAGTGGAGTATTTCGTCAGCTACTATGACTACTATCAGCCTGAAGCGTACATCCCCCAGACGGATACCTACATAGAGAAAGAGACAGACATAAACGAGGAGATCGACAAGCTGCGCCACGCTGCCACCCGTGCCCTGTTTGAACGAACAGACGTGGTAATCGTGGCTTCGGTCTCCTGCATCTATGGCCTGGGCTCGCCGGAGGAGTACCACAGCTTCGTGGTCAGCCTGAGGAAAGGCGAAAAACGGAACCGCAACAGGATAGTGCGTCAGTTGGTGGACATGCAGTATCAGCGAAACGACGTCGACTTCACCCGTGGCAGGTTCCGCATCCGCGGGGACACCCTGGAGGTCCAGCCCGCCTACGAAGAGACGGCAGTGCGGATTGAGTTCTGGGGCGATGAGATCGAGCGCATCGTCGAGGTCGACCCTCTTACGGGAGAGCTGCTGGCACAGCGGGAACAGATAGACATCTACCCGGCCAAGCATTTCGTCACCTCATATGACAAGCTGGTGGCAGCCATAGCCGACATTCGCCTGGAGCTTGAGGCAAGGCTGAGAGAGCTAGGCGACCGTGGGAAACTCCTGGAGGCAGCCAGGCTCGAGGCACGTACCAACTACGACATGGAGATGCTCCAGGAAGCGGGGTATTGCACCGGCGTGGAGAACTACTCCCGTCACCTGTCACGCCG
>CAZTYW010000089.1:0-4755 GCA_964617695.1 uncultured Dehalococcoidia bacterium
AGCCCGTGAGTCAGTATGTAGTCCTCAACCATCGGTGGCAGCCAATCACGGACGGAAACACCCTCCGCCACCTGGCGCCGAATCTGCGTGGCGCTGACATCAACCTGAGGCACCTCCACGAAGACGACATTCTCGGATAACCCTGGAATAGCCGTCTCCAGAGACTCCAGAGACGGAACAGGCCGCCCGGGCCTGGCAAAGACCGCCAGCCGGCAGAGCTGGATCAGCCTGCGAGGCTCCCTCCATTGGGGAAGGTCAGGCAGGCCGTCGCTCCCGAGGAGGAAGAATATCCTCGCCTCAGCGCCGAGCTGCCGTCGCAGCAGCTCGAGAGTCTCCACAGTATAAGAAGGGCCCGGCCTGTCGACCTCAACGGTAGAAAGGGCGAACTGCGGCCTATCGGCAATGGCCAGCCGCACCATTTCCAGACGGTGTTTGGCTGATGAAACAGGTGTGTCAACCTTCAGCCACGGTCGGCCGGCGGGAACGAAAAGGATCCGGTCCAGGTCGAGCTTTACCCTCACTTCCTCTGCCGCAACGAGGTGGCCGAGGTGGATCGGATCGAAAGTGCCGCCGAAAACGCCTATGTCAGTACTTTCCGTCATACAGGTTCAAGGGCGGGGCTGTAGTAGAGGTCATCAGGGTACAGGAACGGGCCGTCATTTGCATCAAGGTCTATCCCAGCAGCCCTATACGCCCTCCACACCAACTCCACGCAGTGCAACTTGTCCTCGTTCATCTTCAGCGGGATGGTGGCGATAGCGGTGAAGTTGAACGGCTTGCCGACCTGGTCCAGGGCATAGTCTATTGCCTTCTGCACAGTCTCCTGCCGGCCTGGTACATCCTTCAGCCTACGGACGGACATCTCGGCCGGTGAGTCCCTGGTGAGGAACGTGGACAGCCGAGTGAAGGTTATGCCCGAGTTGTACGTCGCCTCGACCACTCCCGGACCGCGATACCCGTCAGGATCGCTCTCCCCGCCAATGTAGATGGCCAGATGGTCCCAGTAGCACAGATGGCACCACCCTTCATACAGGTCCACGAAGATAATGTCACCCGGCTGGAGTATGTCCTGGCTTACCGCCATAGCAGCCGGCCTAACGTGTCGGACCACGATAACCGACGCGAGCGCCAGGAGGAGAATGAACACCGCAATCAGCCTGGCGGTGCGACTATTTGGCCGGGGGACAAACGGGCTCATGTCACCTTATTCTACTGGAGTCCGCGTCACTTATGCACACCGATGCACACCCGCAGAACCCGAGCGGGCTGACACAGGTATGGGTAGGACAGGGCGACTGGAGACGAGTGAAGGGCCCTAGGCGGAAAGGTTCTTCAATATCTGGTGTATGTTGCGCTGCACGGCGGCGTCGGTATCGAGCAAGCCGGACATCCTCTGGTATCCCCTGAGAATGGTAGAATGGTCTCTCCCTCCAAGGAGTCTGCCGATGTCCTGCAGCGGGTAGTTGGTCTTCTCGCGCACGAGGTAAATGGCGATCTGTCTGGCCAGGACCAGACGGGAGTCCCTCTTCCTGCTCTTGATAGCTTCGACACTGATGCTGAAGTGGTCAGCCACTGCGTTCAGTATTGTCACCGGGGTGAGGCCATACGAACGTGCGCCTTCGGGACCTGTGTCCTGGAGGGGAGCCAGGACCTCCCTGGCCAGTTCCAGGGAGACATCGCGCTGCGTCACCTTGGCATAGGCGATCAGTCTGGTCAGGAAACCCTCGAGTTCCCGGACGTTGCCCCGACAGCTCTGGGCAATGTAATGCAATACGGCGTCGTCTATGGCCACCTTATGCCGCTTTGCCTTCAGGCGGAGGATGGAAAGGAGTGTATCGACATCGGGGACCTGGACTTTGGTCACCAGCCCGCACCCCAGTCGCGAGGAAAGCCCCTGCTGCAGCGAGGCCATGGACGCCGGGGGCCGGTCGCCCGTGACTACCACCTGGCGGTTGGAATTGTAGAGTTCGTCAAAGGTATGAAACAGGCTGATCTGGGTCTGCTGCTTGCCCACGATGAACTGTACGTCCTCAATAATGAGAATGTCGGGGCTCCGGAACTTGCGCCGAAAGTCCTCGGTCGTCTTCTGCCTCAGAGCACTCACGAACTCGTTGGTGAACTGCTCGCCGCTGGCGCAAGCTACGTTGAGGCCGGAGTCAGACGCCTCGTTTCCGATAGCATGTACCAGGTGCGTCTTCCCCAGCCCAGGCTCGCCATAGATGTATAAAGGGTTCAAGTGACGGCCCGGCTCTTCAGCCACGCCTACCGAGGCCGCATAGGCCAGGCGGTTGGAGCTGCCCACGACGAAGGTGTCGAACGTGTATCTCGGGTTCAGCCGAGGCATTGGCAATCTGCGCTGCACAGCCGCGGACGTCTGGCTGCGGTCATCCCAGTCATCGGCTGCCCGGCCCGGAGAGCTCAACACCTCGAAGCAGACTTCGACATCGTGCCCTACAATGCCGATGACCGTCTTCCTGATCAAAGAGTGAAGGCGCCTTTCCAACCACTCCTTGGCAAAAGCCCTGGGCGTGCCCACCACAAAGCGGTTGCCTTTATAGCTCACCCCCACCGTGTCCTTGAGCCAGGTCTCGAAATTAGCCTTGTTGACTTGGACCTGGAGAGTGCCTTTGGCGGTCTCCCAAATCTCCTTGGCTGATTTCAAACCACCCCCCTGAAAACGCAGCCTAGCAACTCTGCACTGAATTGCTCAAACAGACCGAAACTTGAAGGGCCAGCAAAGATAGAAACGGGACTTTCCTAGGTCTTTGGAAGGGTCTCGCTTCTGCGGTTGTCTCGGGTCAGTGTACCTCCTGCCATCCCTGCTGAGTCAAGCAATTTGCTTTATGTATGCTGGCCCTTGATTCTGCACCTAGCTAAAGCGAACATCGACAAGATAAAGATCAGATGGACGACAGCAATCGGATGCGACTCGCGGAAAGGACATCCAAGTTTACCCCGTGCCAGAGTGTTTGAGTCAAGTACATTACCTTATGTTTTGTTCGCTCTTATGTTAACTCGACCGAGAGTCAACAAGCTGCGACCTGTGGGTGAGTGCATCGAGCAGGTGGGACACTAGAGTGGGAAAGGATCACTGATTTGCCCTATCACGTGGGCTGCGTTGTTCAAGCCAGCGGCCTGGGGAGTTAGAGGACGCGTGTCCAGTGGGGCAGACTGGGAACCTCATGTGTAGTCGTTCTCCGCAGGCGACCGCGAGAGGACGTCTGTGCCACCCGCTGAAGAGTGCATGACGCATGGATGTGTATTGGCACTGTCCGCATGCACCAGCAAAACGCACATGTCATACACCACACACCACTACTCTAGCTCTACTCCCGAATCGGTGGATGAATGTCTTTAGTAACAGATATAGGTAGCGCATTCACACAGGGTGCGCTACCTATGTCTGTTCGTGCTTGAGGATTGCCTGGGATACTTGCCGCTGCTGTTAGCCTGCAGGGGGCAGGTGTTAGCGGCAAGCCCTGCCGGCTTGACTGCTCAGGAATGTAGTGCTGCCCCGGGACGGCAGCCTGACCCTGGCGAAGCGGGCTGAAATGGACAAGAGGTGTCAACCCATTCGAGGCAGGGGACAGCAACCAAAGTGGGCTATGGGACTATGACCACTGGGTTTATGCCTGCCTTAGTGCCAGCTATGACGCAGTACCGAGCGGCTAGCAGGGCATTGCTCGTAGGTGGCAGGCCGGAGTTAGGCCCCCACGCTTGCCAGAGTGGCATACCGTCCCGGGAATTGATAGTATGCTTCGACGCTTGGTGCAGCGAGTTCCACTGCCATTATGGTAAGGGCCGCAATGGCTCCCAAACGGTCGCATTGCTGGCTGTACTGGCTAGAGTCTTCGGGTTCATGACCTGGGCTGGCATTCGCCAGCTGTCCCTGGTGAGACCCCACATGCTTGGTTCTAGTTGTCATTGCGTTTTCCCCCTCCCTGAACACTGCGCCCCACCATTTCCCTTCTTCTCCGCGAGTGACGGAACGAGCTGGAAGTCCTGCCACCGTACATAGCGGTCAGGACAGCCTCTCTCGCCTCTTCGAGTTCCACGGATGCCTCCTTGCAGAGGTGGAACACGAACGCCCTGGTTGGAGTCTTTAGTACGATCATCCTCTCAACGTCCGAGTTGGCGGTTGATAAACTCGGAGTAATCATAGCCCTTGCGCCCCGCTCGGCAATCCCCCGTCGGTATCATTTTGGGAGTCAAAGGGTGCAGCATGTGCATGTCTTTGGCGCCGCAAGGTCGGCAGGGGCGAACCGGCGGCTGTCCCCACTGTTGCATGGCGCAGCAAACTCCCGTAAACTTTCGTAAGCTGGTTCAAGGCCAGGACAGGGAACGGGGGTACGTGATGGAGGAGCACATTCGACTGGCTGCCATGCTGACCATAGCGGCAATGTGCCGCAAGGCCGGTCTGCCGAAGCCTCCCCTCTATTCACTGGAGGACGAGGTCTACGACACATTCACGGAGATGTTTGACAGGGTTACCCGTGACTGGGACAAGCTCAGTTCGGCTGGTCGGGAGCCGGTTGAGGGTCGGCCCGGGGCCCGACGGCCGGTACAGTTGTCAGACGAGCCGCAGTTCCCCGGCGAGGACTCCAATTCGGACAGTTGAAGGTGCGCCCCAGTAGAGGCGGCTGGACTCGGGCAGGCTCTCCGGCACCGAAGTGGCGCGGAGATTCGTTTGCAGCATGAAGATGGCGCGCCTAGAGGGATTCGAACCCACGACCCTCGGTTCCGAAGACCGATGCT
>CAZTYW010000090.1:0-3530 GCA_964617695.1 uncultured Dehalococcoidia bacterium
GACAGGTTTGTGGAGCGTGTCGGGGAGTACCCGCCGGAGAAGGTGGCGGACATCACCTGGGTGCCAGCAGAGAAGATCAGGGGGGCAGCGCGGCTCTACGCCAGCACCAGACCATCCATCTGCTTCGAGGCTATGGGCATTGAACACGCCAGAAACTCGGTGCCGGCCATGCAGATGACCCTGATACTGCCAGCCATAACCGGCAGCCTGGACATACCCGGCGGCAACCTGCTGCTGGAGCCGCACAATCGAGTCAGGCTCGCCGGTGACATCGAAGGCTCAGAGTTCCTCTCCGAGGAGCAGAAGAGGAAGGCCATCGGAGGGGAGAAATACAGGATGTTCTCCTGGGACATGTGGGACAGGGTTGGCCAAGAGTACCAGAAGCTGACCGGCCGCCGCTTCAGCTATTACTACCTTGGCGGCGTAGGACATCCTCCGTCCATGTGGCGGGCCATCACCACCGGCAAGCCTTACCCCGTAAGAGGGCTTGTAACCATATGTCAGAACCCGCTGCTGAACTTCCCCAACGCCAGGCTGGTGTACCAAGCCCTCAAGAAGGTAGAGTTCAGCGTTAACATGGACATCTTCATGACTTCCGCTTGCCAGCTCGCCGATTACGTACTTCCAGCCGCCGGCCATCTGGAGAAGTCGACCATGGGTCACGGGGGCAACATGTCGCCGCTGCTGGAGGTGGGGGCAAAGGTGGTGGAACCTCTCTATGAGCGCAGGGACGAGTACTATTTCTATCGCCAACTGGCGATGAGGCTGGGCCAGGAGGAATACTGGCCATGGAAGACTCTGGAGGAGGCCTTCGACTACCGCCTGGAACCGATGGGCGTTACGTTCGAAGAATTCGTCAGGGAAATGGGTGGCTACGGCTTCGACAACCCGTGGCTGCGACACAGGAAATACGACGAGCCAGGCTTTCGTTTCGGCACGCCGACAGGTAAGTTCGAGCTGTACTCGACGCTGATGGAAGACATCGGATATGACCCCTTGCCAGGGTACACCGAGGCCCCGCACACCCCGGCCAGCGACCCGGAAAAAGCGCTACAGTTTCCCCTGTATCTTCTGTCAGGGCCCAGGGCCCGGTATCACTACCATTCACAGTTCCACCAGATAGAGTCTTTCCGGAGCAGGTATCCTGACCCAATCGTACAGGTCAATCCCGAGACGGCCCGTCAACTGGGCATAGAAGATGGCGACTGGGTCTGGATCGAGACGCCGCTGGCCCGAGCCAAATTCAAATGCAGGCATTTCGGCGGCATTGACCCCCGGGTGGTAAGCGCCGAACACGGCTGGTGGTATCCGAACGACCCGGGAGAAGAGCCCTCACTTCACGGGCTATGGCGGTCAAACATAAACGCCGTCGTTGACGATGACCCCGATGACTGTTGTGACCCACGAAGCGGCGCCTGGACCATGAGGGAACAGTTGTGCAAAGTCTACAAAGCTGAGGACTGACGGCAATTTGTCTGCCGACCTGACGGCCAGAGGAGGAGCTGCAAATGGCCAGACTCAAGCACCTTTTCCAGCCACTGAAGATAGGCTCAATGGAGGTGGAGAACAGAATCGTGATGCCGGGCATGGGCATGGGTTTCGGCATCGACGAAGACGGTTGCGTCAACCCGCAACTCACGGAGTTCTATGTCGAGAGAGCGCGCGGCAGGCCAGGAATGATGACGGTCGGCGGGGCGGCAGTGGACCCGATGGGTCTCATCACTCCTCAGGGCATGGAAATCCTCTGGGACGACAGAGTCATTCCCGCATTCCAGAAACTGGTGCGGGCAGTGCATGCCTGCGGTACCAAGTTCGGGATACAGCTACTGCACGGCGGCCTGCAGTCATACTATCAGCAGCCGGTGGGGCCGTCGTCGGACTCACCGCTCCCGAAGTTCACCTATGCAGCCGCGGGCACTGTCAAGCTGTCCCCACGGGGCCTGGACGTCGATGAGGTGAAGGACTGCGTGAACGCCTTCGGCAGTGCAGCGGAGCGATGCGCCAAAGCCGGATTCGACTTCGTGGAGGTCAATGCTGGCCACGGATACCTCATCAACCAGTTCCTGACCCCCTACTTCAACAGGCGGACTGACCGATACGGAGGCAGTTTTGAGAACCGGATAAGGTTCCTGTTGGAGATCATACGTGACATCAGGAGGAGGATCGGGGACAGGGTACCAGTAGGCGTGCGGATAAACGGGGACGACTTCATCAAGGAAGGTGGGTGGACGCTTGCGGAGGCATGCAGACTGGCGCCCGTCCTGGAGAAGGAGGGAGTCAGCTACCTGAACGTTTCGGCTGGCACCTACGACACATCCTACATCTCATTGATGTCCATGTACAGGGAGCAGGGGGCCATCGTCTATCTTGCCGAGGAGGTCAAGAAGCATGTCTCCATTCCGGTCATGGCGGTGGGAAGGATCAAGGACCCTGTCATGGCAGATGAGCTTGTCAGGCAGGGGAAGGCCGACCTGGTGGCCATGGGCAGGGCACACCTGGCCGACCCCGAGTTTGTGGAGAAGGCACGGAACGGAGACATAGCCGACATCAGACTGTGCCTCGGTTGCTGCAGAGGCTGCGTCGACAGAGCCGTCAGGCAGGCAAAAGCAGGCGAGGCGGATACAGGCATAAGCTGCACGGTGAATCCCAGGGTCGGCAGAGAGTACTTCGTAAAGGAAGTGCAGGATGAAAAGAGGTGCGGCGCAAGAAAGGTACTGGTTGCGGGGGCCGGCGTCGCCGGGTTGGAGGCTGCCAGACGGGCAGCCTTTGCCGGACACAGGGTCACGTTGTGCGAAAGCAAGGGAAGGATAGGCGGCCAGCTTAGACTGGCTGCAATGATGCCAAAAAGGCAGGAGATGGCCGACATAATCCCGTGGTACGAAAGGCAACTCAACAAGCTCGGCGTAGAGCTAAGACTGAATACGTCAGTCGACGAAGACCTGCTCGATGCGGCGCGTCCGGACGTGCTGGTAGTGGCAACCGGCAGCCTGCCTGAAGTGCCGGTAGGATTCGTCGTCGGGCTGGAGAACGTCAGGGCCATGGAGTTGATGACGGTGGACGACCTCCTTGAACAAGAGCGATTGACGGGAGACGACGTCCTGGTCGTAGGAGGTGACCAGATCGGCGTGCAGGTGGCGGACTACCTGGCGGAGCAGGAGAGAAAGGTCTACCTGGCAGGCAGAGAAGCACACTTCGCGGCAAACATGGCTGCCGTGGATAGCCATTACCTGATTGAAAGGATAAGAAACGAAGGCGTGGTCAGGTACAGGAACGTACGGAGAATCGAGGTCCTGCCACTGGACGAGGTCTGGGTAGTCACCGATGGGGGCAGAGAGAAGCTGCCACAGATCGATACTATGGTGCTGGCAAGCGACAGGCGGGCGAACGCGTTCCTGGCTGAAGTCGCCGAGAGGAAGGGCATAGAGACACACGTCATTGGCGATGCCAGCGGCATGATCGGAGAAGACGCAGGAACGGTCTTTGCCGCCATTGCTGCCGGCTACGAAGTTGGACGGTGCATATAGGGGGCG
>CAZTYW010000091.1:0-3441 GCA_964617695.1 uncultured Dehalococcoidia bacterium
GGGATGTGGGTAGGGATGCCTCCACGTCACGTCTGTACGCTTGACTTCGGAGAATCGGCGGCGGACCCGGTCGCCGTGCGACCTGTATATCTCAGTCAATCGGTCCTCATACTCGTAGTCGAAGGGGTCACCGAGGTTCTGCTCCATTTCACCGCCCGGCGGCAGGGGATTGTCCATGTACCACTTCGCCGTCAGCTCCAGGGCTTTCTCCACAGGCACAACGTCACGGTATCCCAGTTGCTGCCTCACCTTGCTTGTATCCATCACCCGGTGGTATCTGAACAGCACCTGGGTGGGCGCGGCACGGAAGCCCTCGGGCAGAAGGTCGAAGGGTATGTCTACCAGTTCGAACTCGTGGCCCATTATCTGTGACAGAATTCCTATCCACTCGCGGTTGTAGAGTACCCTGTCATCGCAGATGTTGTATACCTGGCCTGCAGATGCTGTGGGGTTGTCAACCGCCAGCATGATGCCGTGGGCCAGGTTGTCGGCAAAGCCGCGGGACAGGAGGACCATCCCGCCTCCGGGCACGATGATATGCCGCCTGCCGTCGCGGACGCGTCGTACGATGGCCCACTCCGGGGGGCCGATGTGGCGCGGGCCGTAGACTATGGGGTAGCGGAAGTGGGTGGCGTTGTAGGTCCCATCCCGGTGCCCCTGAATCACCACCCGTTCAGATTCTCTCACCTGTTCGGAGAAGTGGTCCACGCCGGGGGCCGTGGCCAGGGGATGGTCTTCAGCTACCGGCACCGGCGATTCCTCCATGCTTTCCCACGGATTGGCGTCGGTGATTCTCATCCAGCCTTTGTATATTGGCAGGGCTCCCCCGACCGAGATGAGGCGAGGGGTCTTGCCCCGAAGAGCCTCGGCGATATACCTCAGCCTGCCGTAGACAGCCACTACGAGGTCGAAGCTTCTGCCGTCAAGCGCCGCCTGGATGCTCTCCCGCCAGTGCGGGTCCGCGTGGATGTGCTCCAGGTCCGAATGGAGGCCGCTCTCATGCACCCCCCGATGGAGTAGGGATACCTCGTAGCCCCTTTCGAGAAGTCCACCTATTATTACCGGGCCTGTGGCAGCGGCTCCTCCTATGACGAGTGCCTTCACCATGTACCTCCGTTCCTTGCGGCTTGCCTTTGGCGGCAATATCGAGTACGATAACGTACGCGCGCATTATACCACGTCCGCGGCCGCGGTGGGAAGTGGCCGGACAGGTGCACTGCGGTAAGCCTACCTGCAGAGCGCTGACACAACAAGGAAGGTTGAACATGGCTGCGAAAGGTCAGAGGCAGAACAATGTGACTGCTGATGAAGAATATGCTCTCTGGACGCTCCTGAGCCAGGTCAACGATGGAATGCTGCGGGCCAGGGACAACGAATTGCGGACCTTTGGAATCTCGGCCGTCCAGGTCGGTGTCATGTATGCCCTGAACAACATCACCGGGCCGCCCACACCGAGCGAGATATCACGTTGGGTGTTTCGCGAGCCTCACACGGTGTCCGCGGCACTGGAGCGCATGGAGAAGCAAGGCCTGGTGAGGCTACAACGGAGCACCGAGGGTAAGCGACAGGTGCGGGTGGAGCTGACCCAGAAGGGACAGGAAATCTACCGTCGGCAGAATAGAGAGCGGAGAGTTGTTCCCGGCATTCTGGAGTGCCTTTCTCCCAAGGAGCGCCAGCAGCTCCGGGGCTTTCTGGAGAGGCTGCGCAGGAGAACCCTGGAAGAGCTTGTGGCGAAGCCGCCGTTTCCCTGATCGCCCCCGTCTTCGCCTTCCTGGCCGTCAACCCCGCCCGAATTCTCTTTCCAGTCTTCCTGAGCTGAGGTATACCATAGTTGGTCGACCGTGCGGGCAGGTGCGCGGGCACGAGGCCTTCTCCAGTTGCCTTACAAGCTGGCGCATTTCGTCCTGGGTCAGTACCTGACCGGCCCTCACTGCACCGTGACACGCCAGAGAAGCAGCCAGTCTCTCATCCGTCCTGGCCGGATCGCTGTCCTCGTCCAGAGACTCAAGGGCTTCCTTCACTGCCCCCTCTATCCCCTTACCGGCAAGCATGGCGGGCACAGTACGCAGGAGTATGGTTCTTTCCCCGAACGGTTCGATGCCGAAGCCGAACCGGCCGAGTATGTGCTCGCCGCCCTTCAACATCTCCTCCTGCCGCGGATCGAGTTCGATAGTCAACGGCTCGAGGAGAGACTGGACCTCTACTCCCTGTTGCGCCCGCTGGGCCTGGACTTTCTCGAAAAGGACGCGCTCGTGCGCAGCGTGCTGGTCGATCAGGTAGAGGCCGTCGGGCCCTTCCGCGATGATGTAGGTGCTGGCGACCTGGCCCAGGACGCGGAGAGCGGGCATTTCTGGTGCAGCCTTAGCCTGCGACATGGTGAGAGGCGCGGAAAGATCCCTCTCTTCCGCCACGGGGAGTTCCAGGCTCTTCTGTTGAGTGGTGGGTACTGGTACGGAGATCGGAGAGGCGCCCATTTCGGGTACGGGTGCCCTGGCGGCAAGGGTGCGGCGGACCGCTCCGTAGACCGTGTTGAAAACGATCGGCTCCTGGGAGAAGCGGACCTCTCGCTTGGTGGGATGGACATTGACGTCAACGGACTGCGGCGAGACGGCCAGATTGACCACAGCTACGGGATACCGCCCTGAGCCAAGCAGTCCTTCGTAGGCTTTCTCTACAGCGCGGGCCAGCGAGCGGCTCTGGACCCACCGCTGATTGACAAAGAAGCTGACATAGCTGCGGCTGGCGCGGCTGAGCGAAGGCGGGCTTATGTAGCCGCTGACGACTGGAGCAATGCCGACCTCCTTGCCGGTCCTTTCTATCTCAAGCATGGCCTGGGCTGTCGGCAGACCGTAGATTTCAGCAATGACATCGCGCAAGCTGCCGCTGCCAGGAGTGTGCAATACACGGCGCCGTTCAATCACGAGCGTGAACCTGACCCTGGGAAAGGCGAGACTATATTGACTGACCAGGTTGGTGATGTGGCCGTTTTCCGTCGACGCGGACTTAAGGAACTTCAGCCGGGCCGGTATTCTACGGAACAGGTTGCGCACCGTAACCGTAGTGCCTTGCGGATGCGCCCTGACGCCTGTCTCGGCGACCTTGCCGTCCTGGACCCGCACGTATGTGCCTGATGCCGCATCCTTGCTGCGGGTCACGAGTTCCACCTGGGCGACATGGGCAATGCTGGGCAGGGCCTCACCTCTGAAGCCAAGGGAAGTGGTGTTGTCCAGGTCGGCCAGACTGGCGATCTTGCTGGTGGCATGTCGCTGAAAAGCAAGCCGGATGTCGTCTCTCGGGATGCCCGCGCCGTTGTCCGACACCCGAACCGAATTGACCCCTCCGCCGTTGGCTTCGATGCTGATCTGCGAGGCGCCTGCGTCGAGGGAGTTCTCCACCAGTTCCTTCACCACCGAAGCCGGTCGCTCTACCACCTCTCCCGCA
>CAZTYW010000092.1:0-2748 GCA_964617695.1 uncultured Dehalococcoidia bacterium
GGTGTCTCTTGCCTGTTGCACGTTCTACTCGAGCCGCCAGTGCGCAAAGGCCAGTGTGGCGAACCCCGTGAGGCTTACGGCGGCCAAGAGCATGGTGGCAACGGTCCGCCAGCCGGTACCGCCACCGTCGAAGGCGAACTCTTCGATCAAGAGACCGAGAGTGCCGATGGCGATCAGAACAAAGCCAACCAGCTTGAGGCGTTCTTTCATAGAGTGCGCCTGGAGTCCTCTTCAAGCTTGAATGGAGGATAGCGGTATGACGATCGAACTGTCAACCAGGACTGGGGCGGGACAGGCGAGGCAGGACTGGGCTATAATGGCGACGCCAGGGCTGCTGGCCTTTCGCTGGTGGAGTATCCATCATTTCGCCAGCCAGAGCGCCCTTTCTCTGAGACGGTATACGTCCACAGCTTCCTGGCCGGACTGGAGAAACGAGCCGGACCATGCCAAAGGTCAACATCAATGGACTCAACACCTACTATGAGGTCGCCGGAAACGGGCACTCCATCGTCTTCATCCACGGAGGCCATTTGGAGTCCAGCAGTTGGCGTTCCCAGGTAGCTTACTTCTCACACAGATATCGGGCCATTACCTATGATATTCGGGGGCATGGTCGGTCAGACGTTCCGGAAGATGGCTACTCTATGGGCGATTGTGTTGAGGACCTTCACCAACTACTCGACCATCTGGCAGTAGAGCAAGCCTACCTGGCAGGACTGTCCATGGGCGGCTATGTTGCTCTCAGCTTCACCCTGGCTCACCCGGAAAGGGTGCGCGCCCTGATTCTGGCCGGCACCAACAGCGGCCGGGTTGTCGGCACATTGAGGATGTGGGGAGAGGAGAAGGCGGCCAGGATGAGGTTGAAGGCAACCGATTCCGCAAAGAAGTTCGTGAAGGCTCATGAGGCCACTGTAGCCAGGCCTGATCTCACCAGCAGGCTTTCAGAAATCCGGAAGCCAGCCCTCATAATCGTAGGTGAGCGGGATACCGTAACGCCACGTGACATCTCGGAGGTGATGGTCAGGGAAATCGCAGGCTCGCGAATGGTGGTACTCCCGGACTGCGGTCACAGGTGCCACGAGGAGCAACCTGATACTTTCAACTCTATTGTGAGCGACTTCCTGGGCGGAGTGGAGGCTGCCCGGCGAACGGAAGCCCAGTGAGTGTCTCTGCTTCCTGCTGCTCCTCAAGGGGCGTCTCGATGCAGCGGCGTCGTGGCCCCAATGGACCTGACAATGGTCGCGTCGCCCTGGTTCGAGTACCACTTCCGCCGGGCTCAGCCCTGGCCAGCCTATTCGGTAGGGCGCATCACTGTCTGATAGAACCTGCGCCGAAGGTCACTCGTGACCTTCGGCGCAGCACGTTTGTTTCTGTGGTCAGCGGTTCCTGTAGACGGGCTTGCGCTTCTCCTTGAAGGCCCTCATGCCTTCTTTGGAGTCCTCGGTGGCAAAGACAGGCCATCCGATCTCATCCTGTTTCTTAAGGGCCTCGGCTTCTGGCACTGACTCGTCAATCTCGCGGAGCGTGCGGGTGATTGCCCCTATGGAAATTGGGGCGTTCTCGCAGAGCTGACGTGCCATGTTCAATGCTTCATCCAGGGCTTTCCCTTTGGGGACTACCCGGTTGATGAGCCCCCACTTCAGCGCCTCCTGGGCGGTGATGTGGCGGCCCAGAAGAAGAATCTCTGCCGCCAGGCAGTAGGGAATTTGCCGGCGCAGGCGGATGGCGGAGGCTGCCATGGGGTAGAGACCGCGGGTGACCTCAGTCACGCCGAAGATGGAGTCCTCGGCACCGACGCGTATATCGGTACCCTGCAGAATCTCGGTACCGCCGGCCACGGCATAACCCTCGATTGCCAGTATGATCGGTTTGTTGGGACGGCCCTCCCGCAGCAGTGCCTGCCAGTGCAGGTTGGGCACATCCTGCATCAACCGCTGGATTTCGTCGGGGTCATCGCCCGGCCCTGGCCCTGCTTTCAGGTCCATGCCGGCGCAGAACGTATCCCCTTTGCCGGTCAGTACGGCGCAATACAGGTCGTCGTCTTCATCCAGAAGACGCCAGGCCCTGTACATGCCGATGAGCATGGACGGGGTAAGCGCGTTCTTGGCTTCCGGCCGGTTGAGGGTGACGATCAGGATGTGTCCTTCCTTTTCGACCGTGCAGTTCTTGGTGGTCATATCCAGTTCTTGAGCCATGCAACCCTCCTGATCTCTGTCGAGGCCTTCCTATTGAGACGGTTCTCTTTGTTTAGCCCCGACTACGGTAGAATAGCTTCTCACATCTCAGCACGAAGTGTCAAAGGTGAGGCAATCGCCCAGTATTCACAGCATGCTAGGGCGTGACGTTTGCAGGATAGGGTTCGGATGGTGAGGCGCACAGGACTCGAACCTGTAACCGGCTGATTAAGAGTCAGCTGCTCTGCCAGTTGAGCTAGCGCCCCGAAGCGCCACTACTCTATCTTAAGGAAAAGGGGCAAAACAAGTCAATTTGCACCGCCCCAGGGTAGCGTAACATAAAGTGTCTAGATTTGGGGGATGTGCTGCGGGTGAAAGACCCTCCCGGCGGTCGAGGTCGTCCCTGACCCCGAGTACGGGGGCTCAACTCCGCCTGAAAGGGCGGGCCGCCCAGCGAATCAATTGGCCGGCGGGGTCTCCCAGGGAGACCGCAGTCTGGGCGGGCCCTGGCACTGCTGCAGGCCAGCACCACCCCCTCTCCCTCGACGGGAGAGGCCGGGTGAGGGTGAAGTCC
>CAZTYW010000093.1:0-2388 GCA_964617695.1 uncultured Dehalococcoidia bacterium
CTGATACCTGCGGTGGTCGCCGAACTGGGGCTTTCGCCAGACAACGCCATCGCCGTCACCTGCGGCCCGCCAATCATGATTCATTTCACGCTGATTGAACTGAAGAAGCTGGGCTTTGCCGACAACCAGATTGTCACCACACTCGAAGGCAAGATGAAGTGCGGCCTGGGCAAGTGCGCCCGCTGCAACGTAGGAGAGAAGTACATCTGCCAGGACGGGCCGGTCTTCACCCTGGAGCAGATCTCGCAGTTGATTGAAGAGTTCTAGGTCACCGGGTGGCCGGCTTGCCAAGCATACCCCAGGTCCCCCCATTTCAATAACCTGCGGTCTACCGAATTCCCTGTCTACCTCACAGGCCAGTTGCCAGGACGACACTGCAACCAACAAAAGCTATAATTGCCCCGTGAGCAGAGGCTCTACCGTCCCCAGGGCGTCTCTCGTCCGGGACGGGCACCATCTTGCGCCTGGCTGACGTCTGGGGGCGATGTCCCAGGAAGCAGTCGCCAGAGAAAACGAACATGGACAGCGCCTACCGACTGGTCGATTCACATGCCCACCTGGAGGAACTGGAGGACCCGGACTCGGCTGTCGAGAGGGCCAGGCAGGCAGGAGTTGTAGCCATCGTGGCCGTCGGTTCGGACTACGAATCGAACAACCGGGTGCTGGAGATAGCAGCGAAACACAGGGGAGTGGTATATCCCGCCATCGGGCTGCACCCCGGGTGCCTGGACGAGGGCAACGCATCCATAGCGCGGAATCTCCAGTTCGTGGAAGACAACGTGAGAGACGTCGTGGCCATAGGGGAGGTGGGGCTCGACTATCACAAGAGAGTGGTGAACGTATCGAGCAAGGACCTGCAGAAGGAAGCCTTCGCAGCGATTCTGGCTGTGGCCAGGAGACACGGTAGGCCGGTGATAATTCATTCCCGCTACGCGTGGAAGGACTCATTTGATTTGACCAGAGACGCAGGGGTGCAGCAGGCGGTATTCCATTGGTACACCGGCCCGACCAACGTCCTGAGAGAGATTCTGGACGCAGGGTACTTTGTCTCGGCAACCCTGGCCACCGAGTACCACGCCGAGCACCGCAGGGCCATAAGGGAGGCGCCCTTGACAAACCTGCTCCTGGAGACGGACTCTCCGGTGTTCTACAGAGGCCACCGGGCCGAACCGGCTGACGTCAGCCGGGCGCTGCAGGCCACTGCCGCGGTGAAAGGGCTGCCGCCCGAAATCGTGGCCCAGAGTACGACGCAGAATGCCGCGCAGCTCTACGGACTGCAAGCGGTTGATGACAGCAGCTAGAAGTCCGGGCAGCCACCCCTAAGGCTGGGTGGGCCCGGGGCTCGATCCGGGGGCAGGGCACCGGCTGCACAAACGACACAGGGGCAACTATGAAGCCAGAGGTCTTGAGGTCGAAGTTCCTGGGCTCACTGATCGGCACCGGAGTCGGCGACGGCCTTGGCGCCGGACTCGAGGGACGTCGCAGGGTCGACGAGGCCGAGGTACTGCTTCTCGCCGAAAGGCATGACACTCTTATCTACACCGACGACACTCACATGATGATCGGCGTGGCCGAATCACTAATAGAGAGAAAGGGCTTCGACGGCGAACACATGACGGGCAGGTTCATGAAGAACTACGAGCTTGAGCCATACCGCGGCTACGGGCCGGGTCCGCCGCGAGTATTCAGGTTGATACGCGCCGGAGAGCCCTGGAACGAGGCAGCCGCCAAACTGTACGGCGGCGGCTCTTTCGGGAACGGCTCCGCCATGAGGGTGTCCCCCGTCGGCGTCTTCTACTACGATGATCCATCGAAGTTGAGGCAGATAGCCTACGAATCGAGCCAGACCACTCACGCCCACGAGCTGGGAAAGGAAGGGGCCGCCTTGCAGGCTTGCGCCGTCGCCCTGGCTACAGCCGCCGATGCCCCTTCCGGGCTCAGAACGGACGACTTCCTGGCCAGACTCCTGGACTTCATGCGCCACGACGTGTTCCGGCAAAGAGTGCAACGAATAGGGGAGTTGCTGCATAAAGCCAGCAAGCCGCAGGTGATTGAGGAGTTGGGACACGGCATCGAAGCCTTCAACTCTGTGCCCGCAGCCATCTATTCCTTCCTGTCCTTCCCCGACTCCTTCGAGAAGGCAGTCACCTATGCCATAAGCCTCGGAGGCGACACCGATACCATTGGGGCCATGACAGGGGCCATCTCAGGGGCGTACCTGGGGGTCGAGGCCATTCCAGGTAGCTGGCAGGAGAAGCTGGAGAACCGGCAATACCTCGCCTTCCTGGCGGAGCAGCTGTGGCTTGTGAAGACAGGCCCCTAGCTCCCGACAGGCGGCATGGCCGTCCTTGACACCACCTGGGGCCTATGTTATACGTCAGTCAAAAC
>CAZTYW010000094.1:0-2302 GCA_964617695.1 uncultured Dehalococcoidia bacterium
GGGTTCTCCGACCTATTTGGCGGCGATGGACTTCTCAGCGGAGCTTTGTAGCGCCATCTGTGTCTGCGCCGCCTATCTGGGCCTGCCGACGGCGAAGGCCCTTTTCAGTTTGAACAGATACAGGCCGCACAGCAGCCTCAGGTAACTGGCAAACTCACCGCGTCCCAGCTTGCTCTTGCCCCTGGCTCTTTCTCCGAAGACGTACGGGACCTCTTTGAGCCTGTCGTACTTTCCCTTGACCAGGATTTCGAGCAAGATCTTGAACCCGGAGGGCTTGAAGTCTATGTCTGCCACCACCTCCTTCTTGAGGAAGAAGCAGCCGCTCACGGGGTCACGCGCCCTGACCAGCGGCCTGGCCATAAGGATGGCGGCTTTGGACACGATCCTCCTCAGCAGCGACCAGTCCTCTATCCCTCCACCCCGAACGTACCTGCTGGCTACGGCCACGTCATATCCTTCCGCTGTGGCCTGTGCCAGTTGCACCACCAGCTCCGGAGGGTGCTGCAAGTCCGCGTCAATCACGCCGAAAACTTCGCCTTCGGCCCTCCTCATGCCTTCCACCACGGCTGAGGCCAGGCCCATCTTTCCCTCCCTGACGATGACTTTGACCGGATAGTCCCCGGACAGGCTCTCGGCAACGCCGGCAGTGCCGTCGGGGCTGTTGTCATCTACCACCAGCACCTCGTAGTCGTACTCGCCCTTGCCAAGGGCCTGGCCGATTCTCTCTATGAGGGGACTGATGTTGTCCCTCTCGTTGTAGGTCGGCACGATGATCGACAATCTCATTTGCTGCCCTTGGCTCAGACCGCCTTCAACACGATTGTACGGTTGGCATCATGACTCACAGGGTATCCAGGATGCGTCCAGAATGCAGTTCCTAGGCGAGGCACAGTTTCCTGAGTACCTGGAAAACCTGCCTTATTATGGGCTCAAACAGGGGCATTATTAGCTTGTAGATGAAATAGCTGGTGAGTATGCCCAGGATCGCCCCGGCTACTACGTCTGACGGATAGTAGACGGCGGCATAGACTTTGGCGAAGGGCATGAGGATGGCCGGGATGAACAGGAGTGCCCCTATCCTGCGGCTTTTCTGCCATATGCTGGTAGCCGCAGCAAAGGTGACTGCTGCCGTGTTGCTGGGGAAGGCCGGGTCTACTATGGGGTAGTAGATCTTGTTCACCGTGTCCATGAGCTGGGGCATGTCTTCGAAGGGATGCGGGTGGTGGTAGAGGTAGTTACACGCCAGAACGAAGCCACAGACTGACCCCATGCTTATAGCGGCCACGATGACTGATCTCTGATAGCTCTCCCGCTGGACCGGCTCTCTGGCTAGAAACCAGATGGCTAATAGAGCAAGTGACATGCTTACAGGCACGAAATAGTCGTTGGCCAGCACTGTCATCAGCCTGTCCAGTACGGCGGACTTGCCCGCCAGGCCGTTGATCCACAGGAGCACTCTCTCGTCTATTTCGGCCATTTGCGTTCCCTGGACCTGAGGCTTCTTCTGACCGCTTCGAAGGGGCTCATCTCCCGCAGTGCGTCCAGCCCCTTGCAGCCGGGGTTGTCCATGCTGTGGCCCCTGGCTCGCACGGCGCCGATCAGGGATGAGGCAACCAGGGTGAATGCCAGGGCCAGGAAGGCTCCGACGCAGAAGAAGTAGAACTGCTGGGCGCCTTCGAGCCCTGATCGGCGCATTACCGTGTCAATGCGGCAGTCCCTGAAAAAGAACCACCAGTACGAGCCGGCTATGGCTGCCAGGGAGACGAGGTAGGCCAGGGCCGGCTGCCTGATGAAGAGAAGTCCTTTGAGTCCGGAGCGTGCAGCTACGAGCTGCAGGACTCCTACGCTGGCCAGGAATATAAACAGGAGGTATTCCGAGCGTGCTACGATTTCCATGATTGGGATACTACGCTACTGCTCTGGTACATTGCACCGGAGTACACCAATCTATGTATTTGGGATTCTTGCCGCGTATCACGTCAAAATAGAGCTGCTGGAGTTGCCTGGTGATGTCGCCTACCACACCCGGCCCCACTGCCCTGCGGTCGATCTCGATAACCGGGGTGACGTGTGCTGCCGTGCCGGTCATGAAGCACTCGTCTGCGGCATAGAGTTCGTTGCGCTGGACGGACCTTTCGATGGTATCGATTCCGAGCTCATTCTTGGCCAGCTTGATGATGGTGTCGCGGGTTATGCCGACGAGGATGTTATCAGATGGCGGTGGCGTTACCAGCGTGCCGTTCATGACTATGAAGATGTTCTCCCCGCTCCCTTCGGAGACGTGCCCGTCCTGGTTGAGGAG
>CAZTYW010000095.1:0-1742 GCA_964617695.1 uncultured Dehalococcoidia bacterium
CCCAGCCCTCTGAGAAGGCTTATCCGGTCCTGCACGCTGGTCAGACGGGGCACATGCGATTGAAGTGCCAGGACCTGGAGAGGGTGCTGGCGGAAGGTCACCACCCCGGCCAGGTAGTCCCTCAGCAGTGCCTGCCTCTTGACGTACTCGATCAGGTGCCGGTGGCCCACGTGGACGCCATCGAAGACCCCGATGGTGAGCACTGTTTCCCGCTGGGGTACAAACTCGGTCAGCTCCTCCTCGATCTGCATGCTTGACCTTCCCTCAGACGCCTTTGCCTGCTATCCTGCGTCCCACGGCGGCAGCCACCGGAGCCAGGTCTGTCATGAGTTCCTCGAACTGCTTGAAGGTCAGGGACTGAGCGCCGTCCTTGAGCGCCGTCTCGGGACTGGGGTGGACCTCGATGATCAGCCCGTTTGCCCCGGCGGCCACCGCTGCCAGAGACATCGGCCTCACCAGGTCGCGGCTGCCTGTGCCGTGACTCGGGTCGGCGATGATCGGCAAATGGCTCAGCTTGCTGATCACCGGAATGGCACTGATGTCCATCGTGTTCCTTGTCAAAGTCTCGAAGGTCCTGATACCCCGTTCGCACAGCATAACCTGGCGATTGCCTTGAGCCAGGATATACTCCACGGCTAGCAGCCATTCCTGAATCGTGGCCGACATGCCTCTCTTCAGCATCACCGGCTTGTTGGCCTTGCCCACCTCGTCGAGGAGGATGAAGTTCTGCATGTTGCGTGCGCCTACCTGCAAGATGTCGGCATAGCGGACCACCAGCTCAACGTCTCCCGGCGTCAGCACCTCGGTGACGAGCGGCAGGCCCGTTTCCTGTTTGGCCTCGGCCAGGAGCTTGAGTCCCTCCTCTCCCAGGCCGCGAAACTGGTAGGGGGAGGTGCTGGGTTTGAAAGCGCCGCCCCGCATAATGCTGGCGCCTGCTTCCTTGACAGCCCGGGCCGTGCTGATCACCTGCTCTGCCGTTTCGACGGCGCACGGGCCGGCCATAACCACCACCTGGTTTCCGCCTATCGCAACATCATTGACCTTGATTACGGTGTTCTCAGGCTGAAATTCTCGGCTGGACAGCTTGTAGGGCTTGGTGATGGGGACTACTTCTTGGACCCCAGGCAGAAGCTCCAGCGTGTCGCGAAGGTCCGGCACCGCGGTGGCAACGCCGACCACGCCTATGACCGTCCGTTCAACGCCCTGAGACAGATGCCCTTTAAGCCCCGCATCCTCGAGCCGCCTGCATATGTTGGAGACTTCGGTCTCTGTGCAGTCTTTTTTCATCACCACAATCACGGTCTACGCTCCTCACTTCGGCAGTTCTGGCCTCAGCGCTTCGGCCCCCCGGATGTACACGTGCACGATGTCCTCCCCCGTCTTCTCTGTATTGAACAACACAAGGACACGAATGCACCTTGGCAAGCTGTCGGGGACGTTGACTTCCTGGGCGCAAAGCAGCGGGACGTCGGTCCAGCCTAGCTGCCGTGCCGCCTGGGCAGGGAACTCTGCATTGAGGTCGGGGGTTGTGGTGAAAAACGCACACGCCACCGCCTCCTTCTCCAATTCGTTGGCGTCGATGATGGTCTGCAGCAGTTCCCTCGTCGCCTCAAGAATACCCTCCTTGGTATTGCTGCCAGCCAGCGTTGCTCCTCTGATACCTCTGCACCACACTGCGTTCCTCTTGTCGCGGTGTTGTTTATTATGACATAGTCACGTTTGCTGAACAAGGCGAGCATGGG